>NZ_JBXAKN010000003.1:0-458062 GCF_058798375.1 Acidovorax sp. GW823-FHT01C06
CTTGAGTGGCTTGGCCTGGTAACCACAGCTTCCCAAATCCGAGACGGATGAACAACCTATTGAGACATCACAGCTAGCGCCGGAGCACCAGCCATCCAAAAGCCGCGAGCGAAAGCACGGAGTAGATCAGCCCGGGCGCGGCCGCAGTGAGCCACGGCGACCAGTTCTGCAGGTTGCCCGCATAGCCAAACACGTTGTTCAGCAGGAAGAAGCTGATGCCGGCCATGACGCCGCCAAACACATAGCCCGCGATGCCGCCCGAGCGGAAGTGCAGGTAGGCAAAAGGCAGGGCCAGCACCACCATCACCAGGCAGCTGAGGGGATAGAACACCTTGCGCCAGAACTCGATCTCGTAGCGCTGGGCGGACTGGCCGTTGGCGTCGAGGTGGCGGATGTACTGGAACAGGTCGATGGTGGCCATGCGGTCGGGTTTGAGCAGCGAGGCGGCCACCATGTCGGCGCTGATGCGGGTGGACCATTGCAGGGTGGGGGCATCCAGGTGCTCCACGCGCGCTTCGTCGCCGCTGCGCTGCTCGAAGCGGCTGCGCTGCACCTTCTCCAGATTCCACGCGCCATCCGGCCCAAACTGGCCCGCCGCCGCCCGTGTCTGCGATGCCAGCCGGCCCTTGGCATCGAACTCGAAGATGCGCACGTCCAGCATGCCGCCGTTGGTCGTGAGCGCGCGCACGTTCACCGCATAGGAGTGGTCGTCCTGGCGCTCCTTGAGCCAGGCGCCGGTGGCGCCCGTGGTCAGGCGCCCGAGGTACCGCACCTTGACCAGCTGGGCGGCGCGGTCGGTCAGCGGCGCGATGTAGTCGCCCACGGCGAAGGTCAGAAGCACGAAGAAGCCGCCCAGTGCCACCAGCGTGCGCAAGGCACGCCAGGGGCCCATGCCGCTCGTGCGCATGATGGTGAACTCGGAGCTTTGGGCGAGTCGCGCCATCACGAAGATGGTGCCGATGAGCACCGTGATGGGCAGCAGCTCGTACAGGTGGCTGGGAATGCTCAGCACCACGAACAGGAACGCGTGCGAGAGCTGGTAACCCTCGGCGCCGGTGCGGCCCACCCAGCGCAGTTCGTCCACCAGGTCAAAGAAGAAGAACAGCGCCAGAAACCCGGCGGTGACGAAAGCGACCGCGAACAGGGCTTCGCGGTGGATCAGGCGGCGGATGGTTTTCATGCGGGGCTCCCTGGCGGCGTGGGCTGCCAAAGCCGCCGCAGCGTCCAGTGGTTGTGGCGCGCGGCCAGTACCAGCAGCGACATGAGCAGCATGCCGCCGTGCAGCAGCACCATGAAGCTCACCAGGCCGAGCCGGCCTGCGCCCACCCAGCTTTGCCCCAGCGTCATGAGGTTGTAGTACACGATGAAGGCAAAGAGCGCGAACACCAGGCTGGTGCTGCGCGCGGCGCGCGGGTTGACGCTGGCCACGGCCAGCCCCAGCACCACGAAGTTGAGCGCCGCCAGCGCCAGCCCCAGGCGCCAGCCCAGCTCGGCCCTGTAGGCGGGCAGGGGCTGCATGAGCAGCTCGTGCGTGGCGCGGGTCTTGACGGAGAGCTCTTCGGCCGAGCCCGCGGGCGCGGAGCCAATGCGGGTGCCGTATTCGACGAACTCGCTGATTTTCACGCCGGGTTTGTCGCGTGAGGTCTCCAGCCGCTGGCCCTCGCTCAGCACGGCCATGCGCTCGCCGCCCCGTGTCTCCAGCCGGGCGCTGCGCGCGGAGGTGACGGATTCGCGGGCACCGTCGGTGGCGGCGATGAAGATGTTGTTGCCGGCCTGGGTGTCCGGGCTGTCCTTGTCGATGAAGAACACCCGGCTGCCATTGGAGGATTCCTGGAACTCGCCGGGTGCGATGCGGTCGATGTCGCTGCGCTGTTCATAGCGCGTCTTGAGTTCCTGGATCTGGGAATTGGCCCAGGGCCAGACCAGCAGCGACAGCACGGCGATGATGACCATCACCGGCCAGGCAAAACGCAGCAAGGGCCGCAGCAGGCTGACCAGGCCGCGGCCGCTGGCGAACCAGATGACCATTTCACTGTCTCGGTACATGCGCGACAGCGTCCCGACCACGGCGATGAAGAGGCTCAGGCTCAGGATGGTGGGCAACTGGCCCAGCACCGTGAACCCCATGACCAGCATGACATCGGAAGGGCTCACGCTGCCCCGCGATGCCTGGCCCAGGGTGCGGATGAGCATCATGGTCATGACCACGGTCACCAGCACCACGAGGGTCGCGCCGAAGCTGCGCGCCAGCTCCTTGCGGATGGATGAATCGAATAACATTGGCTAGGAGCGCGCTATGCACTTTTGCGTGCATGTCAAAGTGCATAGCACGCTCAAAAGGAAAACACCGATTATGAACTTTGATCTCAAGACCCTTGACCTTGCTGCGGCAGCTTCGGAAAAATGCGACCTGCTGGTCGTCCTGCTTCCCGAGGGCTTCAAGCCCGGCAAGGATGCGCTGTCTGCCCTGGCGGCGCTGGCGCTCAAGAACGGAGATCTGTCCACCAAGGCAGGCAAGCACCTGCAGCTGTACCAGGTGCCTGCCGTTGCCGCCCGCCGGGTGGTTCTGGTCGGGCAGGGCGACGGCGCGGCCCGCGCCACGCGCCAGGCCCTGCAGGCGGTGGGATCGGCCATCAAGGCGCCGCAGACCAAGCGGGTGGCGCTCTGTTTTGCGGGTGCTGCGCAGCCAGCGGCCGTCAGTGCCGCCGTGCAGGCCGTGGCCGAAGCGAGCTACGTCTATACGACCACCAAGACAAAGGTGGAGGCGCGCAGCCTGAACCGCTGCGTGGTGGGCGTGCACAGCGTCCCCGAGGTGCGCGAGGATTTCGATGCCGGCGTGGCACTGGTCGCCGGGGTCGAGTTCGCGCGGGAATGGGGCAACCGCCCCGCCAACCACGCCACGCCCAGCCTGCTCGCCGATGCGGCCAAGACACTGGCCAAGCTGCCCCGCATCCAGTGCAAGGTCCATGGCCCGGCCGAGGTGGCCCGCCTGGGAATGGGCGCCTTCCTCGCCGTGGCGAGGGGGTCCGAGGAGCCTTTGCGGTTCATCGAGCTGCGCTACAGCGGCGCGGCCAAGGACCAGGCGCCTGTCGTGCTGGTGGGCAAGGGCATCACGTTCGACACGGGGGGCATCTCGATCAAGCCCGCGCCGGAGATGGACGAGATGAAGTTCGACATGTGCGGCGCCGCCAGCGTGCTGGGAACGTTCCGCGCGCTGGGCGAGCTGCAACCCGCCATCAACGTGGTGGGGCTGATCCCCGCCTGCGAGAACATGCCCGACGGCCGTGCTGTCAAGCCCGGCGACGTGGTCACGAGCATGAGCGGCCAGACCATCGAGATCCTCAACACCGACGCCGAAGGCCGGCTGGTGCTCTGTGATGCGCTCACTTATGCGTCCCGCTTCAAGCCCGCCGCCGTGGTGGACATCGCCACGTTGACCGGCGCGTGCGTGATTGCGCTGGGTGGCGTGCGCAGCGGGCTGTTTGCCAACAACGATTCCCTCGCAGCCGCGCTGCAGGAGGCCGGGGAGTCCGCGCAGGACCCCTGCTGGCGCATGCCGCTGGACGACGATTACGCGGATGGCCTCAAAAGCAATTTCGCGGACATGGGGAACGTGGCGGGCCGCGCGGGCGGTTCCATCACCGCGGCCAAGTTCCTGCAGAAATATGTGGGTGACCTGCCCTGGGCCCATCTGGATATCGCGGGGACGGCCTGGAAGGGTGGGGCCGCCAAGGGGGCCACGGGGCGGCCGGTCGGGCTGCTGGTGCATTACCTTCTGGGGCAGGCGGCCAACACCAAGCCCGCCTCCAAGGCCTCTTCGGCCGCGCGTGCGGCCTCCCCCAGGCCGGCGACGGTGAAGGCGCCGCGCGCCAAGCTCGGCTGATCTCGCCATGACCGAGGTCGCGTTTCACTTCAATGCGCCGGACAAGCTGGCCTATGCATGCCGCTTTGCGCGCAAGGTGCAGCGCAGCGGTGCACGGCTGGTGATTGCAGCACCGGCCGAGACGCTGGCGGTGCTGGACCGCATGCTCTGGGTGCTGGCGCCGCTGGATTTTGTGGCCCATTGCCTGGGCGGTGCCGACGAAGAACTGGTCCATGCATCGCCCGTGCTGCTGACGGCCGACGCGCGTTCCGCCGCGCACCACGAGGTGCTGTTGAACCTGCACGCCGAAGTGCCGGAAGGGTTTGGCCGGTTTGATCGCCTGGTCGAGGTGGTGAGCGCGCAGGATGAGGCCGATCGCGGCGAGGCGAGGTCGCGCTGGCGCCACTATGCCTCGCGCGGGTATGAGATCACCCGCCACGACCTGGTGCTGAAAGCCGGCTGATGGCGCTGCCCCCCAAGACGCCTCCGCGCTTTGTCCCCACCCTCACCGAAGTGGTGCGGGCGCCGGATTCCGCTCCATCGCAGGCCGCGGCCGCTGCACCATCGCGCACCACGGTCATGCATCCCTCCATGCTGCCCGAGGCGCGGCCGGCGGCGAACGCCGTGCACCAGGCGGCGCAGCCACCGGGTTCCTTCGTGCATGGCGCCCATCGGCCCGCCGTGGCCCCGCCAAGGCCCGCCGCTCCGCCGGGCATCGTGCCCGCGCCGGCCCGCAATGCTCCGGCAGCGGGCACCGTGGCGCCGCCCGTGTCCGTGGGGGCCGTGAGTCCGGTTGCGCTGACCCGACCATTGCCGGAGGGCATGGAGGAATACATGGTGCACAGGGTCATGCAGCGCGTGGACGTTGTGCTGGATCAACGTTTGCGCGAAGCGATCGCCACGGTGGTGCAGGAGCAGACACGATCGGTGCTGCCACGGCTGCGCGAAGAAATTGAATCGGTGGTCCGGCACGCTGTGTACGAGGCGGTGGCGGATGAGCTGGCCAGCGGGACGTCCTCGGTGCCAAAGGGATGACAGGGTATTCCCCTGTGGTTTCTCTCGCTTTTAATCGTGTTCCCTAATGATCTGGCCCGTAAATTGCGATATGTTCGCCTGCGTTGAGACACAAGAATATTCTCAGCGTTTATCTTTACTGGAGATTGATATGCAATTGAAGTTGAAACTGACCGTGGTTGCTGCTATCGCGGCTGCTGCTGGTGTGGCCTCTGCACAAGAGCAGGTGGTCAAGATCGGCCACGTGGCTCCGGTTTCCGGTGCCCAAGCCCACTACGGCAAGGACAACGAAAATGGCGCCCGCATGGCCATTGAAGAGCTGAACGCTCAAGGCGTCACCATCGGCGGCAAGAAGATCAAGTTCGAACTGCAGGCCGAAGACGATGCAGCCGATCCAAAGCAGGGCACGGCCGCTGCACAAAAGCTGTGCGACTCCAAGGTCGCAGGCGTTGTCGGTCACCTCAACTCCGGTACCACCATCCCAGCATCCAAGGTCTACAACGACTGCGGCATTCCGATGGTGACGGGCGCTGCGACCAACCCCAACCTGACCAAGCCAGGCTACAAGACCACCTTCCGCATCATCGCCAACGACAACGCCCTGGGCGCTGGCTTGGCTTTCTACGCGGTCGACACGCTCAAGCTCAAGACCGTTGCCATCATCGACGACCGTACCGCTTACGGCCAAGGCGTGGCAGACGTGTTCAAGAAGACGGCCACGGCCAAGGGCATGAAGGTGGTGGACGAGCAGTTCACGACCGACAAGGCCACCGACTTCATGGCCATCCTGACCGCCATCAAGTCCAAGAACCCTGATGCCGTGTTCTACGGCGGCATGGACCCACAAGCCGGCCCCATGCTGCGCCAGATGGAACAGCTGGGCATGGGCAACGTGAAGTACTTTGGTGGTGATGGCGTCTGCACGTCGGAAATCGCCAAGCTGGCCGCCGGTGCCAAGACCCTGGGTAACGTGATCTGTGCCGAAGGCGGTTCTTCGCTGGCCAAGATGCCTGGCGGCACGGCCTGGAAGGCCAAGTACGACGCCAAGTACCCCAACCAGTTCCAGGTGTACAGCCCCTACACCTATGACGCCACGTTCCTGCTGGTGGACGCCATGAAGCGTGCCAACTCCGTGGACCCCAAGGTGTACGTGAACGAACTGGCCAAGGCCAGCTTCAAGGGTGTGACCTCCACCATCGCCTTCGAACCCAACGGCGAAATGAAGAACCCCGCCATCACCCTGTACGTCTACAAGGACGGCAAGAAGACCCCGCTGTAATTAGTCAGCGCGGTACCGCGCTGCAGGGCCCCTGTGCCCTGCAGGGCTCAAAAAAAGGCTTCCCTCGGGAAGCCTTTTTTATTGGGCACCCGCGCCGTCGATGGCGCAAGCGGCCCGGTTGTTGCCCTGCTGGCTAGCGTCTTACCTGAAGCGAGCCTGGATTCACGATATTGGTGGGCGTGCCCTTGATGAAATTCACCACGTTGTCGAATGCCGCGCCAAAGTACAGCTCATAGCTGTCCTGCTCGACATAGCCAATGTGGGGCGTGCAGATGCAATTCTCCAGCCGCAGCAAGGCGTGGCCCTGAAGGATGGGTTCGCTCTCGAACACATCGACCGCCGCCATGCCGGGACGGCCCCGGTTCAACGCTGCGATCAGCGCGTCGGGCTCGATCAATTCGGCCCGCGATGTGTTGACGAGAAGGGAGGTGGGCTTCATGCAAGACAGGTCTTCCAGCGAGACGATGCCGCGCGTTTCATCGTTGAGGCGCAGGTGCAGCGAGATCACGTCACACTGCGAGAAGAACTCCTCGCGCGTGGTCGCGGCCTGGTAGCCGTCCGTCAAGGCCTGGGCGCGGGACGCTTCGCGGCCCCAGATGCGCACGTTCATGCCGAAAGCGCGTCCGTAGCCAGCCACGAGCTGTCCGATGCGGCCATATCCCCAGATGCCCAGCGTTTTGCCGCGCAGCACGTTGCCAAGGCCGAAGTTGGCGGGCATGGATGCGGTCTTCAGCCCGGACTGCTGCCAGGCGCCGTGCTTGAGGTTGGCGATGTACTGCGGCAGCCTGCGCATGGCTGCCATCACGAGGGCCCAGGTCAGTTCGGCCGGGGCCACCGGGGACCCTATGCCCTCGGCCACGGCAATGCCCCGCTCCGTGCACGCCGTCACGTCGATGTGACTGCCGATCTTGCCGGTTTGCGCGATCAGTTTGAGGCGGGGAAGCTTTTCCACCAGTTGGCGCGTGATCTGTGTGCGCTCCCGCACCAGAACGATGATGTCGGCATCCTTCAAGCGGACAGAAAGCTGCCCAAGTCCTTTGACGGTGTTGGTGTAGACCTTGGCGGTGTACGCGTCGAGCCGGGATGCGCAGTGCAGCTTGCGGACTGCGTCCTGGTAGTCGTCGAGGATCACAATGTTCATCCCGATATTGTGCCTTGGTGGCGCAACCGGCATTCACCGGGCCGCCGTCCTGGGGCATCAAAGTACGAGGCTTTTGGTGACGGAGTGTTGGCGCATCCCGCAAAACGCTGCCGCCCATGGCAGGACGGGGCGGGGCCGTGCCATCGCTCCCCGGCCGTTTTTCTCACGCCCGCAGATCCATCTCTTTCGAGAAGGAACGCCACACGCCAACGAGGACCGTGCCGTTGGCGCCGTTGGCCCGTGATGAAGGAAGTATCTTGGTCTCAAGAGGCCTGAAGGGCTCCCTCGCAGGCCACCATGCGGTCCAGTTCCGCGCACACGTCGGCCATCCTGCCGGCGATCACCAGCCGGCCTGTGCCGGGGGCTGAGATCCTGCGCAAGACCTTGGCGGTCCGGCGGCCCGATCCATCGGTGGGCCGCGGTGCTGCGCAGGCGCTGCGGCTTCCTGCGGGCGGTACCGGCATCGCGGGCGGTGCTCTGCGGGTGGCGGCCTGCCGCCCGGGGCCTTCGGCGGGGGGCGTCTGGGGCGTGTTGACCGTGAAGGGCCAGTTGCCGCGCAGCGGACGTGGGCCAGGGAGACCCTGCGGGCGGTGGATGCTCCTGGAGCCGGCCGTGCCCCGGCCGTCGCTGCGGTCCGTGCCATCGTGGTGGGAACGGGGTGGGGGCGAACCTGCCGCAGACGGCATCGCGAGCGCGGCGGTCGAGTGAAACCAGCGCGTCAGCGAGCGCAGCGGCACGGAGAAGGCGGAAAAGGTGGTCAAGGCAATTCCCATGTGAAAACTCCGAAGGTCGGGGGTTGGACATAGGCAGGATTGCAAATTGAACCCGCACCGCAGGGCTGGCGTGCCGGTTTGCCCGGCACACCAAACGCCCGCCACCTGCAATGCGGTAGTGAATGGACCAGCAGCCGGGACCGGCTACATCAGCATGGTGTTGCGAATGAGGCCTACCGCGAGACCTTCGATTTCGAAAGGTTCGCCAGGCTGTACCACGATGACCGGGTAGTCCGGGTTTTCAGGCAGCAGCTCGATGGCCGTGGCGGTGCGCCGCAGGCGCTTGACCGTCACGTCGTCTCCCAGGCGGGCCACGATGATCTGGCCGTTGCGCGCCTCGCGGGTGGACTGCACGGCCAGCAGGTCGCCATCCATGATGCCGGCATCGCGCATGGACATGCCACGCACCTTGAGCAGGTAGTCGGGCTTGTGCTGGAACAGGCTGTTTTCCACGCTGTAGGTCTGGTCGACGTGTTCCTGCGCGAGAATGGGCGAACCCGCCGCCACACGCCCCACCAGGGGCAGGACCAGCTGGGAGAGCCCGGGAATGGGCAGGTGGAACTGGCTGCCGCGCGCTGCATTGATGGAGCGCAGCGTGTCGCTGCGCAACCGGATGCCCCGCGATGTGCCGCTCACCAGTTCGATCACGCCCTTGCGTGCGAGGGCCTGCAGATGTTCTTCTGCCGCATTGGCCGACTTGAAGCCCAGTTCAGCCGCGATTTCGGCGCGGGTGGGAGGCGCCCCTGTGCGTGCAATGGCGGTCTGGATGAGGTCCAGGATCTGTTGCTGGCGGGCCGTGAGTTTCGGGTTGTCGAGCATGGTGGTTTCCGGTGGAGGCGGCTACAGTGACGGACAACTGTTTTTTAATCCAGTAACTGTATTTTTCACCAGTTTTTCGGAGTATGCAAGTGAGTGGGCAAAAAATTGTGGTTTTGGGCACTGGAGGAACCATTGCCGGCACGTCGGCACAGGCGGGCGACAACATCGGGTACACCGCCGCGCAGGTCGGGGTGGAGCAGCTGCTGGTAGCGGTCCCCGGATTGCAGGAGGCGGCCGGTGGCATGCTCGTGGCGGAGCAGGTGGCTCAGATCGACAGCAAGGACATGGATGGCGGGGTGTGGCAGGCCCTGGCGCTGCGCTGCGCCCACCACCTCCAGGACGCCTCCGTGCGCGGGGTGGTCATCACCCACGGCACCGATACGCTGGAGGAGACGGCCTGGTTCCTGAACCAGGTGCTGGATACCCGGCTGAAACCCGTGGTGCTGACCTGTGCCATGCGCCCGGCCACGGCGCTCACGCCCGACGGGCCGCAAAATCTCCTGGATGCCGTGGCGGTCGCGGTGGCTGCGGGTGCCCGCGGCGTGCTCGCAGTGGCCGCTGGCGAGGTCCACGGCGCACAGCAGGTCCAGAAGGTGCATCCGTACCGTGTCCATGCGCTCAGTTCGGGCGAGGCCGGGCCTTTGGGGTGGGTGGAGGAGGGCGCCATTCGCCTTGCGCAGGATTGGCCGATACCGCCCGCCAAGCATGCGTGGGGTGCTCTGCAAAATATAGCAAATGCAGCGGCCTGGCCCCGCGTGGAGGTGATCATGAGCCACGCGGGCGCCACGGGCGCCATGGTGGATGCGCTGGTGCGTGACGGCGTCCAGGGGCTGGTGGTGGCATGCACCGGCAACGGCACCATCCACCACCTTCTGGAAGCCGCATTGCTGCGCGCGCAGGAGGTGGGCGTGCGGGTGGCCCGGTCCACGCGCTGCGCCGAGGGGCGGGTGCTGCCCAAGCCTGGTGACCTGCTGCCTGATTCCGGCGGGCTGCCGCCCCTGAAGGCCCGGATCTCGCTGATGCTGGACCTGATGCGCTGAGCGCGAAGGCTGTCCGGTGTTGTTTGCAGCCCTCAAGACACACGCCTGGGCCTACCCGGCGCTGGAAGTGGTGCACATCGTTGGCATTGCCCTGCTGTTGGGCAACCTGGTGCTGCTGGAGTTGCGCGTGTTTGGCCGGGGGGCGGCGCTGCCCGTCAAGGACCTTGCGCGGCTCAGCCTGTCGCTGGCATTGTGCGGCTTTGGCCTGGCGGCGGCATCGGGCCTGCTGATGTTCGCCACCCAGCCTTCCGAGCTGCTCGCCAGCCGCGCATTCACCTTGAAGATGCTGCTGTTAATGCTTGCGGGCTGCAACGCCGCGTGGTTCCATGGGCGTGGATCGCTGGCGCGCCTGGACGCCCTGGCCCGGGTGCAGATGCTGGCGTCCACGCTGATCTGGCTGGCCGTGGTGGTCTGTGGCCGCTGGATCGCCTATCTGTGACCTGACAAGGAGAGAACCGATGAGTCTGCAACGCCGCCGCCTGCTCCTGGCCACTGCGATGGTTCCGCTCTGGGCGCGCGCCCACCATGGCTGGAGCAGTTTTGATGCCGAGCGCCCCATCTATCTGGAAGGCACGGTGCGCAAGGTGCGCTGGCAAAACCCCCATGCCGAGCTGGAGCTGGAGCTTCCCGCGCAGCTGCGGCTTCCCGCGGACCTGGCGCAGCGCGCGGTGCCCGCCCAGGCCTCGCCCGTGGACGGCAAGGCCTTGCTGGCCAAGGCGGTGCTGCCCACCCGCAAGGACCGCCGCTGGGAGATCGAGCTGGCGCCCCTGACACGCATGCAGGCCTGGCAGGTGCAGGAGATCAAGCCCGGCACGGACCTGTCGGTGGTGGGCTTCACCCTGCGCGATGAGAAGGGCGATGCGGTGCTGCGCGCGGAATACCTTTTCGTGGACGGCAAGGCCTACGGCCTGCGCTCCAGTCCGGCCTGAACAAAACCAGGATGGGTGGCAAGGCCGGGGCCATGAGGGTCTGGCCCGCTGGTGCCACGGCGCGCCTGACGGGGCCACCGGCACCTCCCAAAAGAAAAGCGACGCCCTGGTGCCCCATGGCGTCGCTGGTCCTGGGGCGTGACCCTCGCGCTCAGCTGGCCAGCGCCTGGAGCGCGCGCGCGGTGATTTCTTCCACGCTGCCCGTGCCGCTGATGGCGCGGTACTTGGGGGCGGCGTCGGGCTCGGCCTGGGCCCAGCTGCTGTAGTAGTCCACCAGGGGGCGCGTCTGGTCGCTGTAGACCTGCAGGCGCTTCTTGACGGTTTCTTCCTTGTCGTCTTCGCGCTGGATCAGTTCCTCGCCCGTCAGGTCGTCCTTGCCTTCCACCTTGGGGGGGTTGAACTTGACGTGGTAGGTGCGGCCGCTGGCAGGGTGCGAGCGGCGGCCGCTCATGCGTTCGATGATGGCGTCAAAAGGCACATCGATTTCGAGCACGTAGTCGAGCTTGACGCCCGCCGCCTTCATGGCGTCGGCCTGGGGAATGGTGCGGGGAAAGCCGTCGAACAGGAAGCCGTTGGCGCAGTCCGCCTGCGTGATGCGTTCCTTCACGAGACCGATGATGATGTCGTCGCTGACCAGGGCACCCGAATCCATCACGGCCTTGGCCTGCAGGCCCAAGGGCGTGCCCGCCTTCACCGCCGCCCGCAGCATGTCGCCGGTGGAGATTTGCGGGATGCCGTATTTCTGGCAGATGAACGTGGCTTGCGTGCCCTTTCCGGCGCCAGGCGCGCCCAACAGAATCAGTCTCATGGAAGTCCTCGAAGGTTAGAAATCGGTTGGCGCCGCTGGCGGGGACGTTCGAAGGGCGCCTGAAGCCGTTCTGTGCGCCCGGGATGCGGTGCTCTCGTTGCGGGCGAGGATAGCATGCGACCACCTTGCGCTGACTTACACGCCGTACCGCGCGGCGGCCAGGGTGTCGCGGTGCGGATAGTGCCCTGCACGGTGGTGCGGGCAGGTCCCCGCGCCACGGGGCCGCCGGGCCGTCCGTCAGCGGAAAAGGCTGCGGACCCGCTCCAGATCCTCGGGGGTGTCCACGCCAGGCCCCGGGGCGGTGCTGGCCAGGTGCACCGCGATGCGGTGGCCGTGCCACAGCGCGCGCAGCTGCTCCAGCGCTTCCACGGCTTCGGTGGGGGCTGGCGCCAGCGCCGGAAATTCCCGCAGGAAGCCGGCACGATAGCTGTAGATGCCCACATGCCGCAAAGGCGCGAACCCCGCCAGGGCGGCGACGCCGGGTGCGGCCGCCTGGGCGGCGCCTTGCCACCAGGGCGTTGCGGCATGGTCGCGGGCGAAGGGGATGGGCGCCCGGCTGAAGTAGTGCGCCAGGCCCCGCGCGTCCAGCACCACCTTCACCACGTTGGGGTTGGCGTAGTCGGCTTGCGACGCAATGGCGTGCGCGGCCGTGCCCATGCTGGCCTCGGGGCGGGCCGGCAGCAGTTGCGCCACGGCATGGATGAGGCCGGGGTCCATCAGGGGTTCATCCCCCTGCACGTTGACGACGATGTCGGCGCCATCCAGCCCCAGCTGGACGCAGGCCTCTGCCAGCCGGTCGCTGCCGCTGGCATGGTCGGCGCGGGTCAGGATCGCCTCCACGCCGTGGGCCGCGCAGGCCTGCAGGATGCGGCTGTCGTCGGCGGCCACCACGACCCGGGTGGCGGCGCTCTGGGCCGCGCGGCGGGCGACCCGCACCACCATGGGCAGGCCGGCGATATCGGCCAGGGGTTTGTCGGGCAGCCGGCTCGATGCCATGCGGGCCGGGATCAGCACCGTGAAGCGGCTGTCCGGTGCCACGGCGCCGGGGGCGGGCACAGCGCTCACTGCTCCAGTTCCTCGTCGGTGAGCGTGCGGGCTTCGTTTTCGAGCAGCACCGGGATGCCGTCGCGCACCGGGTAGGCCAGCCGCGCGCTGCGGGAGACAAGTTCCTGCGCCTCGCGGTCGTAGGTCAGCGGGCCTTTGGTGACAGGGCAGACCAGCAGTTCAAGCAGTTTGGGATCCATGGTGGCGGTGCTTCCGGGAGGTTCGTTCGGGCAGGCAGCGATGATAGCGGCGGCCAGCCCCGCGGGACCGCCGGTGCGCGCTAAAGACCACCCGGTGCCGGCAGGCGCGCATCCAGGGCCGCGAAAAAGGCTGGATCCATGTGCAGTTGCAGGGGCACGGCCAGTGCGTCCGGGTGGCGGGGCCACAGCTTGACGGCATCTTTTTCAGTGCAGATCAGCGTGTAGTGGTTATCTGGTGAGCGGTTCCAGCTATCAAAATCATAGTGATCCGGCAGGGCCTGCGCGTGCGCCAGTTGCAACGCCTGGGCCTGCAGCATCGCAAAGAAGTCCCCGGGGCGTGCGACGGCCGCCACCGCGTGCAAAGGCTGCCCCCGCAGGCTGGATAAGGGCACGCGGGTGCCGTCCGAGCGCACGGCCCAGGGGGCCAGGCGCCGTTGCAGCGCATAGGCCTCGAAGTCTCCCCGGGGCGGCACGCCACCCGCATGGAGCACCAGGTCCACCGGCCGCGGCCAGGGCTCGCGCAGCGGGCCCGCAGGCAGGAGGAAGCCGTTGCCGACGCCCTGGTCGTTGAAGATGCAAACCTCCACATCGCGCGCCAGGGCCAGGTGCTGCAGCCCGTCGTCGCAGACGATCACGTCGGTGTGCGGGTGCGCCGCCAGCAGGGCGCGGGCCGCGGCGATGCGGCGCGGCGCGACGAAAACCGGCACCCCGCAGCTGCGCGCGATCAGCGCGGGCTCATCGCCCACCTCGCGGGCGGGGCTGTCGGGCGCCACCGCCCGGCAATCGGTGGTGCTGCGGCCATAGCCGCGCGAGATCACCCCGGGGCGCAGGCCGCGAGCCTGCAGGTGTTTCACCACGGCGATGACCACGGGCGTCTTTCCGGCGCCTCCGGCGATCACATTGCCCACCACGACGACGGGACGGCCCGGGTGTTCGGCCTTGAGCACGCCAGCGCGGTAAAGCCCCCGGCGCAGGGCCACCAGCGCCCGGTACAGCAGGGAGACGGGCCACAGCGCCCAGGCGGCCGGGCCGCGTGCCTGCCAGATCTTCTGCAGCCCGGAGGCCGGGGAAGGGGCGCCGCCGCGCGCCGCGGACCGGGGGGGCGGCTGCGGCCCGGGGCCAGCCATGCCGTGTCAGCGGCCGGTGCTGCGCGCCGCGGCCGACGACTGCGTGGCAAACGTGATCTGCGTGAGGCCCACGCGGCGCGCCGCCTCCATCACCGAGACCACGGACTGGTGCGGCGACATGGCGTCGGCGCTGATGATCACGACACTGTCGCGCCCGGCGGTGGCGGCGCCGCGCAGGGCCTGCGCGATGGCGTCCACGCTCTTTCCGTCCACGCCGTTCTTGTTGACGGCATAGCGGCCGTCGGCGGCCACCGAGACGATCACTTCCTTGGGGTGGTCGCGCTGCTGCTCGGCGTCGGCCACCGGCAGGGTGAGCTGCAGCTCCGTGAACTTGCTGTAGGTGGTGGTCAGCATCAGGAAGATGAGGATCACCAGCAGCACGTCGATGAACGGGATCAGGTTGATCTCCGGCTCTTCCTTGGCGCGGGGGCGAAAATTCATGTCGACGATCTAATGGGCGGTACGCGTTGCCCGCGAAGTTTGGAAACCGGCGGCCTCAACGCGGGCGGGCGTGGCGCAAGGGCCGCCCCACCGCACGGGCGGCGTTCCCCTGCCCGCGGTGCATGGCGCTGCGAGAAGCAGGGAAGGGCGCGGCCGCGCCTCAGGGGGGAGTTCACTTCTTCCTCAGGCGCAGGATGTGGCGGACGAACTGCTCGGAAGCCAGCTCCAGCGTGAGCAGATAGGCATCGACGCGGGCGCGGAAGTAGCGCCAGAAGATCAGCGCCGGGATCGCCACGATCAGGCCGAAGGCCGTGTTGTACAGCGCCACCGAGATGCCATGCGCCAGCTGCGCGGGGTTGCCGCCGCCCATGGCCTGGCCCACGCCGCCGCTGCCGGCCTGCGAGCCGAAGATCTCGATCATGCCGATCACGGTCCCCAGCAGGCCCAGCAGGGGCGCGGCCGATGCGATGGTGGCCAGCGCCGCGAGGTACTTCTCCAGCCGGTGGGCCACGGCCCGGCCGGCGCCTTCCATGGCCGAGCGCAGGTCGGTCTCGCTGCACTGGGGGTTGCTGTTGAGGGTGCGCAGGCCGCTGGCGAGCACCTCGCCCAGGGCGGAGTTCTGCGCGAGCTGGTTCACCACGTCGGGGGTGGGCACGGCCTTGGAGGACACCGTGATGGCTTCATCGAGCAATTTCGGAGGAGCGACGCGGGCCGTCTTGAGGGCCACGAACCGTTCGAAAATCAGCGCCATTCCCAGGATGGAACACGCAATCAGGGGCCAGATCGGCCAGCCTGCGGCTTGTATGATGGACAGCAAATCTCTCTCCGCGCAGATGAAAGCAATCGGCGATTATGGCCCAGCTTCCTGCCGTCTCCGCGTCACAAACAGTTACCTTGCCGGGTGGCCACCGCATCGGCGGTGTCACCCACAAAAACTGTGGATAACTTTGTGGGAAACCCGGTTCGTGCGCCGCGCAAAGTGGCGTCCCGCCGTGCTTGCAACAGATTGATGAAAAATTGCGCAGTGAAAAAATCATATAAATCAATAACTTGCACGTGCAACCGTGTTTTGCGGCCAGTTTTGCCGGGCGCGCTGCCGTCCTGGGTCGCTCGGGCGGTTCTGTGGAGTACTCGCCCCTGGAGCGCGCCGCGGAAGCCCGCCGTATCTCATGTTTGAGCGCCCGGGCCTCGCGGCGGCGCCGCGCGTTTGGGAAGTTGGCGCGCTATGCCGCGCCATTGCTGATGCGCTGGAGGCGCGGTTCAATCCTGTCGCGGTGCGCGGGGAGATCACGGGCTTCTCGCGCGCTTCCAGCGGTCATTGCTACTTCTCGGTCAAGGACGCGAATGGCCAGTTGCGCTGTGCCATGTTTCGCCGCGCGGCCAGCCTGCTTGACTTTTCTCCACGCGATGGCGAATTGGTGGAAGTGCGCGGCCGTCTTGGCGTGTACGAAGCGCGTGGCGACCTGCAGTTCATCGTGGAAAGCATGCAGCGGGCGGGGCAGGGGGCGCTGTTCGAGCAGTTCCTGCGCCTGAAGGCCCAACTGGAGGCCGAAGGCCTTTTCAGCGGCGACCGCAAGCGTCCGCTGCCCCTGCAGCCGCGCGGCATCGGCCTGGTCACCTCCACGGGGGCGGCGGCCCTGCACGACGTCGTCACCGCCTTGCGCCGGCGCGTGCCGCACATCCCGGTGGTGCTGGTGCCCGCGCAGGTGCAAGGGGGCGCCGCACCGGCGTCGCTGGTGGCGGCGCTATCAAAATTGTATCTGCTGGCGCAAGCTGGACAAGCGCCAGGGGCTGATCTGACCCGCAACCCGCCGATCGACGTCATCCTGCTGGTGCGGGGCGGGGGTTCCATCGAAGACCTCTGGGCCTTCAACGACGAGCAACTGGCCCGCACCATCGTGCGCAGCCCCGTGCCGCTGGTCAGCGGCGTGGGGCATGAAACGGACTTCACCATCGCCGACTTCTGCGCCGACCTGCGCGCGCCCACGCCCACCGCGGCCGCCGAGCTGGTGGCCCAGCCCCGCGACGTGTGGCTGGGCGCCCTGGGCCTGCTGGGCGAGCGCATCGGCGACGCGGTGCAGCGCCAGCTCGATGCACGCCACCAGCGGCTGGACCAGGCGGCGGCGCGGCTGGGCCGCCCGTCCGGCCTGGTGGTGCGCCAGCAGATGCAATTGGCGCGCCTGGCCCAGCGCATGCGGCATGGAGTGCTCCTGAAATTGCAGCGCCTGGCGCAGACGCAGAAAGCGCTGGAGGCCGATTTGCCCAACAAGCTGCAGCGCTGCGCCGCGCGGCAGTCGGACCGCCTGGACCGCGCGGCCCTGCGGCTGGAGTTGCTAGACCCGCGCCTGGTGCTGCAGCGCGGGTACGCGCTGCTGACCGATACCGGAGGCCAGGCCGTGACCAGCGCGCGGCAGGCGCACCCCGGCGACGCCTTGCGCGCCACGCTGGCCGACGGCGTGGTGGATGTGACGGTGTCCCAGCCGCGCCTGCTCTGACGGGGGTGCCTGTAGGACAGTGGCGGGTTGTGGCGCTTCGGCACCGATCCGTGTGGCCTCACGCTGCACAGGTCACCTGATCTTCCTACAATGCCCCCTTTGTGCTGTGTCCGACTGCATTGCTCAGGAAAGATCGCGGTGCAGATGGCATCCCAGAATTTCAAACCACGAGGAAACCACCATGGAACATACCCTTCCCCCGCTGCCTTACGCCATCGACGCCCTGGCGCCGCACTACAGCCAGGAAACCCTGGAGTACCACCACGGCAAGCACCACAACGCCTATGTGGTGAACCTCAACAACCTGCAAAAGGGCACTGAATTCGAATCCATGACGCTCGAAGAGATCGTCAAGAAGTCCAGCGGCGGCATCTACAACAACGCCGCCCAGATCTGGAACCACACCTTCTTCTGGAACTGCATGGCACCCCAGGGTGGCGGTGAGCCCTCCGGCGCGCTGGCTGCGGCCATCAACGCCAAGTGGGGCAGCTACGCCGCCTTCAAGGAAGCCTTCGTCAAGAGCGCCGTGGGCAACTTCGGCTCGGGCTGGACCTGGCTGGTGAAGAAGGCCGACGGCAGCGTGGACATCGTGAACACCGGCGCCGCCGGCACGCCGCTGACCACGGCCGACAAGGCACTGCTGACGGTGGACGTGTGGGAACACGCGTACTACATCGACTACCGCAACATGCGCCCCAAGTTCGTGGAGACCTTCCTCTCCAGCCTGGTGAACTGGAAGTTCGCGGAAGCCAACTTCGCCTGACGGATTGCTTGCGCGGTGCCGCGGCAGCCACCTGCCGCGGACAAGAAAAAACGGCCCCGCGGGGCCGTTTTTCTTTGCGGTCCCTCTGGCCCAGGGGCGGACCTAGGGGCGGCGAAACAGCGCGCCCGAGAGTTTGGCCCCTGCCTTGATGCCCTTCTGGGCAAACCAGCCCTGGTTCATTTCCAGCACATAGCGCACGGGCTTGGCGGAGCAGTGGGAGTCCAGTGTCTGCGGCTTCATGTCCGCCAGGTTCACGATGGTGCCGTCATCCTCCACGAAAGCCGCGGTGAGGGGCAGCAGGGTGTTTTTCATCCAGAAGCACTGCTGTGCCGGCTGCTCGAACACGAACAGCATGCCTTCGTGCTGCGGCATCTCCTTGCGGTGCATGAGGCCGGTCTGGCGTTCCTGGGGTGCAAGGGCGACCTGGGCGTCGATGCGGTGCATGCCCGCCGTCAGTTCGACGCGCCGCAGATTCAGCTGCGGTCCTTCCTGGGCGGCAACCCCGCCTGCATGCAGCAGGGCGGTGGCGGCCACCAGGGCGGCGGCGGCCAGGGCGGCGCGGCGCGCGAAGGACATCACGCGGGCGGTGCGGGCCTGCGGGGCGCGGGCCGGGTGAAGATCGGTCATGGGCAGGGCTTTCATGAAGGCAACACGGACGATGGCAATGAACGGGCAGCGGAAAAATCACGCTGCGGACGATGGCAGATTAGCGCAAACATGCCGGCATGGCGGCACAACGGGGCATTGCACGGCCCCCATCAACAAAAACGCCCGCGGCAGCGGGCGATCTTGAAGCGGCGGGCCCTGGCCCCGCGCGGGCCTGGCGCCCGGCGTTTCAGGCCACCTTCTTGGTGGTTTTCTTCTTGGCGACCTTCTTGGTGCTGTGCGTCTTCTTCTTGGCCGTGGTGGCGGCCTTGTGGGTCTTGGCTACCGGTGCGGGAGCTGCGGCGGGCGCAGCCATGGGGGCTGCGGGGGCAGCAGGGGCGGGAGCGGTTGCTGGCGCTTGCTGTGCGAAAGCACCCGCAGCAAACAGACCAGCCACCAGTACAGCGAGGAGTTTTTTCATATGTGCCGTTTCCAGTGTGAACAAGGGTTGAGGGCCATGCGAAACCCCGCATGGCTCCACCCCCAACGATAGCAGCGGCAGCCGCGTTGACAGGGTCTTGGCCAGAAATATTTGTCATTAGAATTGACCGGCTTCAGAGCGCTTTGCCCAATTCGCTGAATCCTGTTTCAGCCACCCCAGGAGACACCCGCCCATGACCAGCTACCAGCACATCAAGGTGCCCGCCGAAGGCGAGAAAATCACCGTCAACGCCGACATGTCGCTGAACGTGCCGGACCAGCCCATCATCCCTTTCATCGAAGGCGACGGCACGGGCCTGGACATCACGCCGGTGATGATCAAGGTGGTGGATGCCGCGGTGGCCAAGGCCTATGGCGGCAAGAAGAAGATCCACTGGATGGAGGTCTACGCCGGCGAGAAATCCACCAAGGTGTATGGCCCCGACGTGTGGCTGCCCGAAGAGACCCTGCAGGTGCTGCGCGAGTATGTGGTTTCCATCAAGGGCCCGCTGACCACGCCCGTGGGCGGCGGCATCCGCTCGCTGAACGTGGCGCTGCGCCAGGAGCTGGACCTGTACGTCTGCCTGCGCCCCGTGCAGTATTTCAAGGGCGTGCCTTCGCCGCTCAAGGAGCCCGAGAAGACCAACATGGTGATCTTCCGCGAGAACTCGGAGGACATCTATGCCGGCATCGAGTTCGAGGCCGAGTCCGACAAGGCCAAGAAACTCATCAAGTTCCTGCAGGACGAGATGGGCGTGAAGAAAATCCGTTTCCCCAACACCTCGGGCATTGGCGTCAAGCCCGTGTCGCGCGAGGGCACCGAGCGCCTGGTGCGCAAGGCCATCCAGTACGCCATCGACAACGACAAGCCCAGCGTGACCATCGTGCACAAGGGCAACATCATGAAGTACACCGAAGGCGGATTCCGTGACTGGGCCTATGCCCTGGCGCAAAAGGAGTTCGGCGCGCAGCTGATCGATGGCGGCCCGTGGTGCAAGCTCAAGAACCCCAAGTCGGGCAAGGACATCACCATCAAGGACAGCATCGCCGATGCCTTCCTGCAGCAGATCCTGCTGCGCCCCGCCGAATACTCGGTGGTGGCCACGCTCAACCTCAACGGCGACTACATCTCGGACGCGCTGGCGGCCCAGGTCGGTGGCATCGGGATCGCGCCCGGGGCCAACATGTCCGATTCGGTGGCCTGCTTCGAGGCCACGCACGGCACGGCGCCCAAGTACGCCGGCAAGGACTACGTGAACCCGGGCTCAGAGATCCTCTCGGCCGAGATGATGCTGCGCCACATGGGCTGGATCGACGCTGCCAACCTGATCATCCGCTCGCTGGAAAAGTCGATCGCCTCCAAGAAGGTGACCTACGATTTCGCGCGCCTGATGGATGGCGCCACGCAGGTGAGCTGTTCCGGTTTTGGCCAGGTGATGATCGACGCGATGGACTGACCGCCGCCGGCGCGCCGCGCGGCACGGATGGAGCCCCTGATTTCCGTGAGGATTTCAGGGGTTTTTGTTTTTTCGGCCTCCCACGGCGGATGGCGAAGATGGGTCGGGGAGGGCGCATCGCGGCTTGGGCCGCGCGGTCCCGGGGCGGCCCGCGCCCAGGCGGCCGGGGCGGGTGATCCGCGGGGCAGTTGAGTGTTGGCTATTTGGAGATTTCCCGCCTAAGATGGGATCAGCCATTGGCGAGGGCAATGAGGGCGAAGGCCGCTGCCGTCTGTGCGCGTTGGGCGCGCTGCGCAGAGAGATGGCCTCACACAGGGAGGGCTGCATGGCATCTGATTTTTCCGCCGCGTACTGGGAGCAAAACCCCGATGCGCTGCTGGTGCTGTCGCCCGAGGGCATGGTGCTCAACTGGAACCCCGCCGCCGAAGCGATCTTTGGCTACGCGCTGGCCGAGGTGCAGGGCCGATCCCTGATGGATCTGATCGTTCCCGAGGGGCGGGCCCATGAGGAAGACGAGATCCGCGCCGAGGCATTGCGCGGCGTGACGGCGGTGCACGAGTCGGTGCGCCGCCGCAAGGACGGCTCGCTCGTGCACGTGAATGTCTCCACCAAGGCGGTGCGCGATGACGGCGGGCAGCTGCTGTACTTCCTGTCCAGCAAGAAGGATGTCACCCAGCTCAAGGTCCAGCGCGAGGCCAAGTTGCTGGAGGCACGGTTTCGCGACCTGCTCGAATCCACGCCGGATGCCATCGTGATGGTCAATGTGACCGGCCGCATCGTGCTGGTGAATTCGCAGGCCGAGCGCGTGTTCGGCTACGAGCGGGCCGAGCTGCTGGGGCAGGCGGTGGAAGTGCTTCTGCCCCACCGCTACCGGGGCGCGCACCTGGGGCACCGAAGCGGCTTCTTCGGGGCACCGCGCACGCGCACGATGGGAGCGGGCCTGGAGCTGTATGGCCTGCGCAAGGGGGGCACCGAGTTTCCGGTGGAGATCAGCCTGAGCCCGATCCACACCGAGGAAGGCGAGATGGTGATGAGCGCCATCCGCGACATCACCGACCGCAAGCGGGCCGACCAGAAGTTCAAGGACCTGCTCGAAGCCGCGCCCGACGCCATGGTCATCGTCGACCGGGATGGCAGCATCGTGCTGGTCAATTCCCAGGCCGTGAAGCTGTTCGGCTGGAGCCGCACCGAGTTGCTGGGCCAGAAGATCGAATTGCTCGTGCCCGAACGTTTCAATGCCCGGCATCCCGAGCACCGCCACCGCTTCTTCGTCGAGCCACGCACCCGCTCCATGGGGGCGGGCCTTGATCTGTACGGACTGCGCAAGGACGGCTCCGAGTTCCCGGTCGAGATCAGCCTGAGCCCGCTGCAGACGGAGGAAGGCCTTTTCGTCTCGAGCGCGATCCGCGACGTGACCGAGCGCAAGCGGATCGAGCGGGTCTTGCGCGACAAGAACCTGGAGCTTGAAAATGCGGCCTTGGTCAAAGACCGCTTCCTGGCCAGCATGTCCCACGAACTGCGAACCCCGCTCAACGCCATCATCGGTTTCACGGGCACATTGCTGATGAAGCTGCCGGGCCCGCTCAATCCCGAGCAGGACAAGCAATTGCGCATCGTGCAGACGGGGGCGCGGCACCTTCTTTCCCTCATCAATGACCTGCTGGATGTGGCCAAGCTCAGCGCCAACAAGGTGTCGCTCAACATCGAGGCGCTCGACTGCCGGAGCATCGTCGCGGAAGTCGCGGCCACGCTGGAGCAGGAGGCCGGGCGCAAGGGGCTGGCGTTCAGCGTGCGCGCGCCCGCCCAGGCCGTCACCCTGCACACCGACCGCCGGGCGTTCAGCCAGATACTCATCAATCTGGTGGGCAATGCCATCAAGTTCACGCCGGAGGGGTCCGTGGAGGTGGTGCTGGAAGAGACGCTGTCGCCGCAAGGCCGCACCGTGCAGGTCCGGGTGCGGGACACGGGGCCCGGGATCGCGCCGCAGGAGCAGTCCCGGCTGTTCGAGGCGTTCTCGCGCGTGGAGACCGCCGACCGGCGCCACCACGAAGGCACGGGCCTGGGCCTGCACCTGAGCCGCAAGCTGGCCGAGGCGCTGGGCGGCAGCGTCGGCTTTGAAAGCACCGAAGGGCAGGGCAGCACGTTCACCGTGGAATTCCAGGAGACCAGCGCATGAAAGCCACCATCCTCGTCATCGAGGACGATGACGCGAGCCGGGAGCTCGTCACCTACCTGCTGGAGGCCGCGGGCCACCGCGTGCTGGCCGCCGAGAATGGCGCGCTGGGCATGGGGCTCGCGCTGGCGGAATCGCCCGACCTGATCCTGTGCGACCTGCAGATGCCCGTCATGAACGGCTACGAGGTGGCGCAGAGCCTGCGCTCCCACCACGCGTGGCGCGTGGTGCCGCTGGTGGCCGTTACGGCATTCTCCATGCCGGGCGACCGCGAAAAGGCGCTCGACGTGGGTTTCGACGAGCACCTTTCCAAGCCCATCACGCCCGAGACCTTCGTGAAGCAGGTCGAAGCATTTCTGGGCTCCTCGTTCCACGCGCCGCCTGCGGCGGCCTGAAGCAGCTACGGCGGCAGCATGGCCAAGATCCTTGTCGTGGATGACCTTCCGGCCAACAGGGCGCTGGTGGCCACGCTCATAGGACACAGCGGCCACCAGGCGCTGGAGGCGGCGGACGGCGCCCAGGCGCTGGACGTGGTGCGGGCAGAACGCCCGCAGCTGGTGATCTCCGACATCCTGATGCCCACGATGGACGGCTATGAGTTCGTGCGGCAGTTGCGTGCCGACCCCCAGCTCGCCGCCACGCAGGTGATTTTCTACAGCGCGCATTTCCGCGAGCAGGAGGCGCGCAACCTGGCCCTGGCCTGCGGGGTCGCCCAGGTGCTGGTGAAACCCTGCGAGCCGCAGGACATCATCGCGGCCATCGAGCAGGCGCTGTCGCAGGTTCCGCCACAGCCCGTGCTCCCGCTGGAGCACAGCTTCCAGACGCGGCACCTGCAGCTCATGGCGGACAAGCTCACCGGCAACGTGGCCGAGCTGGAAGCCATGAACCGCCGGCTGGCGGCGCTGACCGACTTGAACCTGCAGCTGGCGTCCGAGCGCGACCCGCAGGTGCTGCTGGCCAGCGTCTGCCGGGGTGCGCGGGACCTGGTGGGCGCGCAGTACGTGGTGCTGTGCGCCGTGCGCAAGGATGGCCATGCGGCCCTGGTCTGCACCAGTGGCATCGATGCCGCCGCGACGGGGGTGCTGGACCTGCCCGTGGTGTCGCACGGCCTGCTGGGCAGTGTGCGCGCCGAGCGGCGGGCGCGGCGGGTGGCCAACGCCAGCGGCGACCCCCGCGAGGTGGGCTTGCCGGCGGGCTATCCGGCGCTGCACTGCGGCCTGATCGCGCCCATCACATCGCTGTCGTTCTCCTATGGCTGGATCTGCCTGGCCAACAAGCCCGGGTCGCACGAGTTCAGCGCCGAGGACGAGAAGATCCTGTCCATCCTGGGGGCCCAGGTGGGGCGCATCTACGAGAACGGAAGCCTGTACGCGGAGGTGCAGCGCCATGCCGACCAGCTTCAGTTCGAGGTGATCGAGCGCAAGCGGGTCATCGAAGAGCTCCGGGCCAGCGAGGCGGGCCTGCACCGCGCGCAGGTGCTGGCCAAGATCACCCATGTGATCAGCAGCCAGGACGGCGTGTTCGAGAGCTGGCCCGACACCTGCCCCCAGATGCTGGGCGTGGAGCCGTCGGCGATGCCCCGGTCCGCGCGCGAATGGCTGGCCCTCGTGTATCCGGACGACCAGCCCTTGTTCCGTGAGCGCGCGCTGGAGGCTGCCACCGAGGGCGTGCGCCTGGATTTCAACTACCGCCTCGTGCGCGCAGACGGCGCGGTGATCCACCTGCGCCAGGTCATGGAGCCTTTGCTGGCCGACGATGGCGTGGGCAGCGACACCGTCCGCTGGTTCAACACCATCCAGGACATCAGCGTGCAAAAGCGCGCGGAGGAGGAACTGCGCGAGAGCGACCGCCGCTTCAACGACATGCTGGACAAGGTGGAGATGATCTCGCTGATGCTCGACTGCGAGGGGCGCATCACCTATTGCAACGACTACCTGCTGCGCCTGACCGGGTGGCGGCGCGACGAGGTGTCCGGCCAGAACTGGTTCTCGCTGTTCGTGCCGCCCGAGCAGGTGGATGTGCGCGACGTGTTCGCCGACCTGCTGGCCGACCGCCCTTCTGCCTGGCACTACGACAACGAAATCATCACCCGCGGCGGCGAGCGCAGGCTGGTGCACTGGAACAACACCGTGCTGCGGTCGGCGGGCGGCCAGGTGACCGGCGTGGCCGCGCTCGGGGAGGACATCACCGAGCGCAAGGAGGCCGAGCACAAGATCAAGCGGCTCAACCGCGTGTACGCCATGCTCAGCGGCATCAACACGCTGATCGTGCGCGTGCGCAAGCGCGAGGAGCTGTTTCACGAGGCCTGCCGCATCGCCGTGGAGGAAGGGCAGTTCAAGATCGCGTGGCTGGGCAAGGTGGACGCGGCCCGCCAGCAGCTGGTGCCGGTGGCGCTCTCTGGCGCGGGAGAGGACTTCCTCGCGCACATCCGGGACCGGCTGCGGCTGCACGACAAGCCCACCCCGGGCGAGAGCCTGAGCGCGGAGGTGGTTCGCACCGGGCTGCCCGCCGTGTGCGACGACGTGGTGGGCGACCCCCGGATCTTGCTGCCCGGCCTGCTGGCGCAGCGTGGCGTGGCGTCGCTGGCCATGCTGCCGCTGGTCGTGGCCCACGAGGTGGTGGGGGTGCTGGCCCTGTTTTCCGAAGAGGTGGGGTTTTTCGACGAGGCCGAGATGAAGCTGCTGACCGAGCTGGCCGGCGACATCGGCTTCGCGCTCGACCACCTCGACAAGGAAGACCGGCTGAGCTACCTGGCCTACTACGACGAGATCACCGGCCTGCCCAACCGCACGCTTTTCCTGGAGCGCGCCGGCCAGCACCTGCGGCCCCGCGAAGGGCCGCGGCCGCTGCTCGGGATCGCGCTGATGGACATCAGCCGGTTCCGGTTCGTCAATGACACGCTGGGGCGGCAGATGGGGGACGAGCTTCTCAAGCAGGTGGCGCAGCGGCTGCAGCATGCGGCGGCCGATGTGCACGGCGTGGCGCGCATCGGGATCAACAGTTTCGGCATGGCCGTGGCCGGCGCCCGCGATGCCGGGGCCGTGGCGCTGGTGGTGGACCATCTCATGCGCAGCTGCTTTGATGCGCCCTTCCTGCTGGGGCAGACCGAGCTGCGCATGGCCGCCAAGGCAGGGGTGGCCCTGTACCCCATGGACGGCGTGGATGCCGAAGCGCTGCTGCGCAACGCCGAGGCCGCGGTCGGCAAGGCCAAGGCATCGGCCGACAGCCTGCTGTTCTACACCTCTGAAATGAACACCCGCGTGGCCGAGGCGCTGAGCCTGGAAGGCCGCCTGCGCGAAGCGCTGGAGCAGGGCCAGTTTGTTTTGCACTACCAGCCCAAGCAATGCCTGGCCAGCGGCGTCGTGGCGGGCGCCGAGGCGCTGATCCGCTGGAACGATCCGCACCGGGGCCTGGTGCCACCGGGGCTCTTCATTCCCATCCTGGAGGAGACCGGCCTGATCTACGACGTGGGCCGCTGGGCCCTTCGCCAGGCGCTGGCGGACAACCGGCGCTGGCGGCAGGCGGGCCACGCGCCGCTGCGCGTGGCGGTCAATGTGTCGTTCCTGCAGCTGCGGCACCGCAACTTCGTGGCCGAGGTGCGCGAGGCCCTGGCCCTGGACCCGGGGGCGGGCAGCGGGCTGGAGCTGGAGATCACCGAAAGCATGGTGATGGAGGACGTGGAGCACAGCAGGCGCAGCCTGCACGCCCTGCGCGAGATGGACATCACGATCGCCATCGACGATTTCGGCACCGGGTTCTCATCGCTGAGCTACCTGGCCACGCTGCCGGCCGACACGCTCAAGATCGACCGCTCCTTCATCCTGGGCATGGACACCGGAGCCCAGGGGCAGGCGCTGGTGTCCACCATCATCAACATGGGGCACTCGCTGGGGCTCAAGGTGGTGGCCGAGGGGGTCGAGACGGACGACCAGTGCCGCCGGCTCGCACTGCTGGGCTGCGACGAGATCCAGGGCTACCTGCTCAGCCGGCCCCTGCCCGCGGACGTGTTCGAGGCCCAGTTCCTGGCGGGTTCCGCCGGCGTGCCCGCGCATTGAGTCCGGCGGCGGTCCCGTGGCGGGCCCCGCCGCCGCGCCGCCGCGTGGTGTCAGTGTTTTTGCACCAACTTGATGATGCTGGAGAAATCCAGCGCGCCATGGCCCGCCAGGCTGTGCGCGGCATACAGGCTGCGCGCCAGGCCGCCGAGCGGGGTGGAGGCCTTCACGGCCGCGGCGTTCTCCTGCGCCAGCCCCAGGTCCTTGAGCATGAGGTCGGTGCCGAAGCCGCCCGCATAGCCCTTGCTCGCCGGCGCGGTCTCCATCACGCCGGGCATGGGGTTGTACTTCTCCAGCGCCCAGTTGCCGCCCGAGCTGCGGCGCATGATCTCGGAGAGCACCTTCGGGTCCAAGCCATTGGCCACGCCCAGGGCAATCGCCTCGCTGGTGCCGGCCATCAGGATGCCCAGCAGCATGTTGTTGCAGATCTTGGCCGTCTGGCCCGCGCCCACGGCACCGGCGTGAAAGATGTTGGCGCCCATCTTCTCGAGCACGGGGCGCGCGCGTTCCAGTGCCGGGGTGTCGCCGCCCACCATGAAGGTCAGCGTGCCGGCGATGGCGCCACCCGTGCCGCCCGAGACGGGCGCGTCGATGAAGTCCATGCCCCGTGCCTTGGCGGCCTCGGCCACCTTGCGCGACGTGGCTGCGGCGATGGTCGAGCAGTCGATCACCAGCGTGCCCTCGGCCAGCAGCGGCAGCAGGCCGGGTTGCCGGTCGCTGCCCAGATAGAGCGTTTCCACGTGCTGGCTGGCGGGCAGCATGCTGATGACGACCTCGGCCCCTTGCACGCAGGTGCCGGCGTCCGTCGCGATGCGCACGCCATCGGCGGCGAGCTTGTCGCAGGCCGGCTTGGAGAGGTCGAAGGCGCCCACGTCGTGGCCCGCCTTGTGCAGGTTCAGGGCCATGGGGCCGCCCATGTTGCCGAGGCCGATGAATGCAATCTTCATGGTGTGTTTCTCCTGGATGTCGTTGTGGTGGTGAATCGGGTTGGTATGAAATTGATAGCTGCCAGCGCTTGTTTCAAAGGGCTACCGGCCGAAAAGGCTTGAAAATCACTCGGCGAAGTCTGCGCCGCGGGCTTTCAGCTCCGCGCGCAGCACCGAGCGGTGGCAACGCGATTCGTCCTCGCAGTAGCAGCCCAGCGACATCGCGGCGTGGCGCGAGAGCGCGGCCAGCAGGTCCAGCGTGCGGCTGGCCTCGGGCTGGGCCAGTTCCTTGCGGAACTGCTTGACGAACGCTTCCCACTCCTTGTCCGTCTGCGCCTGCTGGCCCTGGGCCATGAGTTCGGCCGTGGGGGACAGCAGGGGGTACCACACGTCGTAGTAGTCGCGGCTGGCGAACTCGGTCTTGGGCACGCCACGCGGCGGGCGGCGCACGGTGCCGATGCGGGTGCCTTCCCCGGCGGCGCGCGGGGTGCCGAGGCGGACGATGCGAAGGGGCATGGTGGTGGGCTCCAGGGAGGGTGGGGCAGATCAGTCGTCGGCTTCGAAGATGCTGTGCTTCTTCGCGGCGGTTTTTTTCTTCGGCTGGGTGCCGGTGCTGGCGGGCGCTTTCCTGGCCGCGGCCGGGGTGTTGGTTGTTTTCTTCTTGCGCGGCGATGCCTTGGCCAGCGGGTTGTAGGCCAGGGCTGCTTCGAGCCAATGGTTCCACTGTGCGCGAGTGGCGTAGCCATTGGGCTCCACCCAGAAGTAGCCCTTCATGCCGCCGCCGGGCGACAGCTCGCGGGTGTTCTGCATCTCCTGCACCTCGCCATGGCGCTCCGGCGGCAGGCGCACCAGCAGTTCCTCGCCCTTGACGGCGACACACATCTTGCCGTCCACAAAAAACGCATGGGTGCCGAACAGCGGGCGCTCCTCCACGTCGCTGCGGTGCGCGAGCGCCGTGCGCACGGCGTCGATCAGGTGCAGGGTTTCGTCGGAGAGGGGGCGGGCGGGCATGGTTTCAGGTTAAATAGGCCGCTAGCGCTTGATGGATAAGCGCTGGCAGCTATAAAAACAGGAGTTTTTGCCTAGCGGATGGCCTCCGTCGCATCCCCGTCCAGCATGCGCCGCGCAATGATCACGCGCATGATTTCGTTCGTGCCTTCCAGGATCTGGTGCACGCGCGCGTCGCGCAGCAGGCGCTCCAGCGGGTATTCGCGGATGTAGCCATAGCCGCCGTGCAACTGCAGGGCGTCGTTGATGACGGTGAAGCCCGCGTCGGTGGCGAAGCGCTTGGCCATGGCGCAGTAGGTGGAGGCGTCGCGGGCCCCCGCGTCCAGCTTGCTGGCGGCCAGGCGCACCATCTGGCGCGCGGCCACGAGTTCCGTCGCCATGTCGGCCAGCTTGAACTGCAGGGCCTGGAAGCTGGCGATGGGTTTGCCAAACTGCTTGCGGTCCTGCATGTATTGCTGCGCGGCGTTGAGCGCGCCTTGCGCCGCGCCCACCGAGCAGGTGGCGATGTTGATGCGGCCGCCGTCCAGGCCCTTCATCGCGATCTTGAAGCCTTCGCCCTCGCGGCCCAGCAGGTGGTCGGCCGGGATGCGCACGTTGTCGAAGCTGATGGTGCGCGTGGGCTGGCTGTTCCAGCCCATCTTGTGTTCCTTCTTGCCGTAGGTGATGCCGGGTGCATCGGCTGGCACGGCAAAGGCGCTGACGCCGCTAGCGCCCGAATTCGCGTCGCCCGTGCGCGCCATGAGCACCAGCACGTCGGTGCTGCCTGCGCCGCTGATGAAGGCCTTGCTGCCGTTGATGACGTAGTCGTGGCCCACCAGTTCGGCACGCGTCTTGAGCGAGGCGGCGTCGGAGCCTGCGCCGGGCTCGGTGAGGCAGTAGGACGCGAGCTTCTCGCCCGTGGTCAACAGCGGCCCCCAGTGGTCGCGCACGACGGGGGTGGCCCAGGTGCCCAGCATCCAGGTGGCCATGTTGTGGATGGTGATGAAGGCGGTGGTGCTGGGGTCGATGGCGGCCATTTCCTCGAACACCAGGGTGGCGTCCAGGCGGGGCAGGGCGAGGCCACCGGCGTTCTCGGGTGCATACAGGCCACAAAAGCCCAGCTCGCCCGCCTTGGCGATGGCTTCCTTCGGGAAGATGCCCTCGGCGTCCCACAACGCCGCGTGGGGCGCGAACTCGGCTTGCGCAAAGTCGCGGGCCGTCTGGGCAAAGGCGCGTTGTTCTTCGGTGAGTTCAAAGTCCATGGTGTTCTGTCTCGTCGTCGGTTCTTGTTGTTCTGGGCGCCCGGTTCAGGGCCTGGCGGATGGGTGGTCCAGCGTCAGCCAGCGCATCAGGCCCTTGCGGCGGGTCTCGGTCTCCGTCGTCAGACACTCGTGGTACAGGCGCGGCCACTGGGGCTGCGACTCGGCACTGCGCGTGGCCTGCTTGCAGCGCGTGGTGCGTTTGCGCTGCCAGGCCGTGTGCTCCTGCCGCAGCTGGGGCCGCTCGTGGGCCGACAGCGCGCGCATCACATCACCGTAGAGGATCGCGATCTGCGTGTCTGCCGCCTGAAAGGCCTGCACGGCGCAGGCATTGGTTTCGTCCACGCTGCCGCCGGGCTTGCAGGCGGCACCGGCCTGCGCGTGGGCATCAGCTCCCACCAGCATCACGCAAGCCGCACCGAAGACCATGGCCCATCCCCGCATCATTGTCAGATCAATTTGCATGCCCCGCTTTTACCATCGACCACAGTGGTCACGACTGGCGCGGCCTAAGGCCAGTGCCGCCGTGCAAGGGCCGCCCCGCCGCACGGGTGGCGTCCCCCTTCCGCATCGCGCAGCGATGCAAGAGAAGAGAAGGGGGAAGGCGCGCAGCGCCTCAGGGGGATGTCACTTCAAGCTAATCGTCGTGTTCACACCATGCGACGTGGTGCTGTCATCAAACCAGCGGGCCGTCACCGTCTTGGTCTGCGTGTAGAACATGACGACCTGCTTGCCGTAAGGGCCCAGGTCGCCCAGCTTGGACGCGCGCGAACCCGTGAACGAGAACAGCGGCACTGGCACGGGGATTGGCACGTTGATGCCGACCTGGCCCACATCGATCTCTTCCTGGAACTTGCGTGCAGCCGCACCCGACTGCGTGAAGATGGCGGTGCCGTTGCCGTTGGGGTTGCTGTTGATGAACTCGATTGCTTCGTCGATGTCGGCGGCGGGCACCAGGGCCAGCACGGGGCCGAAGATTTCCTGGTCGTAGATGGCCATGCCGGGCTTCACGTTCGAGAAGATCGTCGGGCCCACGAAGTTGCCCTTTTCATAGCCGGGCACCGTGGGCTTGCGGCCGTCCAGCTCCAGCGTGGCGCCATCGGCGATGCCGCGTTCGATCAGGCCTTCCACACGCGAGAGCGCCGCACAGGAAACGAGCGGGCCCACGTCCGTGCCCTTTTCAGTGCCGCCGTTGACCTTGAGCGTCTTGGCCTTGGCCACCAGATCGGGAATCCACTTTTGCGCCTCGCCCACCAGCACCACCACGGGCAGGGCCATGCAGCGCTGGCCGGCGGCGCCAAATGCGGCACCGGCGATGGCGTTGAGCGACTGTTCCTTGTTCGCGTCGGGCAGGATGATCGCGTGGTTCTTGGCGCCCATCATGCATTGCGCGCGCTTGCCGGCCAGGGTGGCGCGGTTGTACACATGGGTGCCCACCTTGGTGGAGCCCACGAACGATACGGCCTTGATGTCCTTGTGGTCGCAGATCGCGTTCACGGCCATTTCGCCGCCGTGGATCACGTTGAGCACACCGGGTGGAATGCCGGCTTCGAGCGCCAGCTCCACCAGGCGCATGGTCACCATGGGGTCCTGCTCGGAGGGCTTGAGCACGAAGGTGTTGCCCGTGGCAATCGCCATGGGGAACATCCACAGCGGGATCATGGCCGGGAAGTTGAAGGGCGTGATGCCCGCGCACACGCCCAGGGGCTGCAGCAGGGTGTAGGTATCGACGCCACCGGCCACGTTGTTGGCCAGCTCGCCCAGCTGCAGGTTGCCGATGCTGGCAGCGTGTTCCACCACTTCCAGGCCACGGAACACGTCGCCTTCGGCGTCGGGCAAGGTCTTGCCTTGTTCGGCCGTGAGGATGGCGGCCAGCTCGGCCATGTTTTCTCGGATGAGCTGCTGGTACTTGAGGAAGATGCGGGCGCGCGTGCCGATGGGCGTCTTCTTCCAGGTCTTGAACGCTTCCTTGGCCGAGGCCACGGCGGCATTGATTTCTTCGGCCGTGGCAAAGGGCACGCGGGCCAGCACCTCTTGCGTGGCGGGGTTCACCACGTCGCGCCACTCGGTGGTCTTGGACTCGACGAACTGGCCGCCGATCAGCAGCTTGACGGTGGGGGCCAGTGCGGCCACGCGGGTGGGTGCGTTCATGGTTTTGTCTCCGGGGGGGGTGCAAACGGCCCGCGGTGCAGGCCAACCCGTGCATGTTATGCGTGCAAATATGTAATTACAAGGCGTTGCTCTGCAATGTGTATGTGCTTATTTGCACATGAAAACAGCAAGCCCGAACCCCAGCGGATCAGGGGATGAGCAGCCGAAGGCTCCTGTCCTCAGGGTGCGGTTTTTTGTTCAGTGAAGCAGAAATGCAAAAAGGGGCAAACGCTGCCGTCGGCCCCTTTTTTCCGCCGCTCCGTGGCGGGTTGGTCCATTCAGTTTCTGGACGGGTATATGCCCTCCACGGCAATGATGTAGTTCATCCCCAAATACGGGGGCATGATGGAAAACGGTTGACTGCCACCTGCAATACCGGTCGTCGCGCTGCTCATGGGCAATTGGGTATCGGCAGTGCCGCTGGCAGCATATTGGGCATTGCGCTGATTGGACGCTGCCGGCATCGCCCCGGGACCGGGTGCCTGCAGGGTGCCCAGGGTGGTGGATGCAGGAATGGTGGGCGCTGCATGGGTGTGTGCCGGCATTTCCGTGCTGATCAGCGTGTGGGTGGGGCTGCCGCCAATTTCACCCATGGTGACTTCGGGAAGTCCCGGCCCTTGGCCTGTGCCGACGGGAGCCCGGCCACGCAGGTCTGGCAAGGCAAAGGTGGTTTGTCCATTGCCGCCGTAGGTGGTGCCCAGCAGGGAAAACAAGGCCGTATTTTGGGCAATGCTCATAATTTGACCCTGGCAGAAAGCCCACCCACGGGGGGCGAAATTGCCAGCGAACATTTTGATTTCGGCAATAAACGGTTCACTCATAGCGATTCCTCATCAAGTCAAAAAGTAGCCAGTGATCCATCCACCCTGGGCGGCAGCGGACGCACCGAGGTGGGAGTAAGCCTGGTGGCGTTGGAGCCAGGTGCCGGTGACGGAGGTCGAGCGCTCCCACAACGGCCCTGCGCTGTCGCTGGCGGAACTGGCCCAGTACCGTTGTCCGCGAGGGCCCGCCAGCGGTTTGCTCGTCAATGCCGCCCAGACGTCCTTGGTGCTGGTTCCCGGGGGAGCGGCCGCCAGGGCGCTGCCCAGGCTGGCGCCGGCCTCTGCACCCAGCAGCGCAGCGGCGGTCCACGCAAGGCCTGCCTGTGCGAATCGAGTCTTCCAACCAGTCTCTGCGATGTCTGCGGTGGGCCAGCTTGCCACGGTCCATGGACGAACGCCCGAGGTGCCATCGGAAAGCCATGGGAACCCGGCCAGTTGGGTGCGCAGCAAGGCCGGCTGGGCTTGCCACCATTGGCTGAAACGGTGCGCCTGGGGGCCGGAGAACAATGCAATCACCGCATCCGGTTGCTGCGAAACAATCGCCTGCTTCAGATCATCAAATTCCGGTGAACGCCCTGGAGCGCCTGCAATGTGGCGGCCCACGATCTGCCCACCCAATGAGCGCCAGCGGTGCTGGAAGGCCTGGACAAAGTCATACCCCGATTCGTGCCAGCCCATCGACAGGAAAGCGCGTGGACCACATTGCGCGTGCACCTTGTCGGCCAGCGCGGATGCCATGGTGCACAGTTCGAGGCTGTGGCGAACCTGCAGGGGGTGCTGTTCCGAGGGAGTGGCGATGTCGGCGCCGCTGTCGCTGATCCAGAGGGGCACACCGGCCTTCTCCGTCAAGGCAGACACCTTTTTCGCTAGCAAAGGGGGTATCCACCCCATCACGGCATCGATCTTGCCGTCCTGCAGTGCGGACCCGATGGCCTTGGCAGGGGCTCCAGGCAAGGGGCCTGCCGACAGCCAGGTCAGCCCGACCTGCGAGGCGCCAGCCTGCGCCAGGCCCAGCTCCACGCCGTGCCGGTAGTCGTGTGCAAGCTGCGGCAGCTTTTCCGACATGGGCGCGATGCCCAGGATGTGCCAATGGGGGCTTGACGGGCCGGCGGACGCGAGAACAGGCGTCGAGAGCTGGACGCCGGTGGCCGCCACCGCACTGCCCGCGGCCAGGAAATGGCGTCGATGCAGGGGGGCGATCATGGCAGTGCCTCCTCGGCGAGATGCGGGGAGGCTGCAGGATGGTGGGACTGGCGCAGGTCCTGAAGCCTCAGGTAGTGAGGGGCGATCCATTGCGCGGTCAGGGATTGAAGATGATCGCTTGCCATGCTGTGTTTGGATTCCGTGTCTGAAACATAGACTTGATGGGGGCGCTTGCCGTGCCGTGTGACACGTTCGCGCATCCGCTCTTGATCGGTCGCCGAGGCATTCCAGCCCATGTGGGAGAGCACCCGGGTTTCAATGGCGCCGGGCAGTTCGGCGTGGTCGAGCAGCAGTGTGCGTGCGGGGTCGAACTCCTGGGTCATGGCCGCATAGATGTTCCCCAGCACGCGCGCGCAGTAAAGCTCAGGGTGCATGACGGCCAGTTCATGGACGCTGAGACCGTCCAGGCATGCGCCCAGCGTGCCCGGCACAAGGAAGAAGGCGCGTTCTCGCATCTGCGAGACCAGCACCGCCAGGGGTTCCCGGGTCAGGAATACCCAGGGCGTTTCGGGCCAGGCTTCCGCCACGAGCGGGGCCTTGTCTGTGTTCCAGGCGTCCAGCTTGATGCTGAAGGACTCGAGCCCCGGGCTGGCATCGTCGCAGCGCTGCCCCCAGGCACTGGCCCACGCCCGCAACGCACGGACGACCTGGGTCCTGTCCAGCCACCCGCCGGGCAGGGCCTGGCGCAGCAGAAAGTCCACCGGAGCGGGCTCCGACAGTTGCAGATGGTGCGGGCTTTCCGCCAGCGCCTGCGTGATGAGCGTGGAGCCACAGCGCGACACGTGGAAGATGACGAGCGAGGGGTCCAGGCCCGGCGACCGTTCATGCCAGGCCAGCAGGTCGTGAAGCGGCGTCTGGCGCCGGAACGCCAGATGGAAGGGGTGCTGCATCTGGCTCTGGATGCCGTGCTGGAAGAAGGGCTCGTGCAGCGGCTCGTCGAGCATGCGGATCCAGTCCACCATCACCTGGCCCTTGGCGATGTAAAAACGGATCGGGCGCCAGCCGCTGAAGTTCACAGAATCCATTGTTCCACCCACGCGCGGCGCCCGGCCTTCATGGCCGACTCTACATCCGATGCGTCAAATTGAAAGCCGGCGTCCTGCCCCATGCGCACCGATTCCTGCACGAACTCGGCGGTGTTGGTGATGGCGCTGAGCCTTGCGGAGTGTTCCGCATCCGCTCCCACGAAGTCGCGAAACCGGATGAACTGGCTCCACGGGTCGCTGGGGTCGGGCAGGGGCTCGCCGGCATCGCTGGCGCGGAAGGCCTCGAACAGGCGCATGTCCACCGAGGTGTCCGCCACCAGGTGGACCCGGGTCTGGCTGCCACGGTTGCGAACCCGGTGCGGGCGCGATACGTCGACGTACCAGCACTCGCCAGCCCGCAGCGGGATGCGCTCGCCATCGACATGGAAGAACACCTGCTCGCCCGTCTGCAGCGGCACGTGCAGGCGGGCCTCGCCCCGCGCCGCGCACACGCCGGCATCGGTGTGCTCCTTGATTTCGCAGCCCGGCAGCAATTGCATGAGCCGCACGGACTTCCAGGGCAAGGCCATGGTGTCCAGCATGGCGCGCAGCGTGGGGCACTGTTCCAGCGCGGGCGTGTCGGCATAGCCCGATGCCGGCACATCAACAGGAACGACATCGATGGGGGCCTCGGGCGCGGAACGCAGCGCGAGGGCCTGCCAGCCGCCATCGTGGCGGCCTTCGTTGAAATGGGTGCGCCACAGCGAGGAGGGCAGGGCGTTGACTTCGGCCAGGGCCGCAGCGGCGTCGAACCGCCAGGGCAGCCGGGCTGTTTGCATGCCCTGCACCATCAGGCCCTGGGGCTGTGCTTGCGCAGGTGATTCCAGAGGCGTCATTGCGCGCAGATGGCGTAGGCGATGCAGGCCGACGTCAGGGTGGGAACGCGGTAGGAGTTCAGAAGCCGGATGCTCCAACTTTGCACCGAAGCGCCGCAAGCGCCGCCCGCCGTGGGGTAGTTGGCGGCGATGAACACGCCGCCCGTATCGATCCCGCCAGCCCCGCTGGCACCCTCGTACCCTCCCCCTACAACCTTCTCCCCGGGCAGGCAGCAGGCGGTCGCATTGCAACTGTCCGTGGTGCCGGTGCCGGTTGCGGTCCGCACATTGACACTGAGCGAGCCCGCAGGGCCTGGGAGGCCGGTCGCGCCCGTGGCACCCGTGGCGCCCGCAGGGCCTGTGGCGCCCGTGGGGCCGGTGGCTCCCGCCACGCCCGGAGCGCCGTTGCTACCCGCCGCGCCCGTGGCGCCGGCGGGGCCTGCCGTTCCGGTCGCGCCGGTCGCGCCAGTGGGGCCGGCGGCCCCGGTAGCGCCCGTGGTGCCTGCCGGGCCGGTGGCGCCGGTCGTTCCGATGGCTCCCGTCGCGCCGGTCGGGCCGGTCGCTCCCGTGGCTCCGGACGCCACGCCGGGGGCGCATTGCCCCAGCCGCCCGGACGGGCCGTCAAAGCACAGGACGCTGGTGTTCGTATTGGGCGTGCCCGACAGGCTGGGGACCAGCACTTCGCCGGAGCCTTGCACGCGCAGCCTGTCGGTGTTGGAGGGGCCTTTGATCACAAAGCCGCCACCGACAGGCGGCGTGATGCTCACATCCGCCGCATGGGCACCCAGGGTGGCCAACGCCAGGCAGGCCTGGCCGGCCCAAAGCGACTTGTATGAGAGAGTGGTGCGTGTCATAGATGTCTGAGGCTAAGGAAGCGGGGAGGCAAGGAAAGCGGGGCGTGGCCCGGGATGCGCGGAAAGGAAGCCCGCCGTGCGCGGCTTCCCGAAAGCTGCAAGGAATGGGCCCGGGGCGCGGAGGCTGGCGCGGAGAAGCCCGGCAGGGGCTTGTTTCTGGCGGGCAGCCGCGGGGGGCTGCATGAATGCATTCATCCTGTCCTCCCTGTGTATCGGCGGCCTTGGGGAATTCCTGGGCTCTTGTGGCTGTGCGCGGTCCCGCTGCTCGGTGCCGGGCGCGGCTGGAGTGTGCAACAAAAAACACAGAGTGTAAATTTTTAACAATCATCGCGTTTACAGCGAAAGGCGCCTGGTGCAGGAAAGGAGGAGGGCGAGCCCGGGGGCGTGCAGGCGTCGCATTCTCTTCTTCCTGGCGACGGGCTCCGAGGGCGCCACAATCGGCCCATGGATTGGGATCATTTCCGCTACTTTCTGGAGCTCGCGCGCGCCGGCACGCTGGTGGGCGCCGCACGCCGCCTGGGCGTGGAGCACACCACCGTGTCGCGCCGCCTGCAGGCGTTGGAGAAACAGGTGGGATCGGCCCTCTTCGCCCGTGAAGCCGGGGGCCACCGCCTCACGGAAGCAGGGCGGCAGCTGATGCCCAAGGTGGAGGCCATGGAGGCCGCGTTCCTCGCGGTGGAGAGTGCGGCGCCTGGTGTGCGGCAAGGGCTGCACGGCCTGGTGCGCATCGGCACCACCGAGGGTTTTGGCAACCTGATCCTCGCGCCGCAGCTGGCCCGCTTCGCACAGAACCACCCGGGCCTGGTGGTGGACCTTCTGGCGCTGCCCCGCCTGGTGCACCTGTCGCGGCGCGAGGCGGACATCGTGATCTCCCTGGAGCGCCCCGTGCGGGGCGCGGTGCTGGTGGTCAAGCTCACCGACTATGTGTTGCAGCTCTACGGCGCGCGCGGCTACCTCGCCGGCCATGCGCCCGTCCACACGGCCGACGACCTGCGCGGCCACACCTTCATCAGCTATGTGGACGACCTGCTGTTCAGCAAGGAACTGCAGATCCTCGACGAGCTGCACCGCCCCGCGCATTTCGTGCTGCGCAGCACGAGCATCCTCGCGCAGTACGAGGCGGCGCGCGCCGGTGCCGGGCTGGCGGTGCTGCCCGCGTTCGTGGCGGCCCAAGATCCCTCGCTGGTCCCGGTGCTGCCCGGGGTGGCGCGGTTCCAGCGCACGTTCTGGATGTCGATGCCCGCCGAGAACAAGCACGTGGCGCGCATGCAGGCCACCTGGGCGTTCTTGCGCGAGGCCGTGGCGGCCCGGCAAGGGTTGCTGCTGCCTTCTATTGGTGCTATTGATTTGGGAGCTACTGGCGCTTGATGAAAAAGCCTTACGGGCGCTTTTCATGAATTTTTTGCAGTGCCGCGTGTCCCGGCACCGGTGATTGCACCGCGGGGCCCTGGCACGGCGGCATCGCCGATGAAGGAGACCTGTGATGGCCAAGTACCGGATAGTGAGACTGGGCGGCCGCGGCCTGATCACGGCACGGCTGCTCGCGCGGCTCAACGGCCATCCGCAGATCGCGGGCTGGCCGGACGCGGTGGATCTGTTCGCGGGGCTGCGGCAAGGCGCCCGGGGAGATCTGCGGCCTCTGGAGGCACCGGGGCCACATCCTTTGACGAGAGCATGTGGGTTTGGAGTCCTCAAGAGATGCGCACGGTGCTTTGGTATGCAACCTCTTCATATAGAGAGTGCCGTTGGACCACTCTGATAGGCCTGCGAGAGATGTCGGTCAGTGGTTGCCGGGGCGCGAGACCCATTGGGAGCCGCAACTGACCCGCTGCAACTCCGGTTGGGTTGCCTGAATGTGGCGTAAAAGCGATCAAAAAAGGTTCAGAAGTGTTTTGCGCACAAGTGCCAGGCTCTTTTTGCCGGCCGCAAGGTAAAATGCAAACAAATTCACTGCACAAGAGCGAGAAAGGCAATCTGGTTATGACACCGCGAACTACATCGGAGATGTTGACCGGCCGTTGAGGCTGGCTGTTCGCGCCTGCACGAGATTGCACACCTCCTCCAGAAAGCGCGGACCCGTTCCGCGCTTTTTTGTTTTTGGGCCTGGCGCGTGCCCGCACCCATTGCACTGATCGAAAAGAAAGAGTTATCCCATGATTCACATCACGCTTCCCGACGGCTCGCAGCGCGAATTCCCGGGTCCGGTCACGGTGGCCGAAGTGGCCGCATCCATTGGTTCGGGCCTGGCCAAAGCCGCCCTGGCCGGCAAGATTGGCGACAAGGTGGTGGACACCAGCTACCAGATCACGGCCGACAGCCCGCTGGCGATCGTGACGGCCAAGGATGCCGATGGGCTGGAAGTCATCCGCCACTCCACGGCCCACTTGCTGGCCTATGCCGTCAAGGAATTGTTCCCCGAGGCGCAGGTGACCATCGGCCCGGTGATCGAAAACGGCTTCTTCTACGACTTCTCGTACAAGCGTCCTTTCACGCCTGAAGACCTGGTGGCCATCGAAAAGCGCATGGCCGAGCTGGCCGCCAAGGACGAGCCCGTGGTGCGGCGCGTGCTGCCGCGCGACGAAGCCGTGGCCTACTTCAAGGGCCTGGGGGAGCACTACAAGGCCGAGATCATTGCCAGCATCCCCAGCAATGAAGATGTGAGCCTGTACCGCGAAGGCAATTTCGAAGACCTGTGCCGTGGCCCCCACGTGCCCAGCACGGGCAAGCTCAAGTTCTTCAAGCTCATGAAGGTGGCAGGCGCCTACTGGCGCGGCGACCACCGCAACGAGATGCTGCAGCGCATCTATGGCACGGCCTGGACCTCCAAGGAGGAGCTGCAGCAATACCTCACGATGCTGGAAGAGGCCGAGAAGCGCGACCACCGCAAGCTTGGCCGCGAACTGGACCTGTTCCACATGGACGAGCATTCGCCGGGCACGGTGTTCTGGCACCCCAAGGGCTGGGCGCTGTGGCAGGAGGTGGAGCAGTACATGCGCCGCGTGTACCGCAACAACGGCTACCAGGAGGTCAAGGGGCCGCAGATCCTGGACAAGAGCCTGTGGGAGAAAACGGGCCACTGGGACAAGTACCGCGACAACATGTTCACCACCGAATCGGAAAAGCGCGAGTACGCGCTCAAGCCGATGAACTGCCCCGGCCACATCCTGATCTACAAGCAGGGCATCAAGAGCTACCGCGACCTGCCGCTGCGCTACGGCGAGTTCGGTGCCTGCCACCGCAACGAGCCCACGGGCGGCCTGCACGGCATCATGCGCGTGCGCGGCTTCACGCAGGACGACGGCCACATCTTCTGCACCGAAGAACAGGTGCTGGAAGAGTGCGCCAACTACACGGCGCTGGTGCAGAAGGTCTACAAGGACTTCGGCTTCACCGACATCATCTACAAGGTGGCCACGCGGCCCGAGGCGCGCATCGGTACCGATGAATCGTGGGACCGCGCCGAGAAGGCACTGATGGATGGCCTGCGCCATTCGGGCTGCGAGTTCGAGATCGCCGAAGGCGAGGGCGCCTTCTACGGGCCCAAGATCGAGTACACGCTCAAGGACGCGCTGGGCCGGCAATGGCAGTGCGGCACGATGCAGATCGACCCCAACCTGCCCGAGCGCCTGGACGCCGAGTACGTGGCCGAAGACGGCAGCCGCAAGCGCCCGTTGATGCTGCACCGCGCCACGGTGGGCAGCATGGAGCGCTTCATCGGAATGCTGATCGAGCACTATGCGGGCGCATTCCCGGTGTGGCTTGCGCCCGTGCAGGTTTCGGTGCTCAACATCACCGATGCGCAGGCCGATTACTGTCGCGAAATTGCTGCAAAGCTGCAAAAAGCGCTGCCGAATCAAGACCTTAGGGTGGCGGTCGATCTGCGCAATGAGAAGATTACGTATAAAATACGTGAGCATTCGTTGCAAAAGCTGCCATACATCCTCGTCGCGGGCGACAAGGAAAAGGCCGCAGGCGCCGTTGCAGTACGCGGCCGGGGCAATCGTGACCTCGGAGTGATGTCCATCGAAGCGTTCGCTGAGCTGATCGCCCAGGACATCGCCACCAAAGCCTGAGTTTGATTCAAAACGTGCTTTGTCGCATGCCAGCTGTGCGGTTGTAGCTACATTTCTTGTAGTATTTTGATTGAAGGAAGATAGCCATCGCTACTGAATTTCGTGATCGTCGCCACCGTGAAGAGCGCAAGCACCGCCTGAACCGTGAAATCATGGCCCCGGAAGTCCGTCTGTCCGGGCCAGAGAATGAGCCTTTGGGCGTGGTCAGCCTCATGGAAGCCCTGCGCATGGCAGGCGAGCTGGATGTGGATCTGGTGGAAATCGCTGCCACAGCGAACCCACCGGTGTGCCGCCTGATGGACTACGGCAAGTTCAAGTACCAGGAGCAAAAGCGCGCTGCGGAGGCGAAGGCCAAGCAGACGGTGATCGAGATCAAGGAAGTCAAATTCCGTCCGGGCACGGACGATGGCGACTACAACATCAAGATGCGCAACATCCGCCGCTTCCTGGCCGATGGTGACAAGTGCAAGATCACGCTGCGTTTCCGCGGCCGTGAAATCACCCACCAGGAACTGGGTCTGGCGCTGCTCAACCGCATTCGCGATGAGCTGGCCGATTCCATCATCATCGAGCAGTTTCCCAAACTGGAAGGCCGCCAGATGATCATGATGATCGCGCCGGGCAAGAAGAAGCCTGCTGCAGCCAAGCCGGCAGCCGCTGAAAGCACGCCTTCGGGCAGTGCGGCCTGAGCGGCCCGCGCAGAAGAGACAGAGATTTGCCAGAGGTGGCCCGCAAGGGACACTTCCGGCGATAGGCAGTGCGAAGGCACTGCCGCACAGCCGGTGAATACCGGTTGAAAAAGTGGCTCGGGGCCAACAAGTTTGCAGATCGGTTTGCAAACGCCTCACGAGCACAACGAAAAGGAGCATTCACATGCCCAAAATGAAGACCAAGAGCAGCGCGAAAAAACGTTTCCGCGTTCGTCCCGGTGGCACCGTCAAGCGCGGTCAAGCCTTCAAGCGTCACATCTTGACCAAGAAGACCACCAAGAACAAGCGCCACCTGCGTGGTGCAGTTGCTGTGCATGAGACCAACATGGGCTCTATCGCACAAATGCTGCCCGGTGCTGGCCTTTAATAACGACGAACAAGGAGTACTCACATGCCTCGCGTCAAACGTGGTGTAACGGCCCGTGCCCGTCACAAGAAAGTTCTCGCCCTCGCCAAGGGCTTCCGTGGTCGCCGCGGTAACGTCTTCCGCATCGCCAAACAGGCGGTAATGAAGGCTGGGCAATATGCCTACCGTGACCGCCGCACCAAGAAGCGCGTGTTCCGCCAGCTGTGGATCGCCCGTATCAACGCCGCTGCCCGTGAACTGGGCCTGACCTACAGCCAGTTCGCCAACGGCCTGAAGAAGGCATCCATCGAGATCGACCGCAAGATGCTGGCCGACCTCGCAGTGCACGACAAGGCTGCCTTTGGCAGCATCGTAAGCCAAGTCAAGGCCAAGCTGGCTGCTTGAGTTCACGATGAGTGGCTATCTTTTTGATAGCTGCTTGCGCAATAACAGCAAGGGCTAGGGCTTGAAAAGGCGCTAGCCCTTGTTCATTTTCAAGAGTCGATATGAACGAGTTGGATTCCCTGGTCGAGAGCGCGACGCAACTGTTTGCCCAAAGCGCCACCCCTGCTGATCTGGAAAATGCCAAGGCGCAGTTCCTGGGCAAGTCGGGTCGCGTGACCGAGCTCATGAAGGGCATGGCGCAGCTGTCGGTGGATGAGAAGAAGTCCCGCGGCGCCGCCATCAACGTCGCCAAGCAGGCCATCGAGGCCGCGCTCACCGCGCGCCGCCAGGCATTGGCCGATGCGGAACTGCAGGTCCAGCTCAAGGCAGAGGCCCTGGACGTGAGCCTGCCAGGGCGCCAGCGCGGGCAGGGCGGCCTGCACCCCGTGTCGCTCACGCTCGAGCGCATCGAGGGCATCTTCGGCTCCATGGGTTTCGACGTGGCCCAGGGCCCCGAGATCGAGACCGACTGGTTCAACTTCACCGCACTGAACACGCCGGAAGACCACCCCGCGCGTTCCATGCACGACACCTTCTACGTGGAAGGCGGCACCCCCGAGGCGCCCAACCTGCTGCGCACGCACACGAGCCCCATGCAGATCCGCCACGCGGTGCAGCATGTGAAGAAGCACCGCGCGCTGCTCGACGCCGGCCAGCCCATGCCCGAGATCCGCGTCATCGCGCCGGGACGCACCTACCGCGTGGACAGCGATGCCACGCACTCGCCCATGTTCCACCAGTGCGAAGGCCTGTGGATCGGCGAGAACGTGAGCTTCAAGGACCTGAAGGTGATCTTCACGGCGTTTTGCCGCACCTTCTTTGAAAGCGACGACCTGGTTCTGCGCTTTCGCCCGAGCTTTTTTCCTTTCACGGAGCCCAGCGCCGAGATCGACATCCAGTTCCAGACCGGCCCCCTGGCCGGCCGCTGGCTGGAGGTGGCGGGCTCGGGCCAGGTGCACCCGAACGTGGTGCGCAACATGGGTCTGGACCCCGAAAAATACATCGGCTTTGCCTTCGGCATGGGCCCCGACCGCCTGACCATGCTGCGCTATGGCGTGAACGACCTGCGCCTGTTTTTTGACGGCGACATCCGTTTTCTGTCGCAGTTCCAGTAACCAGCAGGGCCGGACGGCTGCCATTCGGGCAGCCCGGCGGTCCGCCCAGCCGTTTTCACCCTGGCGCATGTGTCCCGAGAGGCCGCGCAGGGTAGTTTCCGTATACGACCCCGTACAAGAGTTCGACTATGCAATTCCCTGAATCCTGGTTGCGTGAGTTCTGCAACCCACCCCTTTCGACCGCCGAGCTGGCCGAGACGCTGACCATGGCCGGCCTGGAGGTGGAGGAGCTGCGCCCCGTGGCGCCGCCGTTCGCGAAGATCGTTGTGGGCGAGATCAAGGAAGCCGTGCAGCATCCCGATGCCGACCGCCTGCGCGTGTGCCAGGTGGACGTGGGGCAGGGCGCCCTGCTCAACATCGTGTGCGGCGCACCCAATGCGCGCGTGGGCATCAAGGTGCCCTGCGCCCTGGTGGGCGCCGAGCTGCCGCCGGGCGACGACGGCAAGCCTTTCCTGATCAAGGTCGGCAAGCTGCGCGGTGTGGAAAGCCAGGGCATGCTGTGCTCGGCGCGCGAGCTCAAGCTGTCGGAAGACCACGGCGGCCTGCTCGAACTTGATGCCTCCGCGCCCGTGGGCCAGGACATCCGCGAGCACCTGAACCTGGACGACACGTTGTTCACGCTCAAGCTCACGCCCAACCTGGCGCACTGCCTGAGCGTGTACGGCATCGCCCGCGAAGTCTCCGCGCTGACCGGCGTGCCCCTCTCGCAGCCGGCCTTCCCGGCAGTGGCCTCCAAAGTCCCGGACACCCTGGCCGTGAAGATCAGTGCCCCTGACCTGTGCGGCCGTTTCAGCGGCCGCGTGGTGCGCAACGTGAACACCCGCGCCACCACGCCGCAGTGGATGCTCGACCGCCTGGCGCGCTGCGGCCAGCGTGGAGTGTCGCCGCTGGTGGACATCTCCAACTACGTGATGTTCGAGCTGGGCCGTCCCTCGCACATCTTCGACCTGGACAAGATCCATGGCGGGCTGGATGTGCGCTGGGGCAAGGCGGGCGAGTCGCTCAAGCTGCTCAACGGCAACACCATCACCGTCGACGAAAAGGTCGGCGTGATCGCCGACAGCCAGCAGGTCGAGTCGCTCGCCGGCATCATGGGCGGCGACGCCACCGCTGTCTCAGACGACACCAAGCACATCTACATCGAGGCTGCCTTCTGGTGGCCCAAGGCAGTGGCCGGGCGTTCGCGCCGCTACAACTTCTCGACCGATGCGGGCCACCGCTTCGAGCGCGGCGTGGACCCTGCGCTGACGGTGGAGCACATCGAGCGCATCACCCAGCTGGTGATCGACATCTGCGGCACGCCCGAGACGGCCTGCGGCCCGATGGACGACCAGCGCGTGAACCTGCCCGTGCCCCAGCCCGTCACGCTGCGCGTGGCGCGCGCGGCCAAGGTCATCGGCATGCCGCTCACGCAGGTGCAGTGCGCTGACGTGTTCAGGCGCCTGGGCCTGCCGTTCACGGAAGGCGATGGCACTCTCACCGTGGCGCCACCGGCCTACCGCTTCGACATCACCATCGAAGAAGACTTGATCGAAGAGGTTGCGCGCATGGTGGGTTACAACAACCTGCCCACGACGCCGCCGCTGGCCCCCATCACCCCCAAGCTGCCGGTCGAGGCCACGCGCAGCCCGTTCGCCGTGCGCCGTACGCTGGCGGGGCTGGGTTACCAGGAAACCATCAATTTCAGCTTCGTGGAAGAGCGCTGGGAGCGGGAGCTGGCGGCCAACGCGCAGCCCATCAAGCTGCTCAACCCCATCGCCAGCCAGATGAGCGTGATGCGCTCGAGCCTGCTGGGCTCTCTGCTGCAGGTGCTCAAGTTCAACCTGGATCGCCGCGCCGAGCGCGTGCGCGTGTTCGAGCTGGGCCGTGTGTTCCTGCGGGATGCCAGCGTGGCCAACAGCGACACCACGGTGGAAGGCTTTCACCAGCCCATGCGCGTGGCCGGTCTGGCTTATGGACCCAACGATGCGCTCCAGTGGGGCCGCAAGGAGCAGTCGATCGACTTCTTCGATGTGAAGGGCGATCTCGAGGCCTTGCTGGCGCCGCTGCAAGCCACGTTCGAGCCGGCCGTCCATCCTGCGATGCACCCCGGCCGTTGCGCGCGGGTGCTCCTCAATGGGCAGGCCGTGGGTTTCGTGGGCGAGCTGCACCCGCAGTGGCGCCAATCGTGGGAGCTCCCGCAAGCGCCGGTGATGTTTGAACTCGAACTGGATGCCGTATTGCAGCGTGCAGTGCCCCAGTTCAAGTCCGTGGCCAAGCACCAGTCCGTCGAACGTGATCTGGCGGTGGTGGTCGCTGAGCGGGTCACCCATGCCGAGGTCATGGCGGCGGTCCAGCAAGCGGTGCCCGGCGCAATGCTGCGTTCGGCCGTGCTGTTCGACGTTTACCGGCCCAAGGCGCTGCGTGCGGGCGAAGAGGCACCCGCCGGTGGCCTGGCTCCCGGGGAGAAGAGCCTGGCGGTGCGCCTGACTCTGGGCAGCGACGAGGCGACGCTCACCGAGGCCGAGATCGATGCCGCTGTTCAAGCGGTGGTGGGGCAATTGGCCCAGCGCATGGGTGCACGGCTGCGTGTCTGATGATGTTCAAGGGAGCTGACGCCATGATCGAATTCGCCGTCGAAAGCCTGGAAACGCCAGCGCTGACCAAGGCACAACTGGCCGATCTGCTGTTTGACCAGATTGGCTTGAATAAGCGCGAGTCCAAGGACATGATCGACGCATTCTTCGACCTGATCTCGCAGAGCCTGGTGGAGGGCAAGGATGTGAAGTTGTCGGGTTTCGGCAACTTCCAGATTCGCACCAAGGCACCACGGCCCGGGCGCAACCCGCGCACGGGCGAGGCCATTCCGATCAAGGCACGCCGCGTGGTGACGTTTCACGCCAGCAGCAAACTCAAGGAACAGATCCAGACGGCTGCCGGATCGTGAATTTGTGCCGTTTTTGTGACCAGAATGTTGCCGATGACTGGCGGTCCGTGCGCGTCTGCAGTACGCTAGCTGGCTGACCGGTTTGAATCCACCACCCATGGGCACCCCCCTTCCTTCGATCCCCGCCAAGCGCTACTTCACGATTGGTGAGGTCGCGGAGCTTTGTGGCGTCAAGCCCCATGTATTGCGTTACTGGGAGCAGGAGTTCACTCAACTGCGCCCCATGAAGCGGCGTGGCAACCGGCGCTACTACCAGCATCATGAAGTGCTCATGATCCGCCGCATCCGGGATCTGCTGTATGACCAGGGGTTCACCATCAGTGGCGCGCGCAATCGCCTGCAGGAGCTTGCGCATCCCGCCCGCGACGAGGCAGGGGCCGACGGCGCGATGAACGGGTTTGATTCCGAGATGCCCAGCATGCTGGTGGACAGCGCACGCGATCTTTCCATCGATGCGATGGGCATCACGCTGGACTCCAATGCGGTGCGCAAAGAATTATTTGAAATTCGGGCGCTACTTTCTCTGGGTTGACCTTTTTTCTGCATATAATCTAAGTCTTGTCGGCGTGTAGCGCAGCCTGGTAGCGCACTTGCATGGGGTGCAAGGGGTCGCGAGTTCGAATCCCGCCACGCCGACCATTGTTAGCAAAAGCCCAGAACCGAAAGGTTCTGGGCTTTTTTGCTTGGTCGCGGAAAAACATGCAACACGGCCTGGGGTGAAATGAAAGGCGGCTTGCTGCTGCGTGCTGTGCAGGCATGGTGGCGATACCGAGCCCCCGCTGATCAGCAGGCTCCCTGTCGAGGTAGTGCTGACATGTGGTCAGCCCGTGTTGCGGTTGCCCCCGCCAAAACCAAAGTAGCGGCTCGCCCCGCAAAGGACTCTCATGATCGATGGACTGGTGGCCGGCAGGCTGTATGGCGAGGCCGAGCGGCGTACTGACAAGGCCGGGAAGCCTTTTACCGTCTCCAAGGTGCGAGCAAGCACGGCGGATGGCGAGACGCTGTTCGTCAACGTGATTGCATTTGAGGCAGGGGTCTGCGCCTCCATGCACGCCCTGCGCGATGGAGACTCTGTGGCGCTGGCAGGAAGCATCACGCCAAGAGTCTGGACGGACAAGCAGGGAAACACGCGGCCCGCGCTGGACATGGTCGCGCACCGCCTGCTCACGCTGCACGGCGAATAAAAAACAAGGCGATGCAAAACTGATTCTGCGGCTCGCGCTCGCCACGGCGTGACGTGCCAACGGGCGGTGCAAGAGGAGAGGGCGGGCGAGTCCGGCCGCCTGCCTGAGCGGTGCTTGCGACGAATACCCTGCCGCGCACGAAACAGCATTGAAAACGTGGCTGCTGCCAGGTCGCAGCGATCAGGTTGGTTTTTTGGGTGCTGGCTGGTCCTGCGCGAATCCCAGTGCCTTGAGTTCTTCTTCGCTCAGGTGCAGTTCCGTCAGCTCGGGTTGCCGCGCTTCGACCGTGCGCCTGCGTTCATAGTTGGTGGGCGGCCCTTTTTCCACTTGCCGGCGGTCCTTTCCGCTGCGCCTGTCCGCGCTGCCTCTGCGTTCCACGCTCATGTTGGTAGTCCTTATATAGGAAAAAAGCTCTGGGATTCCTGCCCTGGCTGGCCATCCTTTCAGGAGCACTGAACAGGTGTCCTGACCGGCCGGACTGCATCGTCTCAGTCTGCATGAGGCGGCCACGTTTGAAAACGAAAGAATGGCAACAAACCAGCACACGGCACGCCTTCCAGGTACCAGAACTCCTGGCTGTCCCTGGGGCATTCCGACGCGGTCTGCCTGCGGCAATTTGTCCCAACCTGAGGCGATGCCCTGATTTGGTGATGGTTTGCACCGCATTGATGCGACTCCGTGCCGGCCGGGTTGCTGATGCCAACCCGCTTGCCCGCTCCTGGCGAGCGCGATGTGGCCGCAGGGGCTGAAAGGGCGGCATGGATATTGCTATCTACCGTTGCATGTCTGCCGGTAAAGCTGCCGTCGGACCGACCAACACCCTCCGCTAATGATGGCGGAACCCCCGGACGAGCGAGGCTATGAGCCTCTCGTGGGGTCGTTCCAATCCACACCCGTGCCGTTGCGGAGGGTGAGGTGCACTGGTTGCCTCCCTCGGGGCTGCCGATGCACAGCATCCCTGCACTTGCCCTCCGGGCGGCTCGGTCCATTGCAGGATCACTAGCATGAAAATCGTTCTCATCGGCCACGGCATGGTCGGCCACAAGTTCCTCGAAAGCCTGGCCGAGACCGGCATGACCGGCGTCGAGGTCACCGTGCTGTGCGAGGAGCCACGCCCCGCCTACGACCGGGTGCACCTCTCCGCCTTCTTCAGCGGCACCACGGCCGAGCAACTCTCCCTGGTCGAGCCCGGCTTCTTCGAGCGCACCGGCTTCACCCTGCGCCTGGCGGCGCGGGCCGCATCGGTGGACCGCCGCATTCGCACCGTGACCACGGTCGACGGCGAGGTGCTCCACTACGACAAGCTGGTGCTGGCCACCGGCTCCAACCCCTTCGTGCCCCAGGTGCCGGGGCGCGACCGCGACCACTGCTTCGTCTACCGCACCATCGAAGACCTGGAGGCCATGCAGGCCTCGGGCGCCAAATCCAAGACCGGCGTGGTCGTGGGTGGCGGCCTGCTGGGCCTGGAATGCGCCAAGGCCTTGAGCGACATGGGACTTGAAACCCACGTGGTCGAGTTCGCCCCCCGGCTCATGGCTGTGCAGGTGGACGAGGGCGGCGGCCGCGTGCTGCGCGCCAAGATCGAGGAGCTGGGCGTGCAGGTGCACACCGGCCGCAACACGCAGGAGATCACCGATGGCGCCCGCGCGCGCCACCGCATGGTGTTTGCCGACGGCACCTACCTGGAGACCGACATGATCGTGTTCTCCGCCGGCATCCGCCCGCGGGACGAACTGGCGCGCCAGAGCCTGCTGGCCATCGGCCCGCGCGGTGGCGTGGCCATCGACAGTGCCTGCCGCACCAGCGACCACGATGTCTACGCCATCGGCGAATGCGCCTCGTGGAACGAGCAGACCTTCGGCCTGGTGGCCCCCGGCTACGACATGGCGCGCGTGGCCGCCCGCCACATCGCAGGCGAGACCGACGCTGCCTTCGTCGGTGCCGACATGAGCACCAAGCTCAAGCTCATGGGCGTGGACGTGGCCAGCATCGGCGACGCTCATGCGAAAACGCCGCACAGCCGCACCTGCCAATACGTGGACGAGCGCCGCCAGGTCTACAAGAAGATCGTCATCAGCGAAGACGGCAAGCAACTGCTGGGCGCCGTGCTGATTGGCGACGCCACCGAATACGGCACGCTGCTGCAGATGGCCCTGAACGGCATCACGCTGCCCGAGGACCCCGAGTTCCTGATCTTCCCGTCCAGCGATGGCAAGGCCAAACCCGGCCTGGGCGTGGATGCCCTGCCCGACACGGCACAGATCTGCTCGTGCAACAACGTCACCAAGGCCGGCATCTGCGAAGCCGTGGGCAATGGCGCCTGCACCATCGCAGAGATGAAGGCCTGCACCAAGGCCGGTGCCACCTGCGGCGGCTGCGTGCCCCTGGTCACCCAGGTCATGAAAGCTGAGATGGCGCGCCGCGGCATGGCCGTGAACAACCACATCTGCGAGCACTTCGCGTACTCGCGCCAGGAGATCTACCACCTGGTGCGCGTGGGCAACATCAGGAGCTTCGGCGAACTGCTGGCCCAGCACGGCAAGGGCATGGGCTGCGACATCTGCAAGCCCGTGGCGGCCAGCGTATTCGCCTCGTGCTGGAACGAGTTCGTGCTCAAGAAGGAGCTGGCCGGCCTGCAGGACAGCAATGACTACTACCTGGGTAACATCCAGAAGGACGGCACCTACTCGGTGGTGCCGCGCATGCCCGGTGGCGAGGTCACGCCCGACGGCCTGATCGCCGTGGGCCAGGTGGCCAAAAAGTACGGCCTGTACACCAAGGTCACCGGCGGTGCGCGGGTGGACATGTTCGGGGCGCGCCTGGAGCAGTTGCCGCTGATCTGGGAAGAGCTGATCACCGCCGGGTTCGAGTCCGGCCATGCCTACGGCAAGTCGCTGCGCACGGTCAAGAGCTGCGTGGGCTCGACCTGGTGCCGCTATGGCGTGGGCGACAGCGTGGGCCTGGCCGTGGAGCTGGAGAACCGCTACAAGGGCCTGCGTGCTCCGCACAAGATCAAGTTCGGCGTCTCGGGCTGCACGCGCGAATGCGCCGAGGCGCAGGGCAAGGACATCGGCATCATCGCCACCGAAAAGGGCTGGAACCTCTACATCTGCGGCAACGGCGGCATGAAGCCGCGCCATGCCGAGCTGTTCGCGTCCGACCTGTCCAAGGAAGACCTGGTGCGCATGATCGACCGGGTGCTGATGTTCTACGTGCGCACGGCCGACCGGCTGCAGCGCACCAGCACCTGGCGCGAGAACCTCGAAGGTGGCCTCGACTACCTCAAGGATGTCTTGCAAAAGGACAGCCTGGGTCTGTGCGCCGAGCTCGAATCGCAGATGCAGAACGTGGTCGATACCTACCAGTGCGAATGGAAGACCGCCGTGAGCGACCCCGAGACGCGCAAGCGCTTCCGCTCGTTCGTGAACAGCGACAAGGCCGACGAGAACGTGCTCTTCGTCGAGGAGCGCGGCCAGATCCGCCCGGCCCGCGCGGAGGAGCGCGGCGCCAAGGTCATCCCCATCCGCCAGGCCGCCTGACATGAAGCACCCCCTGAGTCGCTTCGCGCCTTCACCCTTCTCTCGATGCGCTGTGCGAGTCCGGGAGGGGGACGCCCCCAGCGCATGCGCTGGATACGCCGCCTTCGCGGCGGGGCGGCCCTTGCGTGGGGCACTGGTGTCGGCTGCGCCAGTTGCGCGCGCTGCGGGCAACCTGTAGCGCAATGAATCAATAACGGAGAACTCCCATGAGCGCACTTCCCATGAACAGTACCGACCCCCTTGCCTGGACCGACATCTGCGCGGTCGACGACATCCTGCCCAGCACCGGCGTCTGCGCCCTGGTGGCCAACCGCCATGTGGCGGTGTTCCGCACCGGCAGCGACCAGTTCTTCGCCATCGACAACGTGGACCCGAAGTCGGGCGCCAGCGTGCTCTCGCGCGGGCTGATCGGCAACCTGGGCGAGCGCGTCGTCGTCGCCTCGCCGCTGTACAAGAACCATTTCGACCTGCGCACGGGCGAATGCCTGGAGGCGCCCGAGCATTCGGTGCGGGCGCACGGCGTGCGCGCCGAGGGTGGGCGCATCAGCATTGCAATGGCCTGAGGGCCTGCCCTTGAGGTCTCTTGAGGCCGTGTCCCGGCAACTCTTCGGGCCGGGTTGTGCGGAAGTGCATTGCATCGCGTTCCGCGCAGGCCCCTGGAGGCTTGGCGGGTGCGCGGCAGGTTCTGGGGTTAGCATTCCCTCGTATCGATTTTCTGGAGTTCCCGCATGCCCGACCAGGCCGCGTCCCTGACCGTTTCGACCCTTGTGCTGCGCTCGCGCCAGCTGGAGATCGACGCGGTGCGCCACCTCGCCAGCCGGGCCGTTCTGGTGGACACGATCGGCCAGCTGATAGAAGGTCTGCAGCGCGAGCGCGGCGCATCGGGCGCCTACCTGGCGTCCAATGCCCAGCGTTTTGCCGACATGCGCAGCCGGATCATCCAGGAGGTGCTGCCACTGGAGGCGCGACTGCGCCAGGAATTTGCCCAGCATGTGGAACCCGAACAGGGCGCGACGGCCAAGGCCTTGTCGCTCATGGCGTGGGCCCTCCTGGGGCTTGATTCTCTGCCCGCGCTGCGCAGCCAGATCGACAAGCAGGCGATGACCGCACACGACTCGATCGCTGCGTTCAGCCACCTGATCGCGGGTCTGATCGAGCTGGTCTTCCATGTGGCCGATGCGGCGGGGCTGCCCAGCGTATCGCGCCAGCTGGTGGCTTTGCTGCACCTGGTGCAGGCGCAGGAAGAGGCGGGCCAGGAGCGCGCCATGGGCGCGCTGCTCTATGCCTCCGGCCAGGGCAGCGACGCGCACCAGCAGCGGGTGCTGCACCTCATCGACGCGCAGGAGCGCAGCTTGCGCGTGTTTTCCGAGTTTGCCGATCCGGCCCTGCGTGGACGCTGGGAGCAGCAGCAGCTTGCCCCCGGCATGGCCCAGCTGGAGCGGCTGCGGCGCACGCTGTGCGTGGTGCGCCCCGGCGCCGCCCTGGACAGCAACCTGAGCGACGCCTGGTTCGACGTGTGCACGGAGCGCATCAACGCGCTGTGGCAACTGCAGGTCGAACTGGTCCAGCGTCTGCGCGAGGACTGCGAGGCTCGCATCCTCGAAGCGCAGCAGGACCTGCAGGACTCCAGGGGCCTGCTGCGCGGCCTGCGCGACAACCCGCCGCAGCGCACGCACGCGGTGGACCGGTTCTTCGACATCGCGATTGCACCCACGTCCGTGCCGGAGGCGGCGGCCGGCACGCACGGGGCCGAATCGGCTTCGCTGCTGGAACTGCTGCAGGCCCAGTCGGCGCGCATGGCCAGCATGGAGGCCGAGCTGGAGGCGGCGCGCCGCACGCTGAACGAACGCAAGGTGATCGAGCGCGCCAAGGGGGTGCTGATGGCCCGCCTGGGCATGAACGAGGAAGTCGCCTTCCGCGTGTTGCAGAAAACCTCGATGGACCAGAACCGCCGGCTGCTCGAGGTGGCGGAGGCCACGCTGTCCCTGCCCGATCTCGCCTTTGCGCAGTCTGCGCTGTCAGGCGCCAAGTCCTCATAGATAGCGTCGCGGTGCCCCGCAACGGGGCGGGCAGGCACTGGTGACCCACTGTGGTGCCGGTGCCGCACCGAGTGGAGGCTCATTTCTTGCGATGGTCGCCGCGCATGCGCCAGAGAGGGACGGGCCACGCTCCGATGCACCATTCCATCAGGGGTATGGAACTTGCATGGAGAGAAGTGGTTGTCGGCTAAAGGCGGCTTGCCAACCCACCGTCCGTGGTCTTCCGCGGGCAAAGGAATCGCGCATCCAAGGATAACGGCGTCCCTTGCGTCTCCTCCAGATGACTGGAGGACGGCGCAGCGGACGCCGTTTTCTTTTTTCCTCCTTGCGCGTTCCGCCGGCCCGCCGTCCGGGACGCTGTCAATAGTCTCCCGTCCCAAAGGAAATTCAATGGCCTACCTTGCCCCTGCCGAGTTCGTGACCAAGATGGTCGACTCCGGTGAATCCAAGCTCCTGATGTCCACCCGCGACACGCTGATCCGCTCCTACATGGCCGGCGCCATCCTGGCGCTGGCGGCCGCGTTTGCCGTGACCGTCACGGTCAACACCGGCAACCCGCTGGTCGGCGCCATGCTGTTCCCCGTGGGCTTCATCATGCTGTACCTGATGGGTTTCGACCTGCTGACGGGCGTGTTCACGCTCGCACCGCTGGCGGTGTTCGACAAGCGCCCAGGTGCCACCTGGGCGGGCGTGCTGCGCAACTGGGGCCTGGTGTTCGTGGGCAACTTCGCGGGCGCACTGACGGTGGCGGTCTTCATGGCCATCATCTTCACCTTCGGCTTCAGCGAGGCGCCCAATGCCGTCGGCGAGAAGCTCGGCCACATCGGCGAGGGCCGCACGGTGGGCTATGCCGCCCATGGCGCTGCCGGCATGCTCACGCTGTTCGTGCGTGCCGTGATGTGCAACTGGATGGTCTCCACCGGCGTGGTCGCCGCGATGATGTCCACCACGGTCTCGGGCAAGGCTATCGGCATGTGGATGCCGGTCATGATCTTCTTCTACATGGGTTTCGAGCATTCCATCGTCAACATGTTCCTGTTTCCCACCGGCCTGATGCTGGGCGGCAAGTTCACGCTGATGGACTATCTGATCTGGAACGAGCTTCCCACGGTGCTCGGCAATCTGGTCGGAGGCCTGACCTTCGTCGGTGCTACGCTGTATTCCACGCACTACAAGACCGCGCCCAAGCGCCATGTCTGAGCTTCTCCCTGAGCGACTTCGCCGCTGCGCGCTGCGGGCATGGGGACGCCGCCAGCGCGGCGGGGCGGCCCCCGCGCGGCGGCTGGCGGGTGGGCCGCGCCGGTTGCATGGGCTGGCGGTGGCGTGCAGCGCCATGGACCGCTGATGGGCCACGGCACGGATCCGGGCGGGCTGCGCGTCACGCTGGGCCAGCACTCGCGGGCGGGGCGCAAGGGCGTCAACCAGGACTTCCATGGTGCCATGTTGCCCGGCGAGCCGCTGCGCGGCTCCAAGGGGATCGTCGTCGCCCTGGCCGATGGCATAGGGTCCAGCACGGTCAGTCAGGAGGCCAGCGCGGCCTCGGTGCGCAGTTTCCTGGACGACTACTACGCCACCTCCGACGCCTGGTCGGTGCGCCGCTCGGCCCAGCGCGTTCTGAGTGCCACCAATGCGTGGCTGCATGCACAGACCATGCGCAGCCACGCGCGTTTCGACAAGGACCGCGGCTATGTGACCACCTTCAGCGCGCTGATCCTGAAAGGCCGCGACGTCCATGTGCTGCATGTGGGGGATGCGCGCATCTATCGCCTTCACGGGCAGTCGCTCGAGCAACTGACGCAGGACCACCGTGTCCACCTGTCGTCGGCCGAATCGTTTCTGGGCCGCGCGCTTGGCACGAGTGCCCATGTCGAGATCGATTATTGCTGCCTGCCGGCCGATGTGGGGGCCCTCTACGTGCTGGCCACCGACGGTGCGTACACGCATTTCGATGCAGCCGCAGTGCATGCGGCGCTGGCGCGGTTTCCCGGGGACTTCGATCAGGCCGCGCAAGATCTCGTGGAGGGTGCGCAGGCCCGCGGCGCCGATGACGACATGACCGTGCAGATCCTGCGCATCGATGCGCTGCCCGATCCTGAAGCCCACCGCCTGCATGCGCTGCGCGAAGGCCTCGCGCTCGCGCCGCCGCTGTCGCCCAGGATGCGTTTCGAAGGCTACACCATGGTGCGCGAACTGCACGCGAGCGCGCGCAGCCACGTGCACCTCGCGGTGGACGACGCGACGGGGCAGCAGGTGGTGCTGAAGACCCCATCGACGGCGTTGCGCGATGACGCCGGCTATCTCAACAGCTTCCTGCTGGAAGAGTGGGTGGCGCGGCGTATTCATAGCCCCCATGTGCTCCGGCCACACACCAGCGACCGGCCGCGCCAGCATGTCTACGTGGCCATGGAATTCGTGGAGGGCCAGACCCTGGCGCAGTGGATGATCGACCATCCCCGCCCGGATCTCGACGCGGTGCGCAGCCTGGTGGCGCAAGTGGCGAAGGGACTGCAGGCCTTCCATGGCAAGGAGATGCTGCACCAGGACCTGCGGCCGGAGAACGTGATGATTGACCGCACGGGAACCGCCCGGATCATCGACTTCGGCTCCACGCTGGTCGCTGGCCTGGCCGAGGAAGCGCACGGCCTGGACATGGGCTCATCCATTGCCGGCACCTTGCAGTACACCGCCCCGGAGTATTTTGCGGGCATGGGGGGCAGCGCGCGTTCCGACCTGTTCTCGCTGGCGGTGCTCACGTACCAGATGCTGTCCGGGCAGCTGCCGTATGGCCTGCAGGTGGTGCGCATCCGCTCGGCGGGTGACGTGAAACGGCTGCGGTACGTGCCGGTCCGCCACTTGCGGGCCGACCTGCCGGATTGGCTGGATGCCGTGCTGCAGAAGGCCTTGCACCCCGATCCGGCCAGGCGCCAGGAGGCGGTGTCGGAGTTCATCCACGACCTGCAGTCCCCAGGGCTGCGGTTCCAGCGCCGCAGGGCGGCACCGCTGGTGGAGCGCAATCCGGTCGTTTTCTGGCAGACCGCCACGCTGGTGCTGGCGCTGGCCGTGCTCTTGCTGGCCGGGTTGCGTGTTTTTGGGCGCTGAGCGGCTTGGCTGCTCGCTGCGGCAAGATGTGGCGGAACCCACATGGTGATGCCGCGACCGCATGCCACCATGCGGTGGCGCAAAGCCGCCTGGGGCGTTGCAATAGGCGCTCTCAGGTCGCGGCTTCCAGGCCGTGGGCGAAATGGGCCTGCATGGCGCGGGCCGTGGCCTGGGCATCGCGCGCCACCATCGCCGCCAGGATGGCGCGGTGCTCGTTCAGCGAGTCCTCGATCCGCCCCTGCTTGAGCAGCGAGTTGTGGCGGTTGAGCTTCATCACCTTGCGCAGGTCGGCCACCATCTGGCTGCGCCAGCGGTTGTCGGCCAGCTCCAGCAGCAGCATGTGAAAACGCTCGTTCACGGCAAAGAACCGTTCACGTTCGCCGGCGGCCGCCTCCAGTTCGGCATGCAGGTCCTGCAGCGCCTGGAGTTGCGCCGCGGTGGCGGTGGCGGCCACCACGCCGGCCGCGTCGCTCTCCAGCAGGCTCAGCAGGTGGTAGACATCGCGCAGGTCCTTCTCGGACATTTCGGTCACATAGGCGCCACGGCGCACCTTCATCGTGACCAGGCCTTCGGCCGCCAGCACCTTGAGCGCCTCGCGCAGGGGGGTGCGGCTGATGCCGAATTCCTCGGCGATCTTGAGTTCGTCGATCCAGCTGCCGGGCTCCAGCTCACGGCGGAAGATGCGCTGGCGCAATTGCTCGGCGACTTCTTCGTAGAGGGCACGCGGCGTGAGGGTAAGGGCAGACATGGGGCGGATTGTAAGCTCAGAGGAATATTTTGAATCAATAATTATGAATGATGTAAACTCGCCGCCACATCGGGAACCGTCCCCGCGCCGTTTTACGCCTGCAACGCCATCTTCGGAGAAGTTTTCGCCATGAGTGACACCCCCCCCAACCACACTCCCGAATTCGCCGCGTCTTCGCTCGAAGCCTGGGCCAAGGCCGCCGCCAAGTCGGCACCGGGTGGCGACGTCGGCGCCCTCAACTGGGTCACGCCCGACGGCATCACCGTCAAGCCGCTGTACACCGCGCAGGACACGGCCGGCCTGCCATACGCCAACACCTTGCCCGGCTTCGAGCCCTACCTGCGCGGCCCCCAGGCCACCATGTACGCGGTGCGCCCCTGGACCATCCGCCAGTACGCGGGCTTTTCCACCGCCGAGGAATCCAACGCCTTCTACCGCAAGGCGTTGGCCGCAGGCGGGCAGGGCGTGTCGGTGGCGTTCGACCTGGCCACGCACCGGGGCTATGACAGCGACCATCCCCGCGTGACGGGCGACGTGGGCAAGGCCGGCGTGGCCATCGACTCGGTGGAGGACATGAAGATCCTGTTCGACCAGATTCCGCTGGACAAGGTGTCGGTCTCGATGACCATGAACGGCGCCGTGCTGCCGGTGCTGGCGGGCTACGTGGTGGCGGCGGAAGAACAGGGCGTGAGCCAGGACAAGCTCTCCGGAACGATTCAGAACGACATTCTGAAAGAGTTCATGGTGCGCAACACCTACATCTACCCGCCCAAGCCTTCGATGAAGATCATTGGCGACATCATCGAGTACACGGCCAGGAACATGCCGAAGTTCAACTCGATCTCGATCAGCGGCTACCACATGCAGGAAGCTGGCGCCAACCAGGCGCTGGAGCTGGCCTTCACGCTGGCCGACGGCAAGGAATACGTGAAGACCGCCATCGCCAAGGGCATGGACGTGGACGAGTTCGCCGGCCGCCTGAGCTTCTTCTGGGCGATCGGCATGAACTTCTACCTGGAAGTGGCCAAGATGCGCGCGGCGCGCCTGCTGTGGTGCCGCATCATGAAAGAGACCGGCGCCAAGAACCCCAAGAGCCTGATGCTGCGCACGCACTGCCAGACCAGCGGCTGGAGCCTGACGGAGCAGGACCCCTACAACAACATCGTGCGCACCACCATCGAGGCCATGGCGGCCGTGTTTGGCGGCACGCAGAGCCTGCACACCAACGCGCTGGACGAGGCCATCGCGCTGCCCACCGAATTTTCCTCGCGCATCGCGCGCAACACGCAGCTCATCATCCAGGAAGAGACGCACATCACGAACGTGGTGGACCCCTGGGCCGGCAGCTACATGATGGAAAAGCTGACCCAGGACATGGCCGATGCCGCCTGGAAGATCATCGAGGAGGTCGAGGCCATGGGCGGCATGACCCAGGCCGTGGACAGCGGCTGGGCCAAGCTCAAGATCGAGGCCGCCGCCGCCGAGAAGCAGGCGCGCATCGACAGCGGCAAGGACGTGATCGTGGGTGTCAACAAGTACAGGCTGGCCAAGGAAGACCCGGTCGATATCCTGCAGATCGACAACGTCAAGGTGCGAGACGGGCAGATCGAGCGCCTGAAAAATATCCGTGCAAAACGCGATCCAGACCTTGTACAGCAAGCGCTGGATGCTCTTGCTTCCGCAGCAGAAAGCGGCGAAGGCAACCTGCTCGACCTGGCCATCAAGGCGGTGCGCCTGCGCGCCACGGTGGGCGAGGTGTCGGATGCGCTCGAGAAGGTTTTTGGGCGCCACCGCGCCGATACGCAAAAGGTGACCGGTGTGTACGCAGCAGCCTATGACTCGGCCGAAGGCTGGGACAAACTCAAGACCGAGATCAACGAATTTGCCGAAAAGGAAGGCCGCCGCCCGCGCGTGATGATCGCCAAGCTGGGCCAGGACGGCCACGACCGGGGCGCCAAGGTGGTGGCCACCGCGTTTGCCGACCTGGGCTTCGACGTGGACATGGGCCCGCTGTTCCAGACGCCCGAGGAGTGCGCGCGCCAGGCGATTGAAAACGACGTGCACGCCGTGGGCGTGAGCACGCTGGCCGCCGGCCACAAGACACTGGTGCCCGCCATCATCCAGTCCCTCAAGGACCAGGGCGCGGACGACATCATCGTGTTCGTGGGCGGGGTGATCCCGGCGCAGGACTATGAGCACCTGTACGAAGCGGGCGTGAAGGGCATCTACGGCCCGGGCACGCCGATTCCGGCCAGCGCCAAGGATGTGCTGGAGCAGATTCGCAAGGCGGTTACCGCTTGAGTTCGCCTTTTCCTTCCGAGCCTTTTCGCCATCCCATGTTTGGCTTTGAAAGCGTTGCGCAAGCAGACTTTGAGTCCATGGCCGACCTGCGTGCAGAGGCCATGCGCGAAAGCCTGGAGCGATTGGGACGCTTTGACCCCGTGCGGGTGCGGGAAAGGCTTCGCGATGCCTTTGTGCCGGCCTATATGCGGCACATCGTGGCAGGTGACGAGCGCATTGGTTACCTCACGCTGCTCCCGTATGCGGACCCCGCACGCATGAGGCTGCACCACCTGTACGTCCGACCCGGTCGCCAGGGCCGGGGCGCCGGGGCGTGGGCCCTGGAGTGGGCCAAGGCACAGGGCAGGGCGCTGGGCCAGGACATCACCCTGGGCGCCTTGCGCGGCAGTGGCGCCAACCGCTTTTACGTGCGCAATGGCTTTCAACTGGTGGAGGAGCAGGAGTTCGACCTGGAGTACCGGTGGAGCCCCGCATTCGAGAAGGCCGCCGCGAGGATGTCGCCATGAACCTCTATCCAGGTGTGCTTGGCCAGCCCGGCCCCACGCAGCGCCGCGCGATGTCCAAGGCCATCACCCTGCTCGAATCGACGCGGGCGGACCACCGCGCCCAGGCGGATGAATTGCTCACGCAGCTGCTGCCCCATACCGGCAAGGCGTTTCGCCTGGGTATCAGCGGCGTGCCCGGCGTGGGCAAGTCCACCTTCATCGAAGCGCTCGGCCTGTACCTGATCGGCCAGGGCCACCGCGTGGCCGTGCTCACCATCGACCCGTCCAGCACCGTCTCGGGCGGTTCCATCCTGGGTGACAAGACGCGCATGGAACACCTGTCGGTGCACGAGAAGGCCTACATCCGCCCCAGCCCCTCCAGCGGCACGCTGGGCGGCGTGGCAGAGAAGACGCGCGAGGCCATGCTGGTCTGCGAGGCCGCGGGCTACGACGTGGTCATCGTCGAAACCGTGGGCGTGGGCCAGAGCGAGATCGCGGTGGCGGGCATGACGGACATGTTCGTGCTCATGCAACTGCCCAACGCGGGCGACGACCTGCAGGCCATCAAGAAGGGCGTGATGGAGATTGCCGACCTGGTGGTCATCAACAAGGCAGACATCGACAAGAACGCCGCCACGCGCGCCGAGGCGCAGATCACCTCCAGCCTGCGCCTGCTCGGCATGCACGGCAACCCTGACCACGCGACGCACGGCGCGCTGTGGCAACCGCGCGTGCTGCAGATCAGCGCTCTGCTGGGGCAGGGGGTGGATGCTTTCTGGACCACCGTGGCGCTGTTTCGCGACATGCAGTCCACCAACGGCCGCCTGGCAGCGCGGCGCGAAAAACAATCGCTCGCCTGGATGTGGGAGCGCATCGACGCGGGCCTCAAGCTCGCGTTTCGCCAGCACCCGCAGGTCAGGGAGCTGCTGCCCCAGATGCAGGCCGATGTGGCCGCCGGGCGCATCGCGGCATCGACTGCAGCACGAAATCTGCTGCTGGCGCAATCCAGTACAGCGCAAGCAGCTATCAAATAAATAGTAAACAAACCACCGAATTCACCAAAGGACGACCATGCAAGACATCCTGGATCAACTGGAGAAAAAGCGTGCGCTGGCACGCCTGGGCGGCGGGCAAAAGCGCATCGATGCGCAGCACGCCAAGGGCAAGCTCACGGCGCGCGAGCGCATCGAGCTGCTGCTGGACGACGGCACGTTCGAGGAATGGGACATGTTCGTCGAGCACCGCTGCACCGACTTCGGCATGGAGGACAACAAGATCCCCGGCGACGGTGTGGTGACGGGCTACGGCATGATCAATGGCCGCCTGGTGTTCGTGTTCAGCCAGGACTTCACGGTGTTCGGCGGTGCTTTGAGCGAAACCCACGCCGAAAAGATCTGCAAGGTGATGGACCAGGCCATGAAGGTCGGCGCACCGGTCATCGGCCTCAACGACTCGGGCGGCGCGCGCATCCAGGAAGGTGTGGCGTCCCTCGGTGGCTATGCCGACGTGTTCCAGAAGAACGTGCTCGCCAGCGGCGTGATTCCTCAGATCAGCATGATCATGGGCCCGAGCGCCGGCGGCGCCGTGTACTCGCCCGCCATGACGGACTTCATCTTCATGGTCAAGGACAGCTCGTACATGTTCGTCACCGGCCCCGAAGTCGTGAAGACCGTGACGCACGAAGAAGTGACGGCCGAGGAACTGGGCGGTGCCGTGACGCACACCACCAAGAGCGGTGTGGCCGACATGGCGTTCGAGAACGACGTGGAGGCGCTGATGATGCTGCGCCGCCTGTACAACTACCTGCCGCTCAACAACCGTGAAAAAGCCCCGGTGCGCCCCAGCAACGACCCGGCCGAGCGCATGGACCGGAGCCTGGACACGCTGGTGCCCGAGAACCCCAACAAGCCCTACGACATGAAGGAGCTGATCCTCAAGACCGTGGACGACGGGGATTTCTTCGAGCTGCAGCCCGAGTACGCCAAGAACATCCTGATCGGCTTCGCCCGCATGGAAGGCCAGACCGTGGGCATCGTGGCCAACCAGCCGCTGGTGCTGGCGGGCTGCCTGGACATCAAGAGCTCCATCAAGGCCGCGCGTTTTGTGCGGTTCTGTGACGCTTTCAATATCCCCGTGGTCACGTTTGTGGACGTGCCCGGCTTCATGCCCGGTACCAGCCAGGAATACGGCGGTATCATCAAGCATGGCGCCAAGCTGCTGTACGCGTATGCCGAGTGCACCGTACCCAAGATCACCGTCATCACCCGCAAGGCCTACGGCGGTGCGTACGACGTGATGAGCTCCAAGCACCTGCGCGGCGACGTGAACCTGGCCTGGCCCAACGCCGAGATCGCGGTGATGGGCGCCAAGGGTGCCGTGGAAATCATCTTCCGCGAAGACAAGAACGACCCCGTGAAGCTGGCCGCACGCGAGGCGGAATACAAACAGCGTTTTGCCAACCCGTTTGTGGCCGGCGCACGTGGCTTTATCGACGACGTGATCCTGCCGCACGAGACACGCAAGCGCATCTGCCGGTCGCTGGTCATGCTGCGCGACAAGAAGCTGGAAAACCCATGGCGCAAGCATGGGAACATCCCGCTGTAAGCAGGGCATCGGCAGCAGGCAAATGGCACAGACCCGCGCGTTCTTCCCCTCCAGAGTGGACTCATGGCTTGTCGCCATCGGCCCGCTCGCTGCGTTGACGGCGATAACCGCAGTAGCAGGGCTTACTGGGCCGTTGGTGCTGAATTCGGGCGCCACGCCACCGGTGCTTGCGCTGGTGGCGGTCATCTTGGCCTTTGCGCTGGTACTGCCGGCGTGGGTGGCGCTTGACACCAACTACACATTCACGGCTGAGGAGTTGCTGGTTCGCAGTGGTCCGTTCCGCTGGCGCATAGCCTTGGGCGATGTATGCGAGGTCTCGCCATCGCGCAGTTGGATTTCCTCGCCCGCCCTGTCGCTGGACCGCTTATGCATTCGCTATGGAGCGGGTCGAAGCGTTTTGGTGTCGCCGCGTGAAAAGCAGCGCTTCATTGACACGTTACTTCAGCGCTGTCCTTCCGTCCTAGTTACTGGTTTTTGAAATTTCCTTTTGAGGAACTTGTTATGTTCACCAAAATCCTGATCGCCAACCGTGGCGAAATTGCCTGCCGAGTGATTGCAACGGCCAAGAAAATGGGCATCGCCACCGTCGCCGTCTACTCCGACGCCGACAAGGAAGCGCGCCACGTCAAGCTGGCCGACGAGGCCGTGCACATCGGCGCCGCGCCCTCGCGCGAGTCGTACCTGCTGGCCGACAAGATCATTGCCGCCTGCAAGCAGACCGGCGCGCAAGCCGTGCACCCCGGCTACGGCTTCCTGTCGGAGAACGAAGCCTTCGCCAAGCGCTGCGAGGACGAAGGCATTGCCTTCATCGGCCCCAAGGCGCATTCGATCGCGGCCATGGGCGACAAGATCGCCTCCAAGAAGCTGGCCAACGAGGCCAAGGTCAACACCATCCCGGGCTACAACGACGCCATCAGCGGCCCCGAGCAGGCGGTGGAAATCGCCAAGGGCATCGGCTACCCCGTGATGATCAAGGCCTCGGCCGGGGGCGGCGGAAAGGGCCTGCGCGTGGCGTTCAACGACAAGGAAGCGTTTGAAGGCTTCACCAGCTGCCAGAACGAAGCCCGCAACAGCTTTGGCGACGACCGCATCTTCATCGAGAAGTTCGTGCAGGAGCCGCGCCACATTGAGATCCAGGTGCTGGGCGACAGCCACGGCAACGTGATCTACCTGAACGAGCGCGAATGCTCCATCCAGCGGCGCCACCAGAAGGTGATTGAAGAGGCGCCGTCGCCCTTCATCAGCGATGCTACCCGCAAGGCCATGGGCGAGCAGGCGGTGCAGCTGGCCAAGGCGGTCAAGTACCAGAGCGCGGGCACGGTGGAGTTCGTGGTCGGCAAGGACCAGGACTTCTACTTCCTCGAAATGAACACCCGCCTGCAGGTGGAGCACCCGGTGACGGAATGCATCACCGGCCTGGACCTGGTGGAGCTGATGATCCGCGTGGCCGCAGGCGAGAAGCTGCCGCTCGCGCAAGCCGACGTGAAGCGCGACGGCTGGGCCATCGAGTGCCGCATCAACGCCGAGGACCCGTTCCGCAACTTCCTGCCATCGACCGGCCGCCTGGTGCGTTTTCAGCCGCCGGAGCAGAGCATGTTCCAGGGCGACACCGACAAGAAGCTGGGCGTGCGCGTGGACACAGGGGTGTATGAGGGCGGCGAGATCCCGATGTACTACGACTCGATGATCGCCAAGCTCATCGTGCACGGCACCGACCGCGACCATGCGATCGCCAAGATGCGCGCGGCGCTCAACGGCTTCGTGATCCGGGGCATCAGCAGCAACATTCCGTTCCAGGCGGCCCTGCTGGCCCACCCTAAATTCGTGACCGGCGAGTTCAACACCGGCTTCATCGCCGAACATTACGGCAAGGGCTTCCACTCCGAGGACGTGCCACACGAGGACCCGCTGTTCCTGGTGGCGCTGGCCGCTTTCATGAACCGCCGCTACCGTGCGCGCGCCTCGGGCATCAGCGGCCAGCTGGCAGGGCACGAGGTGAAGGTGGGCGAGCAGTTCGTGGTGGTCACGCTGGGGGCCGAGGGGCAGAACGAGCACCATGCGGTCTCGGTCACCGACTTCCAGGACAAGTCGGGCTCCAGCGTGGTGGCCGTGGACGGCAAGAGCTACCAGATCAGCAGCGCCGCCACGCTGGGCCAGATCCGGGTGCAAGGCCAGTGCAATGGCGCCGGGTTTACCGCGCGGGTGGAGCGCGGCGTGGGCAAGAACCCGCTGGCCCTGCGCATCGCGCACAACGGCACGCAGATCGATGCGCTCGTGCTGTCACCCCTCGGTGCACGCTTGCACAAGCTGATGCCCTTCAAGGCGCCGCCGGACCTGTCCAGGTTCCTGCTTTCGCCCATGCCCGGCCTGCTGGTGGATGTGGCGGTGCAGCCCGGCCAGAAGGTGCAGGCCGGTGAAAAACTGGCCGTGATCGAGGCCATGAAGATGGAGAACATCCTCTTTGCCGCGCAGGATGGCGTAGTGGGCAAGGTGGTGGCGGGCAAGGGCGAGTCGCTGGCGGTGGACGACGTGATCATTGAGTTCCAGTGATGCCGCCGAGCGCCCCGGTCCGCGCAACACGCTGGCCTGGCCACACACCGCGATGACCGTGGTCTTGCGTGTGCTGCTCGGGAGGGGAGGTGCCGCGCTCGAGCTGCGCCCTCCACGAATACAAACTGCGTCGATAGCTATCAATCAAGGAGCAAATCATGACGGCAAAAGACCGGCCCTTCAAAGTCCTGGGTATTCAGCAGGTCGCCATCGGCGGCACGGACAAGGCACGCATGAAGACTCTGTGGGTGGACATGCTGGGCCTCACGCAGACGGGCACGTTCCAGAGCGAGCGCGAGAACGTGGATGAAGACATCCTCGCGATGGGGCGGGGCGCCTGGAAGGTGGAGGTGGACATCATGCAGCCGCTGGACATCGACAAGAAGCCCGCCGTGCACACCACGCCGCTCAACCACATCGGCCTGTGGATCGACGACCTGCCCATGGCGGTCGAATGGCTCACTGCCAAAGGCGTGCGCTTTGCGCCCGGCGGCATCCGCAAGGGCGCTGCGGGCTATGACATCACCTTCCTGCACCCCAAGAGCAACGACGAGTTTCCGATCGCTGGCGAAGGCGTTCTGATCGAGCTGGTGCAGGCGCCGGCCGAGGTGATCGCGGCGCTGGGCTGAACAACGGCTGGCTGCCGATGGTGCGGGGGCGACGGCATGCGCCAACGTCGCCCATCGTCAGGCGCCCCTGGGCCACGCGGGGCGGCAGATGGGCACAGATAGCGCCGCGTTGCGGTTGCATCGCGATGGTCGCGTTCCACCACGCGCCAACCTGCCGTCAAATGCGCTGAAAATCCCGTGTTCTGCACACAAAAAAACAAGGACTTGGGGGCTGTTGGCGACGTACTTTTGTTGGCACTTTTTGTGACCCTTCGGCGTGCGTTTGTGCCTTTTTCTCCTCCAGAATCCGCCCACGTCGCCGCGCACCGGCCGGACCACCTCCTGGCCCAGGCCGCGCGCGCTGTGTAACCCCTGCCGATGGCGACCCCGTGCCGCCATGGAGCAGATGACTTGAAGGGAACCGATCGCCATGACTTCCATGACCTCCGCCACCGCGGCCACCCAGACCGTTCAGCTGCATCGCCGGCCCGCGCCGCCAGCGCCGCAAGGCCCCTGGAGCGTGGACGCCATCCAGGCGCTGCTCGACAGGCCGCTGATGGACCTTCTTTTCGAAGCGCAGACGGTGCATCGCCAGCACTGGCCCGAGGGAGACATCGAACTGGCCACGCTGCTGTCGGTGAAGACCGGAGGCTGCCCCGAGAACTGTGGCTACTGCCCGCAGGCCGCCGAGTTCGACACCGGTGTGAAGGCCGACAAGCTGATGGAGGTGGACGAGGTGGTGCGGGCTGCCCAGGCCGCGAAGGACGCCGGCGCCACGCGGTTCTGCATGGGTGCGGCATGGCGCGCCCCGAAGGACCGGGACATCGAGAAGGTCAGCGCCCTGATCGGCGCCGTGAAGGGCCTGGGCCTGCAGACCTGCGCCACGCTGGGCATGCTCGAATCGCACCAGGCGCAGGCGCTCAAGGATGCGGGCCTGGACTACTACAACCACAACCTCGACACCGCGCCCGAGTACTACACCGACGTGGTCAGCACCCGCGCCTACCAGGATCGGCTCGACACCCTGCAGCACGTGCGCAGCGCGGGCATCAGCGTGTGCTGCGGCGGCATCGTGGGCATGGGCGAGGCGCCCGTGCACCGCGCGGGGCTCATCGCGCAGCTGGCCAACCTCAGCCCGTACCCCGAGTCCGTGCCCATCAACAGCCTGGTTCGCGTGCCGGGCACGCCGCTGGCCGACAGCGAGCCCATCGACCCGCTGGACTTCGTGCGCATGATCGCCGTCGCCCGCATCACCATGCCCAAGGCCCGCGTGCGCCTGTCCGCGGGGCGCCAGCAGATGGGCGAAGCCGTGCAGGCACTGTGTTTCCTGGCCGGGGCCAATTCGATCTTCTATGGCGACAAGCTGCTGGTGACGGGCAACCCGGATGTGGATGCCGACGTGCGGCTGCTCGCCAAGCTGGGACTGGACGGCCACCGGACGGCGGCGATGGCAGCGCAGGAGGACGGTGGCAGCGTGCAATCTCCTTGCCACCACCCGCATGAAGAGGGCATCTGCGGCTAGGCGCCCTGGCCGCCTGGCACCAGGCGGTCTTCCTCGGTCAGGTCGCTGGCCATGCGGTCGATCTGGGCCTGCAGCGCGTGCTCTCCGTCGGCGAAACGCTGGGCAATGCGCCGGAACTCCTCGGAGAGCGACAGGAAGGCGTCCACCATGTCGGGATCGAAGTGGCTGCCCCGGCCGTCGCGGATGATCTCGACCGCGTGCTCGTGGGAGTAGGCGGGCTTGTAGACCCGCTCGGAGATGAGCGCGTCATACACGTCGGCCACCGCCATCAGCCGTGCCGACAGGGGAATGGTGTTGCCCACCAGCCCCTCGGGATAGCCTGAGCCGTCCCACTTTTCCTGGTGGCTGTAGGCGATCTCCTTGGCGTAGCGGAAGAAGGGGTTGTCCTGCGTGGTTTCGCTTTCGGCCGCCACGATGGCGTCGCGCCCCAGCGTGGTGTGGGTCTTCATGATCTCGAATTCTTCGGGCGTGAGCTTGCCCGGCTTGAGCAGGATGCGGTCGGGTATGCCCACCTTGCCGATGTCGTGCAGGGGGGCGGACTTGAAGATCACCTCGATGGCATCCTCCGTGAGCTCATCGCGAAAGCGCGGGTGGTTTTGCAGCTTGCGGGCCAGCGCTTCCACATAGTGTTGCGTGCGCCGGATGTGGTTGCCTGTCTCGTTGTCGCGCGTTTCCGCCAGCGATGCCATGGCACGGATGGTGGCGTCCTGCAGTTCGGCCAGGGCACGCGTGCGGTTGGCCACCTCCTGCTCCAGAAAGTGGTTGTGGTGGGCCAGCAGGTCCCGCGCGCGCTTGAGCTGCAGATGGTTGCGCACCCGGGCCATGGTGATGGCGGGGTTGACGGGCTTGGTGATGTAGTCCACGGCGCCCAGCTCCAGTCCCACCGTCTCGTCGTCGGTGGCGCTCATGGCCGTGAGGAAAATCACCGGAATGGCCTCGGTGTCGGGGTTGAACTGCAGGCGCCGCAGCACCTCGTAGCCGTCCATGTCCGGCATCATGATGTCCAGCAGGATCAGGTCGGGTTTTTCGGCCGCCACGATCTGCAGCGCGCGCTCGCCGCTGGGGGCCAGCTTGACCTTGTAGTCCGGCCGCAGGAGGTCGCTCATCAAGGAGAGATTGCCGGGCGTGTCATCCACCACCAGCACCGTGCATTTGCCGCCGCTTGATTCCAATGGACTATTCATGAACTGGGTCCTCCGTGTGTCGTGCGTCGGGAATCCACGCCTGGCGCAGCACCGCGAGTGCGTCGGCGAAGAGATAGTTCTCCAGCAGCCGCTTCATGTCGGCATAGGCGGCGGGCCCCAGCCGGGCCTGCAGGCTGGGGCCGGAGTCCCTGAACAGCTCCACGGCTTCCGAGTCGCTGTCCGCCAGCAAGGCGTCCAGGCGTGCCAGGAGGTCGCGGGCGTGCGCCGCATCCATGAGCGCGTGTGGTGACCCAGGGGGCGCGGCGGCCGCGCTGGTGGCGGCGTCGGGCTCGGGAGGCAGGGCTTCCTGCAGGGCCGTCACCAGCGCCTGGCAGGCAGCTTCCACCGGCTGCAGCAGGGCCTCCAGGGGGCCGGCCTGCGCGTTCTGAGCGATGGCCTGTTCCGCGGCATGCGCCAGTTCGGCCAGGCCCACCGCGCCAATGGTGCCTGCCGAGCCTTTCAGCGTGTGCATGGCGCGCCGAGCCGCCTGCGGCTGGCCTTCCGCCAGATGGGCGCGCGTCTCCGGCACGGCGTGGGCCTGGCCGACCACGAACTTGCGCAGCAGGCTTTCGTAGGCGGCGCGTTTGCCCAGCACCCGCCGCAACCCGGCGGCCGTATGGAGGCCTTCGATGTGTGCCAGGGGGTCGGCTGCCGGCGCCATTGCCGCGGCGGGCGCATCCGCCGTGGGCCGCGCTGCAAGCGCTGCATCGCCGGTGCCCCCCGTGTGGGGCAGTGCAATCCACTGCCGCAGCGCGGCAAACAGGGCCTCCGGGTCGATGGGCTTGGCGATGTGGCCGTTCATGCCGGCGTTCAGGCACTGTTCGCGGTCGCCACTCATTGCGTTGGCCGTCATCGCCAGCACGGGCAGGCGCGCCCAGGCTGGGTTCTCACGCAGCCGGCGGGTGGCCGTGAGGCCGTCCATCACCGGCATCTGCATGTCCATGAGCACGATGTCGTAGGCGCCGCGGGCCAGCATGTCGAGCGCTTCCTGGCCGTTGGCGGCCGCATCCACCACCAGCCCGGCACTGGCCAGCAGTTCGCGGCCCACCTGCTGGTTCAGGTCGTTGTCATCCACCAGCAGCACGCGCGCACCCCGGATCGAGTCCAGGCCTGCGCCCCGCGCCGGGGGCGGCAGGCGCCGCGCTTCGTCCACCCGTTGTGTTCCGCCCAATGCCCGCATGGCGGCATCGAACAGCTGTGATGGGTTCACCGGCTTGGTCAGCATCAGCCCGACGCCCGTGCGGGTGAGTTCGTCCAGCACATCGTCGCGGCCATGCGCGGTGACGATGACGGGGCGGGGAGGGTGGGGCAGCCGTGCGAGCTGGCGGGCGGTTTCGAACCCGTCCATGCCGGGCATTTTCCAGTCGAGAAAGGCGATTTCACAGGGCCGCCCAGCCTCGCCGGCGGCGCGTGCCAGTTCCACGGCCTGGGCCCCTGAGCTGGCGAGCGTCACCGAAAAACTCATGCTGGACAGCAGCTCCGCGAGGATCTGCCGCGCCTGTTCGCTGTCGTCCACCACCAGCACCCGGCGCCCACGCAGGTCGGGCTCCGGCAGCAGCGGGCGCTGGGTGGAGTCTCCCAGGCCGAGCCGCGCCGTGAACCAGAACGTGCTCCCCCGGCCGGGCAGGCTTTGCACCCCCACGTCCCCGCCCATCAGGCCGGCCAGCTTCTTGGAGATGGCCAGCCCCAGCCCGGTACCGCCGTACTTTCGCGTGGTGGAAGTGTCGGCCTGCTCGAAAGAGCGAAACAGCCTTGATTGCTGTTCCTCGGTGAGGCCAATGCCGGTGTCCTGCACCTCGAAGCGCAGCAGCACGCCCTGGGCATCCCGCGCCGCCTCGCGGACCCGCACGATGATCTCGCCCTCGTCCGTGAACTTGACCGCATTGTTGGCGTAGTTGACGAGGATCTGCCCCAGCCGCAGCGGATCTCCCCGCAGGTCGGCGGGCAGGTGCGAGTCCACATCGAACATCAGCTCCAGGCCCTTGGCGGCGCATTTGTCGCTCAGCAGGTTGGCCACGTTGTCGAGCACGCCATGCAGGTCGAAATCCACCACCTCGACCTCGAGCTTGCCCGCCTCGATCTTGCTGAAATCCAGGATGTCGTTGATCAGGCCCAGCAGGTGCTGGCCCGACCGCTGGATCTTCTCGATGTAGTCGCGCTGGCGTGCGGTCAGCTCCGTTCCCAGGGCCAGATGGCTCATGCCGATCACGGCGTTCATGGGCGTGCGGATCTCATGGCTCATGTTGGCCAGGAAGTCGGATTTCATGCGCGATGCATCCTCGGCCTTGGCCTGGGCCACCACCAGTTCATCTTCGTGTTCCCGCAATGCCGCGTTGACCTGCTGCAGCTGCTCCGTGCGCTGGGCCACGCGGGCTTCCAGCGCCTCCTCGTTGCGCCTGAGGGCGTCCACCAGTTCGTCTTGTGCTGCGAGGGCGAGGGATCTGGCCTTTTCGCGCTTGAGAAACTGCCGGGCCATCGCGAACGCGAGCAGGAAGGTCAGGATGGCCTGGAATGCCGTCAACCCGGTGGTCAGCAGTGTCTGGCGCTTCACTTCCGCATTGCGCCGGTCGCCCAGCAGGGCCGAGATGCGCGATGCCTGCAGCGACAGTTCCTGGATGATGTCGCGAAGCCTGTTCAGCTCCACCCGCAAGAGCTTCATGTTCGCGTGGCGGGAGGCCGCGTCGACACTCTGTCCAAAATGGCTGTCTCCCGCGGCGACAAAGTTCTGCAATGCGTCGAGGGCGTTGCCGTAGATGGGCTCTCCCTGCATCAGGGTGCGGGCGGTACCGCTCTCCAGTGCGCTGAAACGGCTCAGGAACAGGTCGTAGCGCAGCTCCAGGCGGTCGGGGGGCATGCTGGCGGGATCGATCTCGAACTGGTGCAGCGCGTGGTCGAGCTTCTCGTATTCGACACTGAGCTGCAGGAACGACCACAGCGCGTTGACGTCACCCCGGCGCATGACCGCTTCCACGCTGCGGTACTGGTGGTACTGCACGCCGGCGATCGCCACATACGCCACCACCAGGCCCGCAATGATCAGCCGCAGAAGGTGTTTGCTGCGCAGCATGGCGTGGTGCTGGGGATCAAGGGCCCAGACGCTAGCGGATGCGCAGCACGTTCAGCTGCCAGGCCGCGCGGTTGTAGTACAGCTCGCTGCGCAATTCCGCCTTGGTATCGAACGGGTAGATGATGAAAAGCGGGCCTTTCTCGCGCACGCGCATGGGGCGGTTGTTCATGAGGCGGGCGATGATCACGTCGTGGCGCGTGGCGTCATCCACGGGAATCTCCGTCTTGTAGTCGTTCAGCGCCACGGCCGTGATGCTCGTCCCCTTCGCCCCGACCGCCGCCAGGACATCCCGCAGGAGCGGGCCGGTGAAGGAGACCGCGCTGGGATACCACGGCGTCTGGGTGGAGAAGCTGTGCTGGGGCAGCTTTTCCAGCATCGCCATGTCGAACTGGGCCTGCGAACCGTTGTTCGCCTGGCTGATCGCCCCCTCGATGGTGAGGACCACGGGACCCGTGGGCTTGTCCAGCGCATGGGTCGCGGGCCCTGCCAGCGCGAGTCCGACCAGAACCGCCACTTTCACCCAGCAGGCAACGCAACGTGCCGCCGAAAACCTGGAGAGCATGTCGACCCCCTTTTTTTGCAACAGTCTTACAGACCGTCGCTCAAAATGTAAACTGATTTGTGGCCGGTGCCTGTTGTTTCAGTGTGAGGGGTATCGTTTTTGGGCGGCCGCGGCACGCGCTGCACCCGCCGCCCGCGAGGCTGCCGGGCTGAAGGCGCGCTCTGAAGCATCAAAATCCGAAGGCGCTGCGGAAACCCGGGCCGGCGATGATGTCCTGCGCTGGCGCAGACTTGTTCCCTCGCAACCCATGACACCTGAATCGAAACCACAGCGATGACCATGCCCATCGACACCGCGAGCGACCTCGACCGACTTCGCCGCGCTTCCGACGCTGCCTGCCGCCTGATGAAAGTGCTGTCCAACCCCGACCGCCTTCTCCTCCTGTGCCAGCTCACGCAAGGCGAGAAAAGGGTGGGGGAGCTGGAAGCACTGGTGGGCGTTTCCCAGCCGACCCTGTCCCAGCAACTGGGCGTACTGCGCGAAGAACGCCTGGTGAACACGCGCCGGGAAGGGAAACACATCTACTATGAGATCGCCAGTCCGCAGGCCCTGGCGGTCTTGGACGTGCTGTTCGAGCAATTCTGCGCCGCCCCGCCAGGGGCTCCCTCCATCCCGCCGGGTTGACGGGCGCCTACCGCGTCCGGCGCAAAAAATGGCGTGCAAGGGGCCGCGGCACCGGCGCATATTCTCCGCGCAAAGCGCCTTCGCGTTGCTGGGAATACCCTCGTGGTGCATTGATCGCAATATCGTGACAAGCGGCAACGAGATGGGTAAAGTTGCCAGCAAGCCTTGTGCGCCGCAGCGGGCTATTGCGGCCCTTGGGCACTGATCAATGAGGAGGCATCCGGCTCACGGCCGGCCTTGCTTCATTCTTCGCAACGCATGGCCAATTTCAGAGTCGAGGGTCCCCCTTTGAGTCGCAAATACCCGACGCCGTTGAACGAACTCGGTTGCGTCCCTTTCCCCGGCGGCAAAGGCTTTCTGCAATGAGTACCCACACAGTCGAAGGCACCCCCTTCGACACGGAGGTTCATCTGTCCGATGCCGACTACCAGCGGCTGGTGGAGCAGGTGCAAGCGGCCGTATTTGTGATTCGCAAGGGCAGATTCCTCTTCGTGAACCCCAAGCTCGTGGAGCTTTTCGGCTACACCAAGGAGGAAATGCTGGAAAGCATGGATCCCATGCTGCTGTGCGCGCCAGAGCACCGGGACATGGTGCGCGAGCAGGCCAATGCGCGGGTCGCCGGAGTCCCCGGCAAAGCCTATGAGATCGAATGCCTGCGAAAGAATGGCGAGAAGTTCAATGCCCAGGTATGGGGCGTGCGGATCTTTCTGGGGGAGGAAGCGGCGGATCTGGTCACGCTGCACGATGTCAGCGCCATTCGAACGGCGACCCGCTACGCGCAGCAACGCGCTCAGTTGTTCAGCAATGCCGAGGAACTCGCCCGCATCGGCTCCGCCGAGATGGATCTGGTGTCAGGCACCGTCACCCTGTCGTCCGGCATGCACGCCATCTTCGGAATCCCCCAGACGGACGCTCCGGCCGGAAAGGACTGGCTGCTGGCCCGGGTTCCCGCTGTGGAACGGCCGTATGTGCAGGCGATCAGCGAAGGCGTGTCACCTGACGATGTCTGCGAGTTCCAGCACCGCATCGTTCATTCGGACGGCAGTTTGCGCACGGTGCTGCACCGCGTGCTGGCCGACGCCGACGACGAGGGCCGGGTGGTCAGGACGGTCACGCTCCTGCAGGACATCACGCTGCAGCGCGCGGCGGAGCAGCGGCTGGACAAGCTTGCGAACACGGATGAAGTGACCGGATTGCCCAACCGCAGCGCGTTGACGGAGTATCTTGATACGAGGATGCGCGAGGCGGCGCGGGAAGGGCGGCAGATTGCCGTCCTGAGCGTGGAGATCGACCGGCTCAAGCTCGTGAGTGAATCGCTGGGCTACGCGGCAGGGGACCAACTGCTCATGGAGGTGGGAACGCGGCTGCAACCCCAGGCGTTCGAGGATGACCTGCTGGCGCACTTTGGCAGTGGCGAGTTTTCGCTGGTGCTGGCGCGCGAGGGCAATGTGGACGAGCAGTTGGCGCGCACCGTCGCGGCCTCGCTGGTGGATGCGCTGTCGCTGCCCGTCGCGATTGGCGACAACGAAATCAAGGTGACGTGCGACATCGGAATATCCCTGTACCCGGCGCACGGCGAGGACCCGGAAAAGCTGCTTCAGCAGGCTCAGGCGGCCATGTACCGTGCCCATGAACTGGGCAAGAACCAGATCTGCGTGTTCAGCTCCGGCATGCACTCCAAGGCCATCTCCAGGCTCGCCATGGAGTCCGGGCTGCGCCGGGCCCTGGAGCGCAATGAGCTTGATCTGCACTATCAGCCCAAGCTGGAACTGGTCAGTGGAACCGTCATTGGCGCCGAGGCCTTCCTGGAGTGGAACTCCCCGGACGGCACCCTGATACCCAGGTCCAGCTATATACGCGTCGCCGAGGAAACCGGCCTTATCGTGCCCATCGGCGAATGGGTGCTTCGCGCTGCCTGCCGCCAGGCGCTGGAGTGGCAGCGTGCCGGGCACGCCAGCTTCCGGATTGCCGTCAACCTCTCGGCCCGCCAGCTCCAGCAGCCTGATCTGGTCCAGCGGATACAAAAGGTGCTCATTGAAACCGGCCTTGATCCCCGGCTGCTGGGACTGGAGATTACCGAAGGCGCCCTGATGGGCGAAAGCACGCGCATCGCGCGGATTCTGGGCGACCTGAAGGCGCTGGGCATCGAGATCTCGCTCGATGATTTCGGGACGGGCTATTCCAGCCTGAGCTACCTGCGCACACTGCCCATCGATGTCGTGAAGGTGGACCGTTCGTTCGTCCACGACGTCACGGCGGCATCGCAGGACGTGTCCATCACGCGCGCCATCATCAACATGGCGCACAGTCTGCAGATGAAGGTGTTGGCGGAAGGCGTGGAAACCGAAGGCCAGCTGGCGCTGCTCATCGCCAACCGCTGCGACCAGATGCAGGGTTTCTACTTCAGCGGACCCGTCTGCGCCGACGACATGAGCGCGTTGCTGAGCAAAAGCCAGGCGCTGCCGGAGCACCTGCTGCTGCGCCGCACCCACCGGCGCACGCTGCTGCTGGTCGATGACGAGGACAGCATCGTTTCGGCGCTGCGCAGGTTGTTGCGCCGCGATGGCTATCACATCGTGACCGCCAACAGCGGCGCGCAGGGCTTGCAGCGGATGGCCGAGAATTCGGTGGACGTGATCGTTTCGGATCAGCGCATGCCCGGCATGACGGGGGTGGAGTTTCTGCGCCGGGCCAAGGAGCTGTATCCCGACACCATCCGCATGGTTCTGTCCGGCTATACCGAACTGCAATCCATCACGGATGCCATCAATGAAGGGGCCATCTACAAGTTCCTCACCAAGCCCTGGGATGACGAGAGGCTTCGCAGCCACGTCGCGGAAGCGTTCTCCCAGAAGGAGATGGCGGATGAGAATCGGCGCCTGGCCAATGCGGTGCTCAGTGCCAATGAGGAGCTCAGCGCGGTCAATGACCGCCTGCAACAGCTGCTGGCGAACCAGCGGGAGCAGATCCACCGTGAAGAGAGTAGCCTGAGCGTTGCGCGGGAGGTGCTGGACAATATTCCGGCCGCCGTCATCGGGATCGACCTGGAAGGCATGGTGGCGTTTGTGAACGCGGATGCCGAAGCGCTGTTTGGCACCACGGCGGCTTTGCTCGGGCAGGACGCGGAGCAGGTCCTGCCGGAGGATCTTCGCAAGGTATGGCATTTCGCGGACCAGAGCTACCACGATGTCCAGGTTGCCGGCGGGGCGTTTCGCGTGGTGTGCAGATCGGTGGGAGGGGAAAATCATTCACGGGGGCGGCTGCTGGTCCTGGTTCCCAGCAGCGCGGCCTGACACCTACGGACTCCCATGCAAGCTCTTTCCACCTCGATTGAATGGACCCCGGAGGGGATGCTCCTGGCCCAGCCGGTGCTGGACGCGCACGGACAGCTTCTGCTCCCGGCGGGGACGCCCATCACGCGCGGGATCCTGAACAGCCTGCAGCAGCGGGGAATCGACACCGTCTTCGTCAATCCGCCGGAAGGTGTTTCGGGCATTGTCGACAAGCTGGATCCAGCCACACAGCAGGCGCATACGGAAAAACGCCTGCTGCATCTGTTCCGGCCTGCCATGCGAGCCGGCCAGCTCAATCCGCTGTTTCATCTGATCCTGCGATATCGCTCCGCGGAGACACCATGAAGCAGCTCACCGCAGATGCCATATTGCGCAGTGTCCATGAGCTGCCGGCGCTGCCCGCGGTGGTGCTGGAACTGATCCAGTCCTTTGGGGACAGCCATGTTTCCGCCGAACAGCTGGCCGTGAAGATATCGCACGACCAGGCCATCGCCGCCAAGACGCTTCGGCTGGCGAACTCTTCCTTCTATGGCCTTCCTCGCCAGGTCACCTCCATCGCAGAGGCCACCGCGATTCTCGGGCTTCGCACCCTGCGCAGCGTGGCCACGGCCGCGGGATTGGTGGGCGGTTTTGCGAACTCCCGCTGCCAAGGGTTCGACTTTGATGCGTTCTGGCGCCATGCGATCGGCACGGCACTCACCGCCAGAGCCTTGGCGCAGCGCACGCGATTGGACGAGGATGCGGCGTTCACCCTGGGGCTGGTGCATGACATTGGGCGGCTGGTGCTCGTGAGCTCCTACGAGGACGAGTATGCCCAGGCCATTGCTTACCAGCTGGAACACGATTGCCTGATGCATGCCGCGGAGCGCCACTATTTTGGTGTTGACCATGCCGAGGTCGGCGGGGTGATCGCGGAGCATTGGCATTTTGCGCCGGAGATTGTTGCGGCCATTTCATGCCACCACCGCCCGCCGCCTGCCAGCGGCCTGTGCCTGACGGACCTCGTGCATGTCGCCGACAACATTGCGCACGGCCTGGATCTTTCTCACAAGGAAAACGATATGGTGCCCTTGCTGGCCCTGGATGCCTGGGGCAGACTGGCACTGGCCGACGGTGACTACATGGCAGTTTTCGATGCGGTGGCAGAGCAGCATGAGGTTGTCTGCCACGCACTCCTGGCCTGAAAGAGGTGCCCTACATGAATTCTCACGACCCACTACTTCGCGAAAGCACCATGGACACGCCGTCGGCAGTGTCGTCCCCTGACACCACGGAAGACAGGGTCAAGGAGCTGCTGCGATCCAACGAAGAGTTGACGCAGCTCAATGCAAAGCTCTCGGATGCGCAGGACAAGCTGATGCAGTCGGAAAGGATGGCATCCATCGGGCAGCTGGCCGCGGGTGTCGCCCACGAAATCAACAACCCCATTGGATTCATATTCTCCAATTTCGGCACCCTGGAGCGCTATCTGAGCGACCTGTTCCAGATGCTCGCGGCCTATGAAGAGGCGGAGTCTGCGCTCGGTGATACCCCGGTGGCGGTGCGCCTCAAGGCATTGCGCGAAAAAATAGAACTGGATTTCCTGAAGGAAGACATTCCCTCCTTGATGGCGGAATCGAAAGACGGCATTACCCGCGTGCGCAACATCGTTCAGAACCTCAAGGACTTCTCGAGGGTAGACACCTCCCAGAAGTGGGTGCTGGCCGATCTGCACCACGGCATCGATTCCACCCTGAACATCGTCAACAACGAAATCAAATACAAGGCGGACGTTGTCAAGGCATATGGGGAGCTTCCCGACATCGAATGCCTCCCCTCCGAACTCAACCAGGTCTTCATGAACCTCCTGGTCAATGCCGCCCATGCCATTCAGGCGGACAGGGGCACCATCACCATCCTCACCGGCGCCGACGACTCACGGGTGTGGGTGGAGATCCAGGACACGGGCGAGGGCATCGCCAAGGAGAATCTGGGGCGCATCTTCGATCCGTTCTTCACCACCAAGGCGGTCGGCAAGGGCACCGGGCTGGGCCTTTCGCTTTCGTACGGAATCGTCAAGAAGCACCTGGGAAGCATCGATGTCTTCAGCGAACCGGGTGTCGGGACGCGCTTTCGCGTCACGCTGCCGATACGCCACGCAGCGGAGGCGTAAGGGGTGAACGCCGATATCGACCTCACGGCCGCTCTTCCGACCTTGTCTCCGGAGGTCGGCCAACCGCAGGAGGATGCACGCGTCTGGCGAATTCTGTGCGTGGACGACGAGCCCAACATCGTGGCTTCGCTCAAGCGCCTGTTCCGGGGCAGTGGATACCAGGTAACGACCGCCACCAGCGGTGCCGAGGCGATTGCCCAGATGGAGCAGGAACCCGTGGACCTGATCTTCTCCGACATGCGGATGCCAGGAATGAGCGGCGCCCAGTTGCTGGAGCAGGTGCGCCAGCGCTGGCCCCGAACGACGCGAATCCTGTTGACGGGGTACGCGGACATCGGATCCACCATCGCGGCCATCAACAGCGGTGAAGTCTATCGGTACATCACCAAGCCCTGGGATGACGGGGAAGTGCTTGCGACGGCCCACCAGGTGTTCGAGCGCCATGCCCTGGAGCATGAAAAGGACCGCCTGGAGGCCCTTCTCAGGTCCAAGAACCAGGCATTGATGGAGCTCAATGAGACCCTGGAGGAAAAGGTTGCTGCGCGCACCAGTGAGTTGCTCCAGCTGAGCCAGAAGATCAAGAAAAACTACCTCACTTCCATCAAGGTGTTCTCCAACCTGATGGAGTGGAGGGGAGGGCAGCTCTCCGGCCATTCACGGCGCGTGGCGGACCTGGCCCGCCGCACCGCGCGCGCCATGAACATGAGCGAGGCGGACCAGCAGGACGCGTTCATCGCCGGCTTGATGCACGACATCGGCCAGATCGCCTTGCCCGATACCCTGCTGGCCCGGCCTGTTCCCAAGCTATCCGAGGAAGAAACCGTCCAGTACCGCCGTCACGCCGTGCTCGGGGAGCAGGCGCTCATGGCGCTTGACGACATGCAGGCGGTGGCCAACATCATCCGAAGCCACCATGAGCGGCACGACGGCCTGGGCTATCCGGATGGCCTGGTGGGGGAGATGATTCCCATGGGCGCGTGCATTCTCGCCGTGGCGGACACGTATGACGACCTGCAAATCGGCCACCTCAGCTCCACGCCCTTGAATGCCGCGGATGCCAGGTCGATGATCGCGCGGGGCAGGGGGACCCAGTTCCACCCCGAAGTCGTCGATGTCTTCCTGCAAATGCTGCTGAAGGCTGCGCCCGGCGCGGAAACGCCCCCGCGCATGTTGCGCACCGTACAGCTGCGGCCGGGAATGATCTTGGCGCGGGACCTCCTGTCCACCGAAGGCGCCGTGCTGCTCGCGGCGGACCACGTGCTGACGGCCGAGCTGATCAAGCGGCTGAGGTTGCGCGAGGGACGGGACGGTATTGAAATGATCCTGCCGATCAAACCGTAATACGAAGGACTCAGGCATGCAGAGAATTCTCCTACTGGATGACGAGCCCCATGTCCTGGCGGCGATAAAGCGGAGCCTGCGAGCGGGACTCGGGGCTGATCTGCGCATTGAAGAAACGGTGGAACCGGAAGTGGCATTGGCCAAGCTGAGAGAGGCCGTTTTCGATGTGGTGATTTCGGACTACCGGATGCCCCTGATGACCGGCGTGGAGTTTCTGAGCCTCGTGCGGACCATTCAGCCCAGGGCGGTGCGGATGGTGCTGAGCGCATCGTCAGATTCGGAAAACCTGATGCGGGCGGTCAATGATGCGGAAGTCTTCCGCTACCTGCTGAAACCTTGGGATGAGAAAGACCTTCTCGGGCATGTGCGCTCGGCCCTGGAGCGGGCCGATCAGCTTCGCCACGAGAACGATCTGGCCGATGTCGGGCGTCACGAGTTTGGCCAACTCAGCGCCACGGAACTGGAACGCCGCCGATTGGAGGCTCTGGAGCCGGGACTGACCCATGTGACATGGGGGCCGAATGGAGAAGTCCTGGGGCCGGACAGCTAAGGACCGCGGCCCCACAGCCCTGGGCCTTCAAAATCCCCGGGGCGGTTTGCGCCATTCAAGCGCCTTTGCGCTGGGCAGCGTCATGGTGCCTGAATGCTTCGCGGATATTTTCCCGCAGCAGATCGTCGTCCCAGGGCTTCGTCAGAAATTTATAGATGGCGCCTCGGTTGATCGCGTCCGAAATGGATTCCAGATCGGTATACCCTGAAAGAACAATCCGGATGGTTTCGGGGTAGAGTTCCCGCGCCCGGGAGAGAAATTCCGTTCCAGACATCTCGGGCATGCGCTGGTCCGAAAGAATGACCTGCACTTCTTGTTGCGCCAGGATGTCGAAACCATCTTTTGCACTGTTGGCGGTCAATATTTCATACCCATCACGCCGCAACAGACGCCGCATCGAAGCCAGTATTCCTGGTTCATCGTCCACGATCAGAATTCTCTTGGGGGGTTCTGCGGATTTTTGGGGAATCCTGAGGGTGACGCCATCGGCCAGCAGGCGTCCAAAATCCTCGGCAGGTACCGGCCTGCTGAAATAGTACCCCTGGATTTCATCGCACTTCTTGCGATGCAGATAGCTCATTTGCGCCTCTGTTTCCACGCCTTCGGCAATGACCTTGAGCTTGAGATTGTGGGCCAGGTCGATGATCGCAGTGCAGATCGCAGCGGCATCGGGGTCGTAGATGACCTCTTTGACGAAACTCTGGTCGATTTTCAAATAATCGATGGGAAACCGCTTCAGATAGGCCAGCGAAGAATAGCCCGTCCCAAAATCATCGATCGCCAGGCGGACACCCATTTCACGGATGTCGTGGAGGCGCTGGATGTTCACGTCAATATCCTCCATGAAGAGGCTTTCCGTGATCTCGATATCGATGGGGACTTCACCGCCCTTGCTGCCTTTAAGGCAAAGGCCGAGGATCTTCGAGAAATCGGACCGCCGCATCTGGACGGCTGAAACATTCACGGCGATCCTTGGAGGTGTCAATCCTTGGCTGCGCCACTTGTCATGGTCGCGAATGGCTCTTTCCAGAACCCATTGGCCCACATCGATGATCATTCCCGTTTCTTCGAGGATGGGAATGAAAACCGAAGGTGGAACCAATCCTGACTCGGGGTCATTCCAGCGAATGAGTGCCTCCATGCCGGTGATTTTTCCGTCAAGGAGCGCGACCTTGGGCTGGTAGTGCAGAACGAACTCGTCGTTCTCCAAGGCCCTGTGCAGCTTGCTTTCTATGCTCAGCTGGCTGTGCACACGGGTATTCATCGAGGCGGTATAGAACTGATACCGTCCCTTGGCCGCACCGGCCTCGCGCGATGCGGCTTCCGCATGCGCAAACAGCATGTCCGCCTCCCGCCCATCGTCCGGATAGAGGGATATGCCTGTGCGAAAAGTCAGGTACAGCTCTTTCCCCTCCACAACGAATGGACGGTCCATCAAGGGGAATATCTTTTCCGACAAAAGATGCGCTATTTCCGCGGGAACACTGCGATAGGTCGCAATGATGCCGAAATGATCGGCACCCATTCTGGCAATCTTGTCGTTGGAGCCCAGGGCTTCCACCAGCCGCCTGGCCACCGCCTGGATCACCGCGTCTCCCGCATGCCTGCCCAGGGTATCGTTGATATTCTTGAACCGGTCGATGTTCATCCAGACCAAGGCCACAGACGCCGCGTCCTCCGCAGTGCTGGCGGCGCCTTGAATCAGCTGGTCCAGGCGGTCCTGCAACAGGCTTCTATTGGGAAGCCCCGTCAGTGCATCGTAGTAGGCCAGGTAGTTGAGCCGCTCGGATTTTTCAAGATGGTCCAGCGAGAAGGCAATGTCAGAGGCCAGTTCTTGCAGAAGCTGGATTTCGGCATCATCAAAGAAATCTCTCTCGGACGCATACAGTGCCATCAGTCCGATGACTTTCTTGTTCACCGACAGCGGGAACAGGCCAAAGCTCTGAAATCCCCTGTTGATTGCCTCGTCCCTCAGGACAATTCTCGGGTCGGTTCTGACGTCCTGAACCAGGATGGTTTCCGAGCTCCCGACGCATTCGCCCACCAGGCCGTGGTTCTCACGTTCGAGAACATTCAGCCCCATGGGAATGTGCTCGATGTAATCTTCTCCGGCCCCTGCCCAGGCCGCCGCGGCCACATGCTGCTCTTCCATGTCAGCGATGCCGATCCAGGCCAGGCGAAAACCCCCTGCATTGACGGCGATCTGGCAGGCCTCGTGAAACAGCTCTTTGCGATCCTGCGTCCGCACGATCAGCGAGTTGATGCTGCTCAATACCGCATAGATCCTGTTGAGACGCTTGACCTTGAGCTCCGCATTCTTGCGCTCGGTGATGTCCACCACGGAGCCCGCCATATAGGTTGCCTTGCCGCTTTCATCCCAGACGGCTTGTCCTTTGGCATGCGACCAGCGGTAGGAGCCATCCTTGGCGAGTGCCCGGTATTCGACGTCGTAGGGAACCTGCTGCCTGATGTGGGCAGCGAAAGCGTCCAGCACCATCTGGCGGTCGGACGGCTCCAGCAGGCCCAGCCACGCCGCCGCGGTATTTTCTATTTCATGGTCCTGGTAGCCCAGGCGAAATTTCCATTGCGCGGAGATTTGCGCGATGCCCGTGTCGACATTCCAGTCCCACACATCGCCGGTGGAGGCCGCCAGCCGAAACCGCAATTCGCTGTGCCTTAGCGCCTCCTGCGTGCGCTTTTGCTCGCGTGCCGACAGGGCGTCATTGAGGGCGCGGCGGACCGCGGGGGCCAGCCGCCCCAGGTCATGCTTGAGGATGTAGTCCGTCGCCCCGCTCTTGAGGGCATTGATGGCGTTCTCTTCCCCGATGGTTCCCGACACGAAGATGAACGGGACGTCCGGACACACCTCCCTGGCCACCGACAGGGCATCGAGGCCACTGAAGCGCGGCATGCTGAAGTCGGACAGGATGATGTCCGGCACATCCACCCGCAGCTCATGGCGCAGCCGCTCCTCGGTGTCCGCGCGGCGGCTCGTGAAGTTGAACGCCGCGCGCCGCAACGCGTGCGCTACGAGTTCCGCGTCGTTGGGCTCATCCTCGACCATCAGGATATTCAAGGGGACCACTTGCAAATATTCCTCCTGCCACAGGGACACCCCTGTGGAACACTGCCGTGTGGAGACGAGTCTAGGGGGCTGCACCCCAGGTATCAAGAGATTCTTAATTTGCGCGGTTCGCGTGCGCGGCCGCCGTTGAACGGTAGGCAATACCCGGTTTTCAACCTACCATTGTTTCCAAGTCGGCGCTGACGGCTTGGCATCCACAAACCCGGGGAGGCAGGCGGTGATTCAACCCAGAGCATGCTTGGCAGGATTGCTGGCCCTGTCCCTGTCGCCGATCCAGGCCCAGGATAACAAAGCCTCCGCGCTTGCCGAACTCTCACTGGAAGAACTGGCAAGCATCCAGATCACCTCCGCGGCCCGGCACCCCGAGTTCCTCGGGGATGCTTCCGCCGCCATCTTTGTGATCACCTCCGACAGCATCCGCCGCTCCGGCGCCTCCACGCTGCCCGAGGCATTGCGGCTGGCGCCCAATCTCCAGGTGGCCCGCCTGGACGCGAGCCAGTACGCGATCAGCGCGCGCGGTTTCAACAATGCCATTGGCAACAAGCTGCTGGTGTTGATCGACGGCCGCACGGTCTACACGCCGTTTTTCTCCGGGGTGTTCTGGGACCAACAGGACGTCATGCTGGAAGATGTTGACCGGATAGAGGTCATCAGTGGACCGGGAGGTACCTTGTGGGGCGCCAACGCCGTCAATGGCGTGATCAACGTGATCACGAAATCCTCCGCCAGCACCCAGGGCGGGCTTGTCGCCGTGGGTGCCGGCAATCAGGGCCGGGACGCATCGTTCCGATATGGCGGCGTGCTGGGAGGAGGGGGGACGTTCCGTGTCTACGCCAAGGGCGACGCGACCCGGCCCGTGGTACAGACCGGAAGTGCCGCGGCAACGGATGGACGTTCGCGCGGGCAAATGGGATGGCGCGCGGACTGGGTGGACAATGGCAGCGAACTGACCTTTCAGGGCGACGTATACGCTGGGGCCACCGACAGCCGTGGCCTGTTTGGCCGCTTTGACCTGGGGCGGGTCGAGGCGTCGGGGGGCAACGTTCTTGGGCGCTTGACGCGAAAACTTCCGGCAGGGCAGGACGTTCGCCTGCAGGCCTACTACGACTATACGGACCGCAAGGATGCCTTCCTCTACCAGCCGCGGCAGCGGGTTCTGGATGTGGAGTTCCAGCATGGCGTGCCCCTGGGAGCCCACCGGCTGCTGTGGGGCGGGGGATACAGGCAGGCCCGGGACGACATCCGCCCTGGCGTGATATTTGGATTCACGCCAGCAGCAGCTTCGCTGCGCTGGGCCAATGTGTTTGTGCAGGATGAATTCAAGCTGACCGACCGCCTCAACCTGACGCTTGGCACCAAACTGGAGAAGAATGACTTCACGGGGATGGAGTCGCTTCCGAGTGCGCGCTTCGAATGGAAACCGAGCCCGCAGCAGCTCTGGTGGGGCGCCGTGTCGCGGGCGGTACGGGCCCCGGCACGCCTGGACCGCGACATACGCCTGCCCCCGAACCCCCCATTTCTGATCGCCGGAGGCCCGGATTTCCAGTCGGAAATCGCCAAGGTGCTGGAGCTGGGCTACCGCTCCCAGCCCTCGGCCTCGCTCTCCTACTCCGTCACCGCCTTTCAGCACCATTGGGACAAATTGCGCAGCGGTCAGCGTCCTCCCGGGGCACAGGTGCAGAACATGATCGAGGGAAAGACCTGGGGCCTGGAAGCCTGGGGTGAATGGCATGCGGCACGCCATCTGCGCCTTGCGGGCGGGCTGTCCTTGCTGCGCAAGAACCTTCGGGTCCGGCCGGGCAGCTCGGACCCCGAGGGGCCCCGCGCGCTGGGCAATGATCCCCGCCACCAGTGGATGCTGCGTGCCGGGCTCAATCTGCCCCACCGCCAGGAGCTCGATGTCATCGTGCGCAGGGTAGGGGCCTTGCCGGACCCCGCCGTGCCTGCGTACACGGCCGTCGATCTGCGTTTTGGCTGGACGGTGCGGCCTGGCGTTGAACTGTCGATCGTGGGCCAGAACCTGTTCGACGGATCCCACCCGGAATTCAATGCGGCACTGAACCGCAGGGAAATTCCGCGCAACGTGGCGTTGCGAGTCAGGTGGTCTCTGTGAACACCTGGAGATCGCCGTGGCGGCTGGAGCGAGGGGTGGCGCTGTGGGTGCTCCTGGTCGGCCTGGCCTGCGGGCCCTGCGCCGCCCAGCCGGACTGGCCGAACGACGAGTCGCAGATCAAGGCCGCGTTCCTGTACAAGTTTGCCGGGTATGTGGATTGGCCCGAAGGCTTTCTGGGCAGCGTGGAGACGCCATTCACGATCGGCGTGCTGGGGGCCGATCCCATTGCAGATGAACTGGTGCAGATCGTCCAGGGGCGCAAGATCCATTCGCGCAGCATCGTGGTGAGCCGGCTTAAGGCCGGAGACCCGCTGGAGGACGTGGCGATCCTGTTTGTGGGCAAGGGGGACGCCGCCCGCCTGAAACCCGTGCGGGGCACATTGCAGGCGCAGCCCATCCTGGTAGTCACCGAGGAGCCCGCAGGCCTTGCGCTGGGCGGCATGATCAATTTTCTGCTGGTGGATCGCCATGTGCGTTTCGAGGTTGCGCTGGCGCCCGTGGAAAAAAGCGGGCTGCGCCTCAGCTCCCGCTTGCTCGCGGTGGCCCAGAGAGTCCACGCCGAAGGGCGCTAGATGCTCAACGCCATAGCACGCTCGCTGCGCCACAAGTTCGCGTTGGCGATGCTCGCGGCAACCTTCGTGTCGCTGTCGGTGGCGGGAACCGCGCTCGCCCTGTATGAACTCCAGGCCTACAAGCAGAACGTGACCAGTGACCTGCTGACGCAGGCCGAAATCCTGGGGCGCGCGACAGGCCCCGCCCTGGCGTTTGACGACCACAAATCCGCAGAGGAAAACCTGTCCCTGCTGGAAACCCGGCGCCAGATCCGGGCAGCCGCCATTTACAACGCCCGCGGAAAGATGGTGGCCCAGTACCGCGGTGCGGGTGCCCATGCCGAGCACAAGGTCCCTGCATTGCCCGAAGCCGACGGCGTGCGACTGCAAGACGGCGAACTGGTCGTTTTCAAGCGGATTCTCGAAAACAAGGAGATCGTCGGAACGGTCTACATGAGCGCGGACTACGAACTGGCGCAACGGTTTCGGGGCTACCTGGGCATCCTCGCGAGCGTCATGGGGCTGAGCCTGCTGGTGGCGGCAGGCATGTCGGCATGGCTTCAGTCGGCCCTGACCAAGCCCATCCTCGCCGTCACGAACGTGGCGCGCCAGGTGACGGAGCGCAAGGACTTTTCACTGCGCGTGCAGAAGACGACGAAGGACGAGCTGGGCTATCTGGCGGATGCGTTCAACGACATGCTGTCGGAGATCGGCCGGCGCGCCGAAGACCTGGAAACGGCCAACAGGGCCCTGGAGCGCGAAGCGCAGGAGCGCCGGCGCGCCGACCAGGACGTGCGCCAGCTCAACGCGGAGCTGGAACAGCGGGTGTCCCAGCGCACCTTGCAGCTGGAAACCGCCAACCAGGAACTGGAGAGCTTCAGCTACTCGGTGTCGCATGACCTGCGCGCGCCCCTGCGGTGGATCGTTGGCTTCTCCGAGGCGCTGATGGAAGACCACGGCGCGAACCTGGACGACGAGGCCCGGCGGAAAATCCAGATCATCCAGAACGAGGGGCGGCGCATGGGCGTGCTCATCGACGACCTGCTCGCCTTTTCTCGGCTGGGGCGGCGTGCGCTCAAGGTGAGTGACGTGGAGATGGGGGTGCTGGTGCTGGCCACCTGGAATGCGCTCAAGGAGCGCGAGGATTTCAGCCGCGTCCAGCTTCACATCGGCGCCATGCCCGTGGCGACGGGAGACCGCGTGCTCCTCGGACAGGTGTGGACCAATCTGTTGTCGAACGCCCTCAAATTCAGCTCGAAACAGGAAAATCCACGCATTGAAATCGGTGCCATCACGGACGATCAGGAACACATTTTCTTTGTGCGTGACAATGGTGCCGGATTCAATCCAAAGTACAAGGCCAAGCTGTTCGGCGTTTTTCAGCGCCTGCACGACACCAGCGAATTTCCGGGAACGGGCGTAGGTCTCGCCTTGGTCCAGCGGATAGTCCACCGCCACGGAGGCCGCGTCTGGGCCGATGGCAACCTGGGCGAAGGCGCGACGTTTTATTTCACTGTCCCACGGGAGAGCCGCGATGGAGCTGTTTGAAGAAATCGACATCCTCCTGGTAGAGGACAGTCCCAACGACGCGGAGCTGGCGATCCGCGCCCTGAAGAAGCGGGGATTTGCCAACAAGATGCTGTGGGTCAAGGATGGCGAACAGGCCATCAACTACCTGTTTCGGCTTGGCGAGTATTCGCAACAGCACGATGAAACCAGCCCGAAGCTGGTGCTGCTGGATCTGAAGATGCCGCGGGTGGATGGCATGGAGGTGCTGCGCGCCATCAAGGAGGACCAGCGCACGCGCCGCATTCCCGTGGTGATACTGACGTCGTCCCAGGAAGAGCGGGACCTGACACTGTCCTATGACCTGGGGGTCAACAGCTATGTGGTCAAGCCCATGGACTTTGACGAGATGGCGGATGTGGTCTGTCAGGCCGGGTCGTATTGGCTGACCGTCAACCGCACGCCGTAGCTGGCCCGGGCGGTCATCCGGGATCTTTCATCCAAGGAGAGCGCGGGGTTGCGCAGAGCGTGCCGCGAAGGGATGCTCGAACTCAAGCGCGCTCAATGATATTTGTTATTTAACATAATATACATCGTATAAAATCATAGGGGAGCCACCAAACCCCGCCAGATCCGTGCCGCCATCAGCCGCTACCATCCTCTCCATGACCCTCCCCAGCACGACCCCATCCACTCCGTCTTCTTCCATCCACTTCGGCCACCAGAGCCGGGTCTGCATCGTCACTGGCGGCGCCCAGGGCATTGGCGAGGCCTGCGTGCGGCGGTTTGCCGCCGAGGGCGCCAAAACGGTCGTCGCGGATGTGGACGATGCGCGCGGCCAGGGGCTGGCGCAGGAACTGGGCGCGCTGTATGTGCGCTGCGATGTGGGCGACAAGGCGCAGGTGGATGCGCTGGTGGCCCGGACCCTGGCGGCCCACGGGCGCATCGACGTGCTGGTGAACAACGCGGGCATCTTTCGCGCGGCGGATTTTCTGGACGTGACCGAGGCCGATTTCGATGCCGTGCTGCGGGTCAACCTGAAAGGCTCGTTTCTTGTCGCACAGGCCGTAGCGCGCGCCATGGTGGTCTCGGGCGGCGGCGCCATCGTCAACATGAGCTCGGTCAATGGCGTGCTCACCATCCCCAATATCGCCAGCTACAACGTGAGCAAAGGCGGCGTGAACCAGCTCACGCGCGTGATGGCCCTGGCGCTGGCCGACAAGAATATTCGCGTGAACGCCGTGGCCCCCGGCACGATCGCCACCGAGCTGGCCGCCAAGGCCGTGCTGACCAGCGACGAGGCCAAGCAGAAGATCATGAGCCGCACCCCCATGAAGCGGCTGGGCGAGCCGTCGGAGATTGCCGATGTGGTGGCCTGGCTGGCCAGCGATGCCGCCAGCTATGTGACCGGCGAGATCGTGACCGTGGATGGCGGGCGCATGACGCTGAACTACACCGTTCCGGTCTGACGCGCCGAATTGCTATTGAATTGATAGCTGTCAGCGCTTGATGTATATGCGCTGGCGGCAATTTTTATTCAATTTTCAAGCCTGCGGCATGCGCCGCAGCAGGCCCGCCATGCTGCGCGGCCAGCCGACCGGGCCGAACCAGGCGCCGCCTGCAATCGCCCAGGCGTTGACCACGCCATACAGCACCAGCGCCACGCCCTGTGCGGCGAACACCGCCGCCAAGCCGCCGCCCCAGCGCAGCGCCAGCCAGCCGCCCGTCACCGCCACCGCCAGGCGCGTGATGTTGCCGATGACGGGCCAGAGCAGGCGCCCTGCCCCTTGCGAGGCAAAGTACAGCACCAGGCCCAGGCCGAAAAAGCCGTACACCGGGCCGACGGTGCGCAGATACAGCGCGCCGGCCTCCAGCATGGCCTGATCGCTGTTGAACAAGGACAGCCACGCGTTGGGAAACGCAGCCGCCCACAAGCCAATCGCCTCGGCCATCACAAATGCCATGCCGGCACCGATCCAGGTGGCGCGCAAGGCCCGCTCACGCTGGCCCGCGCCAATGCAGGTGCCCACCATGGCCACCAGCGGTGCACCCAGGCCGAAGACCAAGGGCACCAGCAGGAATTCCAGGCGCGACGCGGTGCCGTAGCCCGCGATGGCCGCCGTGCCGAAGCCGCCCACCAGCGCCGTGGTGACGCCGATCGCCAGGTTGGTGGCGACGGTGGAGACCGTGCCCACCAGCCCGACCCGCAGGATGTCCTTGAACAGAGTCCAGCGGAACCGGATGTGCGCCAACGATGGCCGCAGCAGGCTGCGCGGCGACCACAGGTAGGCTGCCAGCACCGCGCTGCCAATCAGGTAGTACGCCATCAGCGCGATGGCCCCGCCAGCGATGCCCAGGCCGGGCATGGGGCCCCAGCCAAAGATGAACAGTGGCGACAACGGCACCAGCACGAAGGCGCCCAGCACCGTGACATAGGCCGGCACGGCCATGTTGCCGGTACCCCGGATCACGGCCGACAGGGTGTTGAACAGCCACACCAGAAACGCGCCCGCGAACACCCAGTTGGAATAGACCAGCGCGGCATCCAGCGCGCCGCCCGTGCCGCCCATGCGGGTGTAGAGCCAGCGCCCTCCTCCCACCACGCCCACGGTAAAGACCAGCGAAAACACCGCCGCAATGGCGAGCGCATGCAGCACCAGCGCATCGGCATCGTCCCGCCGCCGGGCGCCCAGGGCGCGGGCGATGGCCGACGCGATGCCGCCGCCCATGGCGCCGGCCGAGGTCATCTGCATCAGCATGACCACCGGGAACACCAGGGCCATGCCCGCCAGCGCATCGGTGCCCAGCTTGCCGACAAAGTAGGTCTCGATCAGCCCGACGCCCGCCTGCGCCAGCATGACCAGCACATTGGGCGCCGCCAGCCGCAGCAGCGTGGGCGCGATCGGCGCCTCCAGCAGCATGCGGGTGCGTGGGTTCAGGGGTTCGGTCACATCAGGCCCCTGCCCCATCGGCCGCAGGCCTGCGCGGCACCACGATGCGCACGGTGGACAGCTGCAGCACATCGCCGTGCTGGTTGCGGGTTTCGCTGCGCACGGTGACCATGCCACGGTCGGGCCTGGATTTGGAGGGCTGGATCTCCAGCACCTCGCTCACCACGTGCAGCACGTCGGTGGCGCGCGTGGGCCGGGGCCAGCTCACCTCGGCGCCCGCGCCGATGATGCCGCCCGCGATCGGCAGGCCGGTGGTGACCTGCAGGCGCATGGTCACGGACGCCGTATGCCAGCCGCTTGCGGCCAGACCGCCGAACAGCGTGGCGCGGGCGGCGGCATCGTCCATGTGAAAGGGCTGCGGGTCGAACTGGGCGGCAAAGGCCTTGATCTGCGCTTCGTCCATGGCGTGTTCGCCGCTTCTGAACTGGTCGCCCACGGCCAGGTCGTCCAGGTACACGGGCTGCATTCCGGTGGGGGCGGATGCGGTGGAAACAGGGTGAGCGGTCATGGCAACAAATGGGGAGATGAGGGGATGGCGGGGGATGTTGTCGTGGTCATGCGGCGGCGGGCGCGGGGCGCACCAGGCGGGCTTCGCGGATCGGCAGGTTGACCAGGGCCGCGCCCACGGCCAGCACGATGTCGATGTACCAGACCCAGTCATAGCTGCCGGTGGCCTGGAAGACGGTACCGCCCAGGTAGGCACCGAAGAATCCGCCAATCTGGTGCGCCAGCATCACGATGCCAAACAGCATGGCCATGTTGGCCGTGCCGAACATCTTGGCCACCAGCCCCACCGTGGGGGGCACGGTGGAGAGAAACGTCACCCCCATCACGGCGGCAAAGACCAGCACCACGGCGGGCGTCTTGGGCGCCAGCAAGAAGATCAGCACCGCCAGGCCGCGCGTGGCATACAGCAGCGACAGCAACGACTTCATGCGCCAGCGCCCCACGGCCCAGCCCATGGCCAGGCTGCCGACAATGTTGAACAAGCCGATCATGGCCAGCGACCACCCGCCGATCTCAGGCGGCAGGCCACATGCGGCGATGACGCCCGGCAGGTGCGTGGCCAGGAACGCCACGTGAAAGCCGCACACCAGAAAGCCCGCCGCCAGATACCGGTAGCTCGGCGTGGCCAGCGCCTGCGCGATGGCCTCGCGCGCCGTCAGTGCCTTCTGGCCGGATGCGGCGGCGGCCTGCGCGGCCAAGGCGTTCGAATTGCCCCGGAGCACCCACACCGCAGGCAGCGCCAGCAGCACCAGCACACCCAGCCACTGCATGGCACTGGCCCAGCCCACCGCGGCGGTCAGGCCAATGGCAATGGGCGCCATCACGAACTGCCCGAACGACCCGCCCGCGTTGACGATGCCGCTGGCCAGCCCGCGCTTGTGGGCGGGTACCAGCCGCGCGGTGGCCGCCATCAGCACCGACGGCCCGGCCATGCCCGCGCCGCCGGCGGCCAACACGCCAATCGCAAAAATCAACCCGACCGTGGTGGTCATGTAGGGCGTGATGAAGGTGCCCAGCGCCACCAGCGCCACGCCCAGCAGGATCACGCGGCCCGTGCCGATGCGGTCGGCCACGGCTCCCGCAAACGGCTGGGTCAGGCCCCACCAGAGCTGGCCGAACGCAAAGGCCAGGCTGATGCTGCCAATGCCCAGCGCGGTGGACGTGTTGAGCGCCGACAGGAACAGGCCCATGGTCTGGCGCGTGCCCATGGTGAGGGCGAACGCGCCCGCAGCGGCCAGCAGCACGAGCCACAGCGCGATCGGTGTGCCCCGTGCGCCCGGTGAGCCCGGGGTGGCAGGAGCGGCGGGCGCCGCGAACACGTTGCCGCCGCCCAGGTTGCGGGAAGGTTGGGTGTCATTCGTCATCGCCGTGCTCCTGCTTTTCCTGCATGCTGGCCAGCAAAGCCAGGGAGTCGTCCACCAGCGCATGCAGGGCGTTCACGCGCTCCGCGCCCAGGGTGTCGTTGAGGGACAGCTGCGCCACTTTCCAGCAGCGCTGGGCCTGCGCACGCTTGTCGCGCCCCGCGTCGGTGATGTGCACCAGCCGGCTGCGCGCATCGGCCCCCGCCTCCAGCGTGACCCAGCCGGCATCCACCAGGGGCCGCAGGTTGCGGGTGAGCGTGGAGGCATCCATCTTCATTTCCACCGCGAGGTCGCCCGGACGGATGGGCCCGAGCTTGAGCACGTGCGACAGCAGCGAGTACTGCGTGGTCTTGAGCCCGCACCGGGCCATCTCGGTGTCATAGTGGTGCGCCACGCGCCGCATCAGCTGGCGCAGCTTGAAGTTGGTGCAGCCCTGGGGCGGCACGGCGGCAGGCGCGTTTGCGGGGGTGATTTCAGCTTGCATGCGATCAATTGTATCTGCAATAATTGCATATGCAACTAGACGGCTGGCCTATCAACCCCATTCCCTTCCGAGGTATCGCATGACCCAGAACAACCAACTCGAGCAATGGCTCGCGCAAGAGCGTGAAATCGCAGCCCGCCTGGAGGCCGGCGTGGGTGCGGGGGTCTCGCGCCCCGACCAGGTCGCCGGCCTGAACGGCCTGCAGATGATGCAGGCCATGCTGCGCGGTGAACTGCCCTACCCTCCCATCGCCCGCACGCTGGACTTCCAGCTGATGGAGGTGGGCGAAGGCCTGGCCATCTTCCAGGGAACCCCTGGCGCGGCCCACCTGAACCCCATGGGCACCGTACACGGGGGCTGGTTCGCCACCCTGCTCGACTCGGCCCTGGGCTGCGCCGTGCACACGCGCATGCAGCCGGGGCGCGGCTACACCACGGCCGAGCTGGGCGTGAACCTCGTCAAGGCGCTCACGCCCAAGGTGCAGCGCGTGCGCGCCGAAGGCCGCGTGATCCACTGCGGGCGCCAGCTGGCCACGGCCGAGGCCCGCCTGGTGGGGCCCGACGGCACGCTGTATGCCCACGCCACCACCACCTGCCTGGTTTTTGACATGCCTGCACAATCGAAGGGATGAAATTCCTCCACACGATGCTGCGCGTTGGCAACCTTCAACGCTCGATTGATTTCTATACCCAGGTGCTCGGCATGCAACTGCTGCGCCAGTCCGAGAACCCCGAGTACAAGTACTCGCTGGCCTTCCTGGGCTTTGACGGCGGCAACCCCGGCCAGGCCGAGATCGAGCTGACCTACAACTGGGGCACCGAGAGCTACGAGATGGGCACCGCCTATGGCCACATCGCGCTGGGCGTGCCCGATGCGTACGCCGCGTGCGAGAAGATCAAGGCCTCGGGCGGCAACGTCACGCGCGAAGCGGGTCCCGTCAAAGGCGGCACCACGGTCATCGCGTTTGTGACGGATCCCGATGGCTACAAGATTGAATTGATACAGCGCGCCGAGGGGACTGGTGGCGCAGGCTTGCGCTAATAATAACTATCAAATATATAGCTGCTGGCGCATGATGGATAAGCGCTAGAGGCAAATTTGAACCCATAAAAAAAACCCGGCACTGCCGGGTTTTTTCATGGGGCGACCTGCTGGAGGTCACTGCACAGGGACTAGGCGCCCAGGGCCACTTCCACGCGGCGCGCTTCGGCGTTGCTGCCGGTGGCGGTGGTTTCTTCGGGCTTCTTCAGCTCGATCTTGTCTTCCGCCACGCCCAGGCCCTTGAGCGCATCGCGCACTGCAAAGGCGCGTTGCTTGGCCAGCTCGGCATTCAGGGCGGCGTCGCCCGTGGCGTCGTGAAAGCCCGAGATCACGGCCTTCTTGCCTTCGGCCACGCCCTTGACCACGTCGGCCAGGGCTTCGTTGGCGCCTGCGGCAAGGTCGGCCTTGGCGCTGGCAAAGTAGAACTTCACCACGCCGTTTTCCACCCGGACGCTGGCCACGTCAGCGGCGGCGACCACGGCGGGCGCGCTGGCTGCAACGGCCGTGGCGGGCGCGGGCTTGACGGCGCCGGAAGCGCCGACACGCTTGACCACCACGGTGCCCACCACCACGGAGATCACCAGTGCGATCAGGGCGAACAGGAAACCCAGGGCGAAACGTTGTTGGCTATCGTCGTCAGAACTAGACATTGGAGATCCCCGAAGTGATGAAAAAAGAAGGTGTGGCGGCCCTGGAACCTCGCGGCGCAAGTCCCCAGGGCGCTGAAGCAAAGCTTTCGATTGTAGAGTGATCGCATGACGAATCTTCCCGCGCCCCTTCGCGACCCGGCCCCCATGCTGGAGCGCGCGCTCAAGGAATGGGGTGGCCACGACGACCTGTGGATCTTTGGCTACGGCTCGCTCATCTGGCGTCCGGATTTCGACTACGCCGAGCGCCGCGCCGCCAAGGTGCACGGCTGGCACCGGGCGCTCCGGATGTGGAGCCGCATCAACCGCGGCACGCCGGAATGCCCGGGCCTGGTGTTCGGCATGCTGTCGGGCGGCAGCTGCCGGGGCATGGTCTTCCGCGTGGACAAGGCGCATGCCCGGCAGGTGCTCATCAACCTGTGGCAGCGCGAGATGGTCACCGCCGTGTACGACCCGCGCTGGCTGCCCTGCCGCACGCCCCAGGGGACCGTGTCCGCGCTCGCTTTCACTTTGTCACGAAAAAGCCCCAACCACACGGGGGAGCTGCCCGACGACGAGTACCGCCGCATCTTCGCGCAGGCCTGCGGCCGTTTTGGCACCACGCGCGACTATGCCCAGGCCACGTACGAGGAACTGCGCAAACACGGCATCCACGACCGCGCGCTCGCCAGGCTGCTTGCGCTGACCCACAAATAGTGCACACTTTTGGCGGGCGAACCTGCTCCCTGTCTTGCACCAGCGCGCAGGGCGTCCGCATGATGCACCGTCTCTTAACGTTCAAGGAGTATTTGATGAAGCAAAGGAATCGTTGGGCCTTCGGGCTCTCGTCCATCGCCGTGCTGGCCCTGGCGGGCTGCGCCGCCTATTCGTCGGGCCCGTCTGCCACGGCCAAGCTGGAGCCCACGCGCGGCAGCACCACCTCGGGCACGGTGGCGTTTGCCCAGTCCGGCGACGTGGTGAAGGTGTCGGGCGAGGTCCGCGGGCTCAAGCCGGGCGCCGAACACGGTTTCCATATCCATGAAAAGGGCGACTGCTCCAGCGGCGACGGCATGAGCGCCGGCGGCCACTTCAACCCGGGCGGCAAGCCGCACGGCCACCACGGCGCGGGCGAGCACCACACGGGTGACCTGCCCAGCCTGAAGGCGGATGCCAACGGCGTGGCCACCTTCAGCTTCGAGTCGCGCACGATCCGCGTGGGCAGCACGGCCAACGACATCGTGGGCAAGGGCCTGATCGTGCACCGCGACCCCGACGACTACAAGACCCAGCCCACGGGCAACGCCGGCCCGCGCCTGGCCTGCGCGGTCATCGCAGCGAAGTAGAGACCGCTGAAAAAGGAAAAGACGGCGCGCCGGCAGGGCGCGTCCGGCACACGACCCGCTCGCCGCGACCTCGGCCAGCGGGTCGTTTCCTTTGCGGGTGTCAGGCCCGGCGCGCGGCCAGGATGCGCTCGGCCCGCGCGAGGTCCTGCACCGTGTCGATGTCCGTCACCGTGCCTTCGTCCTGCACGTCCACGGTCCGGACCCCGCCCCGCAGCGCCTGCTGGCGCACCACGCCGGCAGCGCCCTGTTCGCCGGAGAGCGCCAGCAGATCCGGCAGGCACGGCGCGGCAAAAGCCACCGGATGGCCGCGCTCTCCGTGGAACAGCGGAATGGCCACCGCGCAGCGCCCCAGGGCCGCCGCCATGGTGCGCAGCGTCGCGGGCTGGACCAGCGGCAGGTCGCCGGGCAGCACCAGCCAGCCGCCCGCCCCCGCCGTGGCGCGCACGGCCGCCGCGATCGAATCGCCCATGCCTGGATGGCCCGCGTCCTCGAGGTGCCAGGCGAGCCCGCTGGCACGCACGGCGTTCAGGGTGTGCTCCAGCACCGGCAGCCCGGCCAGCAGCGCGCGCAGCTTGTGCACCTGGCCGCCGGAGGCCGCGAAACGCGCGCCCCGGCCGGAGGCCAGCACCAGCACGACGGGCACCGGCGGCCCGTCCGGTTTCATGGGGGGTGTATCGGCGAGGTGCGGGGTGGACATCGCCAGCATGCTACGGCAACGCGGCCGCCGCGCGCCTCAGGCCAGCGTGTAGCCGCCGTCCACCACCAAGTGGTGGCTGCGGATGAAGCTGGCGGCGCCCGACAGCTGGAACAGCACTGGCGCCGCCATCTCGTGCACCAGCAGGGCGCGTGCCGGTGATGGCATGCCCCCTCCTTCCCTGCCCTCCCCGAGCGCCAACGCCGTCAGGCGAGCTTGAACGGCAGCTCGCGCGGGGTCTTGCCCGTGAGTTGCGCGATGGCGTTGGCGAACGCCGGCGCCAGCGGTGGCAGGCCAGGCTCGCCCATGCCCTTGGGTGGGTCGGCACTGGGCACGATGTGCACCGTCACCTGCGGCATGTCGGTGATGCGCGGCACGGCAAAGTCGCCAAAATTGCTCTGCTCCACCACACCGTCCTTGAGCGTGATGGCGCCGCCGGGCAGGCACATCGACAGGCCCATCAGCGCCGCGCCCTGCACCTGGGCTTCCACGCTCTTGGGGTTGACCGCCAGGTTGCAGTGCACGCCGGCCGTGATCGTGTGCAGCTTGGGCGTGCCGTCCTTGACGGAGGCCTCGACCACATAGGCGACCACCGACTCGAACGATTCATGCACCGCCACGCCCCAGGCGCGGCCGGCCGCCAGCTTCTTCCTGCCGTAGCCCGACTGGGCCACGGCCAGCTGCAGCGCGGCCTTGTGGCGCGGGTGCTTGTCGCCCATCAGGGCCATGCGGTAGGCCACGGGGTCTTGCTTCGTGGTGCGCGCCACTTCGTCGATGAGGGTTTCCATGGCGTAGGCCGTGTGGGTGGAGCCCACGCTGCGCCACCACAGCACGGGCACGTTCACGTCGGGGTGGTGCACCGACAGCTTCATGGGCACGTTGTACGGCTCGCCCATGCCCTCGGTGGTCGTGGCGTCGATGCCGTTCTTGACCATGAAGGCCTCGAACGGTGAGCCCTTGGTGATGGACTGGCCCACGATGGTGTGGTCCCACGCCAGGATCTTGCCCTGTGCGTCGAACCCGATCTCGGCGCGGTGCACGTGCATGGGACGGTAGTAGCCGCCCTTGATGTCGTCCTCGCGGCTCCACAGGGTGCGCACCGGCGCGGTGATGCCCGCCGTGCGCGCCGCCTTGGCCACGCCGCAGGCCTCCACCACGTAGTCGCTGGTGGGGATGGCGCGGCGGCCAAAGCCGCCACCGGCCATCTGCGTGTTCACCTTGATGTTCTGCGGCTGCAGGCCCAGCGTCCTGGCAGCGGCCATGGCGTCCAGGCCGGGCATCTGCGTGCCCATCCACAGCTCGGCCTTATCGCCATCGAGCTTCACCGTGCAGTTGAGCGGTTCCATGGGCGCGTGCGCCAGATACGGGAAGACGAACTCGGCGCTGATCTTGTGGGCCGCACCCGCCAGCGGCGCCATGTCGGCCTGCATGGCCACGTTGCCGGGCTTGGCGGCCAGCTCGCGGTACTGCGCCAGCAGTGCCGTGGTGTCGGGCTTGCCCACCGCGCTGGTGTCCCATTCCACCTTCAGCGCATCGCGCCCTTGCTTGGCGGGCCAGTAACCATCGGCCACGATGGCCACGCCCTCGCCGCCCCGGTCGGTGGGCACGCGCAGCACGGCCTTCACGCCCTTGATGGCCTTGGCGGCGCTGTCGTCCAGCGACTTCAGCTTGGCGCCGAACACGGGCGGGCGGGCCACCACGGCCGTCAGCATGCCGGGCAGGCGCACGTCGATGCCGTAGTCCTGCTGGCCGCTCGATTTGGCCTTGGCATCGAGCCGGCCCGTGGGCTTGCCGATGAGGCGGAACTGCTTGGGGTCCTTCAGGGTGACCTTTTCGGGCACGGGCTGCTTCATGGCCGCTTCGGCCAGCGCGCCGTAGCCCAGCTTCTTGCCGCCAGGGCCGACGACGAAGCCGTTGCTGGTGCGCAGTGCCGAGGCATCCACGCCCCACTGCGCCGCGGCGGCCGAGACCAGCATGGCGCGGGTGCGGGCGCCCAACTCGCGGTACTGGGTGTACGAGTTCTTGATGGAGTTGGAGCCGCCCGTGAGGTGCATGCCCATCATCGGGTCGGCATAGGCCTGGTTGGCATCGCCGTGCACGCTGCGCACCTTGCTCCAGTCGGCGTCCAGCTCCTCGGCCAGGATCATGGGCAGGCCGGTCTGCACGCCCTGGCCGAAGTCCAGGCGGTTGATAGTGACGGTGACCGTGCCATCGGCGTCGATGCGGACAAAGGCCGAGGGCTGCTCGAACGGCTTGAGGCCTGTGGGTGCGGCGGCGGCCCCGGCGCCCTGCGCTGTGGCCACCAGCGGAAACGCGCCCAGGGCAAAGCCCGAAGCCGCCGACACCTTGAGGAAGGTGCGCCGTGCGAGACCTCCGATGCCTTCCATTGCATCGTTTACTCCTGAATTGGTAGCTGCTTGCGCTTTATCCATAAGCGCCAGAAGGTGTTTTGGCATGAAAACATGGGCCTGGCCCTGCAGGGCCTGTGCGTCGAAGTGCATGGTGTTCTCCTTCAATCAAGCCAGGGTCTTGGCAGCGTCATGGATGGCCGCGCGAATGCGCACATAGGTGCCGCAGCGGCACACATTGCCCGACATGGCGGCGTCGATGTCGGCGTCGCTCGGCTTCTTCTTGCCCTTGAGCAAGGCGGTGGCGCTCATGATCTGGCCGCTCTGGCAGTAGCCGCATTGCGCCACGTCGTGTTTCACCCAGGCGGCGTGCACGGCCTTGCCCACCTTGTCGCTGGCCGTGACGGCCTCGATGGTGGTGATCTTCTGCCCCGCAGCGGCCGAGATCGGCGTGATGCACGAGCGCACCGGCGCGCCGTTCAGGTGCACCGTGCAGGCCCCGCACAGGGCCTGGCCGCAGCCGAACTTGGTGCCGGTCATGCCCAGCGTGTCGCGCAGGGCCCAGAGGATGGGGGTGGATTCATCGGCATCCACAGCCGTGTCTTTGCCATTGATGTTGAGGGTGGGCATCGCGGGGTTCTCCGTGGGGAAGGTGTTGTTGTGTTGCGGGCGCGGTCAAGGAGACAGGGGGGCGGCGTCAGCGACGCCATCGGCCGTGAAGGGGTTGGAGCGTGGTGCGTGGCATTTTTAAGAGAATATGAATTCGATTAAAAGATCAACCCCGGGCGGCAAAAAAGCATCGCTGTCTCCCGCTCAGGCCTTCAAGGCGTCCCAGCACAGGCCAAAAGCCATCTGGTGCACGGCGTCTTCGTCGGGCAGCACCTTGGTGCGGATCAGGTTGCCCGTCTCGCGCACCGACCCCACCAGGCTGGCGGTGAGCAGCGGTATCGGCACGGCCTTCAAGATCTCCTGCTGCTGGCCCTCTTCCATGAGCGCAAAAAAACCGGCCATCAGGCGGGTCGAGAATTCGCGGTTGCCCTCGGTGAACCAGGGCGAGTTGTAGTACTGCTCCTGGAACACCACCTCGGCATATTGGTCCAGCCGGTGCCGCAGCAGGTTGCCCCAGGCGCGCCGCACGCGGGCGCGGTAGGGCATGCCGGGCGCGATGCCTTCCATGATGCGGGCGGCCGTGACCGTCTTGGCATCCTGGTAGAGCTGGCTGATGAGTTCATCCTTGGACGGGTAATACACATACAGCGTGCTGGTGGCAATGCCCGCTGCGCGGGCGATGTCGGCCAGGGTCAGGCCGCTCAGGCCCGTCTGGGCCACCAGCTCGAAGGTGGCCTGGGCAATGGCGCGCTGTTTTTCGTCGTCTTTGGGTTTCATCGGTGTGTCAATATAAGCGAATATCCATTCGGCAACAACCGGGGCCACGGAAGGCCCCGCGACGCCACAAAACCGGCGTGCACAATCGTGCCCATGACCACCTCCATCGCCGACCTTCGCAAGAGCTACGAGCGCGCTGAACTCAACGAAGACGCCTCGCACGCCGCCCCCCTGCAGCAGTTTGACCAGTGGCTCCAGGAAGCCATCAGCGCCGAAGTGCCCGAGCCCAACGCCATGACCCTGGCCACCGTGGGCAGCGACCTGCGCCCCAGCACCCGCATCGTGCTCATCAAGGGCTACGACGAGCGCGGCATCGTCTGGTTCACCAACTATGACAGCCGCAAGGGCCGCCAGATCGCGGGCAATCCCTATGCGGCCGTGCAGTTCCACTGGGTGGAGCTGGAACGCGTGGTGCGCATCGAAGGCATTGTGGAGAAAGTCAGCGACGAAGAAAGCGACGCGTATTTCAACAGCCGTCCGCTCGACTCGCGCATCGGCGCCTGGGCCAGTCCGCAAAGCCAGGTGATCTCTGGCCGGGGCGTGCTGGTGGCCAATGCCGCCAGGTACGGCGCGCAGTTCTTGCTGAAACCGCCCCGCCCGCCGCACTGGGGCGGGTACCGCCTGAAGCCGGACCAGTGGGAGTTCTGGCAGGGGCGCAAGAGCCGCCTGCATGACCGGCTGCGGTATCGGATGGATGCGGGGGAGTGGGTGCGGGAGCGCCTGGCGCCCTGAACCTCTCCTGCCCGGCGGCACCAGCACCGACAAGGAGCAGCATGTTTTCGCACATCTTCGTGGGCGTGACGGATTTCGACCGCGCCCTGGCCTTCTACCAGCCGCTGATGGCTGCCCTGGGCGTCGCTCAGCGCTTTGTAGACCCATCCCGCCCCTGGGCCGGCTGGCAGAGCAGCCCCGACCCCCGCCCCCTCTTTCTCATCGGCATCCCCTTTGAAGGCGCGCACGCGCCGGGCAATGGCCAGATGACGGCTTTTGCCGCCCGCAGCCGCGCGCAGGTGGATGCCGTGCACGCCGCGGCCTTGGCCCATGGCGGCCATTGCGACGGCCCGCCGGGCCTGCGCCCGCAGTACCACGCCCACTACTACGGCGCGTATTTCCGGGATCCCGACGGCAACAAGCTCTGCGTGGCCTGCCACGTCCCCGAGGACGCCTGAGCCACCGCGCCCGATCGCCTTCGCAGGCCGCGTTTACGGCACTGCCACCACCCAGCGCGTCACCGCCAGGATCACCACCGGCATCGTCACCAGGCCCAGCGCGGTGGACACCGCCACGCTCGCCGTCACCTCGTCCTCGGCCACGCCATAGCGCTGCGCGAACAGAAACACGTTGGCGCCCACGGGCAGCGAGGCCGCCACGATCATCACGGCCAGCGGCAGGCCCGACAGGCCCAGCGCCCAGCCCAGCGCTGCCAGCACGAGGGGGTGCGCCACGCACTTGACCAGGGCGATGCGCATCGCGGCCCTGAAATGGCGTCCCACCCTGGTGAAGGCGAGCGTCACGCCCACCAGCAGCAGCGCGATGGGCCCCAGGGCCTGGCCCAGCAGCAGCAGGGGCTTGTCCACCACCTGCGGCACCACCAGCCCGGTCTGCGCGAACAGCAGGCCCGCGATGATGGGCAGCGGCACGGGGTGCACGATGCCGTTGCGCATGGCCTGCAGCACCGTGCGCCACAGGGGCTGGTGCGCCCCGCCACCGCCGCCGTCCGCGGCCGCATGCTCGCGCGCCGCCGCGAGTTCGAACACCACGGTGGCGGCGGTCAGCAGGATCAGCGAGTGCACCGAGATCAGCGTGAACAGCGTGACCAGGCCCGCGTCGCCAAACACCAGGCCCACCAGCGGCACGCCGATCATGAGCGTGTTGCTGAAGGTGTTGGCCAGGGCCCGCGCCGCCGCCAGGGTGTTGAAGCCCTGCAGCGCCAGCGTGGCCGCATACACGATGCCAAACGCCACGAAGTAGATGCCCACGGGGCCGAAGTCGAGGTCCTGGATGCGCACCGTGCTCATGGTGCGGAACAGCAGCGCGGGCGTGAGCACCATGAACACCAGGTTGGCCAGGTCCTTCACCGCGGCCGCCCGTATCCAGCCGCGCTGCCCCACGTAGAAGCCGAGGGCGATGAACAGGATGACGGGGATCAGCGAGGTGAAGACGGCGGAGTTCAAGATCAGAAACCAACGGCGGACAGGTGGGCGCGTATTGTGCGCCTGGCCGGCGGGCCCCGGGCTCCGGGGTGCTATATTTTCGATAGCTGGCGGCGCAAGTGGATACAGCGCCAGATGGCATTTTGGCCTGATTCAATGCGCGTGCAAGGCAGCGTCCGTCTGCGCGGACCCGCCCGCCGGGCCTGGCGCCCTCCTGTATTCTGGAACACCGCCCTGCCCCCTGCGTCCATGAAGTTCGCCGCCTTCTTCCGCAACCTGAACCTCGGCCATGGCCATGCACCGTCGCGCATGGCGCTGGAAAGCGCGTTCTTGCAAGCTGGCGCCGATGAGGCCGCCTCGTTCCAGACCAATGGCACGGTCGCCTTCAGCGCGCGCGGCGTGCGGCCCGCGCAGGGGATTGTCCGCACGGTGCAGCGGTCGCTGCGCGGCGGGCATGGATTCGATGAACCCGTGTTTCTGCGCAGCATGGCCTATCTGCACACGCTGCTGGCGCGCGATCCGTTCGAGGGCATGGCCAAGGCGCCGCCCATCTACGACTTCTACGTGACCTTCCTGCACGACGGCGCGAAGCTGCTGCCCCCGCTGCCCACCTGCAATGCCCGCGAGGACGTGCGCGTGCTGCTCTACACCGGCTCCGAGGCCCTGTCGTACAACCACCTTGTCGGCAAGACCATGGGAAACCCGAACGTCTTTGCCGAGCAGCAGCTCGGCCTGCCGGCCACCACGCGCACCTGGGGCACGGTGGCCCGGCTGGTGCGCAAGCACGGCTGACAAGGCCAGGGGCCCGCGCCCGCGCTCAGGCCCTTGCCGGCCCTTCGCCCGTGTGCGGCGGGCCGCGCGGCGACAGCAGCTGCAGCACGCCCTCCAGCCCCTGCACCTGGTGGTCGGCCAGCTCCCAGGGCCGCACGCCGGGCCGCACGGTCTGCACGGTGGTGGCCCCCAGCGCGCGCCCGGCCGCGAGTTCGGACAAGGGGTTGTCGCCGATCACCAGCGCGTGCCGGGGTGCGCAGCCTTCGCGCGCCAGGATCTGCTCGAAAATCGGCTGCTTGCCGTGCGGTGCGCCATCGCTCGCGGGGCGGTCGTCCACCGCATCGATGAACACCTGTTCAAACCAGGGCCGGATGCCCAGGGCGTCGATCTTGCTGTCCTGCAGGCGCCGAAAGCCGCTGGTGACCAGGTAGCGCCGCAGGGGAATGCGCGGCAGCAGGCCGATGTCGGGGTAGCCGTGCAGCGGGGCGCGCACCTGCAATTGGCTGAACTGCCGCCAGCCCGCCGCGCGCATGGCCAGGGTGAAGCGGTAGCGCTCGGCCACCAGGTCAAACGCCGTGAACCAGCATTGGTACAGGGCCTGCTCCAGCATGGCGGGGGCCAGCGCCCCCTGGTTGGCCTGCCGGATGGCCTCGAACGCGGGCTCGAACAGCGGCCCCACGGCCCGTGCGTCGAGCAGGCAGTTGTCCAGATCGAAAATCGCTACGGCGCAGTGCTCCATCGTGCGCTCACCCCGCCACCACGGACACCCCGTGGTCCGCCAGCGTCAGGCTCACGGGGGCGCCCACGTCCAAGGGCGACTTCACCAGGGGCGAGACCACGAAAATCTCGCCCAGCGCGCTGGCGAAGGTGTATTCCATGATGCTACCCAGGTAGGTGCGCTTGGTCAGCCGCGCGGCCACGCCGGTGGCGGTGGCGGGCCCGATGACCCAGGCCTCGGGCCGCACCGCGATCTTCACCGGGCCGGAGGCCAGCGAGGCGGGAGACGGCACGCGCAGCGGGCCGAACTCGGCATGGCTGGCGCCCGCCGGGCCGCCGGCGTGGTTGCGGCCCTCGAACAGCATGGCCTCGCCCATGAAGCCCGCCACGAACTCGGACGCGGGCTGCTCGTACAGCTCGCTGGGCGCGCCGCGCTGGGCGATGGCGCCCTTGTTCATCACCACGATCTGGTCGCTGACCGCCAGGGCCTCGCTCTGGTCGTGGGTGACGTAGGCCACCGTCAGCCGCAGGCGCTGCTGCAGCGTGCGGATTTCCTCGCGCATGGAGCGGCGCAGGCGTGCGTCCAGGTTGGACAGCGGCTCGTCGAACAGCAGCACCGCCGGCTCCAGCGCCAGCGCCCGGGCCAGCGCCACGCGCTGCTGCTGCCCGCCCGAGAGCTCGTGGGGCCTGCGCAGGTCCAGGCCGTGCAGGCCCACGGTGTCGAGCATGGCGCGCGCCTTCTCGCGGGCCGGCCCCTTCTTCATGTCCGACATGGCGAGGCCATAGCACACGTTGTCGATGACGTTCATGTGCGGAAACAGCGCATAGCTCTGGAACACCAGGCTCACATTGCGCTGCGCGGGGCCAAGGGCGGTCACATCCTGGCCTTCGATGAGGATGCGCCCCGAGGTCGGGGACTCGAGCCCGGCGATCATGCGCAGCGTGGTCGTCTTGCCGCAGCCCGAAGGGCCCAGGATGGTGGTGAGCGTGCCGCGCGGCACGGTGAAGCTGATGTGGTCCACGGCCAGCGGGTCATGGCTGCCGGGGCCATAGCGCTTGCTCACGCCCTGGAATTCAATGCCGTGGGAATCGGGGTTCGTCATGGTGGGCATGCGTGAAGGTGTCCGAAAGCCTGTTCAAAGTCCTGCTGGAGCCGCGCGAGCACTTTGCCGGGATGCGATGCCAGGTCCGGGACTGGCGGGTGAAAAAAACCGAAAGCCGGCATGGGTGGGACGGCATGCGCTCAGCCCCAGGCCAGCAGGGCGTCCACGCCGATGACCTGGCCCTGGTCGAGGCGGTTGAACAGCGTGACCTCGGCGCCCATGGCCTCGGCGATCTGGCGGCAGATCGACAGCCCCAGGCCCACGCCGCCCTTGCCGGCGGAAAACGGCTGGAACAGCCGCTGGCGCACGGCGTCGTCGATGCCCGGGCCTTCGTCCCACACCAGCACCTCCTTGTGGCCAGTGCTGTCGCGCAGCAGCACGCCCAGCCGCCCGTGCGCGGGCGTGTGGTGGATGGCGTTGGCCAGCAGGTTGCGCATGAGCTCGCCCAGCAGGGCGGCGTCGCCGGGGGCCCACAGCGCCTCGGGGCCCTCGAGCGCGAAATCCAGGCGCTTGGCGGCGATCAGCGGCGCCAGCTCCATGACGGCCTCGCGCGCGATGGCGTTCAGGTCCACGCCGGGCAGCTCGCCCACACGCTTGAGCTGCTCCACCTTGCTCAGGCTCAGCAGCTGGTTGGCCAGGCCGGAGGCCCGGTCCACCGTGTGCAACATCTGGTGCAGCGCATCGGCGACCAGCACGTCGCCGGAAATGGCCGACTGCAGCTGCGTGCGCAGCACCGCCATGGGGGTGCGCAGCTGGTGCGTGGCATCGGCCAGAAAGCGCCGCTGCTCGTCGATCCAGCGGCTCTGGCTTTGCTGCAGCTCGCCAAAGTGCCGCACGGCGGGCGCCAGCTCCGAGGGGCCTTCGTCGCCGTGGCCCGGGTTCCCGGCGCCCGGCCGGGTAAGCGACACATCGGCATGGAGCAGCCAGCCCGATGCCACGCGCGCCACCACCACCACCATGGCCGTCATGGCCAGCGCCAGCAGGTACATCCCGCCCACGCCCGCCCCGCCGACGGCCAGGCTGGGCAGCCGGGGCGCGCGTTCGCTCCAGGGGCGGGCCACCTGGCGCACCACCATGGGGGCGGCGCCCTGCCCTCCTTGCGCAGCCGGGGGCGGATGCAGCGTGACCCCCACGCGCACCAGCTGGTCCCCGGCCTGCGCCAGGTAGAAATGCACATTGCCCGGGCCCCGCGCGGCTTCGGCGGGGGGCACGCGCGGCAGGGCGACGCTGCCGGCCAGGCGCTCGCCATCCAGGTTGCTTTCGCGATACCAGACCGGCGTGGAGCCGTGCGCCGTGGGCAGTGTGTCGGGGGGCGCCACGGGCCAGTCCGCCAGCGCCGCGCGCAGTGCCTCGTCCTGCGCGGCGGCATCGTGCCGCACCTGCTGTGCCACCTGCACCAGGGTGATCAGCGCCACCAGCGCCCACAGTGGAACCAGCAGCCACACCAGCAGCAGCCGGTGCAGCGAACCGCCCCGGGGGCGCCACGGCCGCCACCACCTGCGCACACTCACCGGGGTACCCCGCCCTTGTCCGATTTGTCGCCCTTTTGCGCGGCCATGCTGTCGGCGTCGCACAGCAGGTAGCCCACGCCGCGCAGGGTCACGATCTCGGCATTGGTGCCCACCAGTTTCTTGCGCAGGCGGTGCACCACCACCTCCACCGCGTCGGCCTGCACCTGCTCGCCCGTGTCGGCGAACACCTGCGTGCGCAGCTCTTCCTTGCTCACCACGCGGTCGATGCGCGACATCAGGAGCCGCAGCAGCTCGGCTTCGCGCTGCGACAGGTCCAGCGGCAGCGCCTCGTTGTAGAACACGCCGCTGGCCGGGTCGCGGTAGAGCGCGCCGCAGCGCAGCTGCCCGTCGCGCCCCACCCGCCGCGTCAGGGCCCGCAGGCGCGCCACCAGCTCGTCCAGGTCGAAGGGCTTGGCCAGGTAGTCGTCGGCCCCGGCCTCCAGCCCGGCCACGCGGTCGGTCACCGCGGCGCGGGCCGTCAGCGCCAGCACGGGCGTGGTGCTGCCGCCGTCGCGCAGGCGCCGCAGCACCTCCAGCCCGTCCAGGCCCGGCAGCGACAGGTCGAGCGTGATCACGTCGAAGGCCGTGCGCCGCGCCGCGGCCAGGGCCTCCTTGCCATCCGCGCAGCACAGCACCTCGAAGCCGCGCGCCACCAGGCTGCGGCTCAGGGCGCCGGCCAGGTCAAAATCGTCCTCCACCAACAGCAGTTTCATCCCGCGATCATGCCCTCCCGCCGGGGGGCCGGCCACTGTGCTTCTACGGAGGCCGGGTGAAAGCAAGTCGAAAGCGTGCGGAGCGCGGCGCGGGCGGGCGCGGCCCACGGTGGGTGAAACCCCGCCAGCCCGCACAAGGGCCTGTGCTGCCCGCCGCGCCCTGTCCCTTCTCTAGGCCGTCCGCGCCTCGATCCGCCTTATTTCCTGAACCGCCAGTTCCGTCAAAGCCCGGGCGCTGAACGGGCGGCCGATCAGCACCGTGTTGTTGTTGTCGGAGGACGCGCACAGCTGGATGCGGTCGGGCTCCCCGCCGGCATCGAAGAGGACGCGGAACACCCGGGTGCTGCGCGCCGGATGCCATTCCACCTTCTGGTGAAAGTAGGTGCACGACACGGCGTTCGCCAACGGCTGGGGCACCAGCCCCAGCGTGTTCACCAGCAGCCCATGAAGTGCTTCGCGGTTCATCTGCGTTCCGAAAGAAAAGAAGGCCTGCCGGGCACCTTCGGCAGTGGCCTGAATCGGCCCGCAGGCCCGGACGAACGTCGGCAGCACGAAGATGAAATCCAGCAACCGGGCACCTCGCGCAAGGGGTTGGCGGGATGGTGCGGCGTGCGCCGGCGGCAGCTTGAGCTGGCAGGCCGGTGACGTCAGCGCTGCCCGTGGCGCTTGCCGTCACGGCGCTGCAGCCGCTGCAAGGCCACCATGGCCATCCACACCGCCATGGCCATCAACGCCCACTCGGAAAGGGTTGGTATGGAAGAAGCCGCCACCGCGGCAGACCACACCAGCGAAACAGGGATTGCAGAAGAGGTGCTGGTATCGCTGCCGGCGAAGCCGCATGAATCTGCCACGCCTGCGGTGGAAACGGCGATCCCGCTGCAGAACATGTTGTGCCTTGCTGATGTGGTGCTGGTCTCAAAGAAGGAAAACCGGTCACCGATGCCGTGGGGAGCCGTGCCAGAAATCCAGCGCTGGATCAGAATGTTCACACCCGTGATCGCGCCGCTCGCATCGGTCGTGACGCGGAAGTTCCAGACCCGGACGTTCGGGTCTGCATGGGTGTACGTGGTGAGGCCATCTGAAAAACTGAAGGCCGAGACCAAGGCGCCCAACTGTGCAGACGCCAGGTTGGCGGCCAGCGGCGCGGTGGTCGTGAACGAGCCAGACGTGTTCATCGCCGTGGTGAAGTTCTGGCACAGTGGCGTGCCGCACACCGTGAAGTTTGTGAAACCCGTGTAGTTGCCCGCCGCGGTGGCCACGTAGGTGGTGGACTGCGCTTGAGCCGCCCCCGCAGCGCCCAGCAAACAAGCAAGCGATCCCAGCCACTTCCAGACGATCTTTTTGAACATTTTGGTTTCCACGGTTGGTGAGCACGTTGCGCCGTCCCGGGCACTGGGTCCCCCTTGACTGCGCCAAGCGCCGCCCATGCCAGCCTCGGCGCCTCAGCATGTTACCCGTGCGGGCCGCGCGGTTGCGCCCTGGATCCGGGCCCGGCGTATCCCGCTTGACCCGCCTTTGCTCCAGGCACCGTGACCGGTCTTCTAACCGGCATCTTTGAATTCGTCGCTGAAGTGCCGGTGTTCAGGTGCCAGCGCGCCAAGCTCTGGAGAGCCCGTTTTTCGTCCTGATCAAGGCAAGGCCCCTTGGGTTGGCTGGCGCCAAGCGTGCCCCATCCGTCAAGGCCTGCCACGGTCAACGCGAGGCCGGGGTGTCATCGATTGCTATATTTACGATAGCTGCCAGCGCTTGATGAACAAGCGCAGAAGTCCAAAAACATGTTCGATTGCCGGCCTCCATCGGAGGCAGCACATCGACCAGCAGTAACCCCCCTGGTTCCACATTGGAAGCACCCCAGCGAAACCACCGAAAACCAGAAGGGGATGAGGAAGGCAAGCCATGCGACAGCCTCGCAGGCAATTGTCCCCGGCACGCTTTATGGAAACACGCACACGCCCAATGACTGACTTTTGGCCCGGTACATGGCGGTGTCTGCAGCGCGCAGGTAGTCGTCGACCGTCGCCAGCGTGGATGCGCTGCTGGCCAATCCGATACTCGCACCACTGATCACGGTGTGCCTGCCAATCACGTATGGCACTTCCAGGGCGGCGGCAATCTGCTCCGCGCGTTGGCTGGCTTCAGCGGGATCAATGGACTCCAGCAGCACATTGAACTCGTCGCCACCCATGCGTGCGACCAGATCCCCCGTCCGCACGCAGGATTCGAGCCGCCGTGCCACCTGTTGCAATAGCTGGTCGCCCACGTGGTGCCCGTAGCTGTCATTGACGGCCTTGAAACTGTTGAGATCCAGCAGCAGCACGGCGAACATCGTGGCTCCATCGCGTGTCGGCATGCCACCACCGTTCGCCACCTCGTTCTGGTGCAGCGCGATGAGATGAGCGAGGCGATCGCGGAACAACGGCCGGCCGGGCAAGTTGGTCAGCGCATCGTAGGAACTGCCACGTTCGGCCAGATCGCTCAAGGAGCCCGCCATGCGCACCGCAACGCCGTCTTCGAACTCGGCGAGCCCGCGCCAATTGACCCACACCAGCCGCCCCGCCCCGTGGAAAGCGCGGAAATCCACCGAAAAGTTCGGGCTGTTCCCCGATAGGTGCCTGCGGTAGGCCTCCTGCACGCGCCCGCGATCCTCGGGATCGATGAGCTGCTCGAGAAAGCGCCAGCCTCCGCTATGCACAATATCGGCGCTACCCAGCCCGACGATCTGGAGAAAACGCCCGGACACATGCAGGGCATCCGTTCGCAAGTCCCAATACCAGATGCCGTCATTGGATCCGCGCGTCGCCAGCGAATAGCGGTTTTCGGAGCGCAACAACTCGAGTTCGGTGTTCTTCTGCTGGGTGACGTCGATCATCAGGCCGATCATGCGGTTCGGCCGCCCCGGCTCGACCACTGCACGGCACAGATCGCGCACCCATACCACCTTGCCAGACTTGGCAATCAGCCTGTAGCTCATCTCGTAGGCATGGCTGTGCGTGGCGTTGTAGGCGGCATCGTCGATCACCAAGGCCGCCTCCAGATCATCGGGATGCACATGCGCCCGCCAGAAGCCGGGGTCGGCCCGCCACTCCTCCACGGAGTAGCCGAACAACCGTTCGACCTGCGGGCTCAGAAAGGTATTGCCCACGCCGATTTCAGCTTCCCAAACCACTCCATCAATGGTTTCCAGCAAGCGCAGAAAGCGCTGGCGAATTTCCACCAGCACCTGCTCGGTGACCTCGGTGATCTCGATCAGGACACCCTGGCGGCTGATCACCCGATCCGCCGCATCCGTCTCCGGGTGGAGCTGCAGACGCACCCAGCGATAGTCCGCGTCGGCAAAGCGCAAGCGGAACACCGGCATGCCCGAGCGCATGGTGCCGATGTCGTCGGGATGCACGAATTCAAGCAAAGACCTGCCGAGCGCCGCCGCCACCGAATGGCCGGTGAGCTTGTGCCACGCCGGATTCAGATAAGTGATCTCCCACAGCGCATCGGTTTGCACCACCGCCTCGGGTAACAGTTGCAGCAGCTTTGCGGACGGCGTGGGAGTGGTGGGCATGCAGGGCTGTTGCAAAAAGGGGGGCAAATACATCCAACGGATAGCAAAATCAACCACGTAAGATCAAGTATGGCACGGGTTTATGGCACTTGCGGCCCCGTTGTTTCGGTGGTTTGGTGCAGCGATAGGGTGCAAGCCAGCAACGCCCTCCCCCTGCGGGCGCTCGTGCACATCACGACGGCATCGCCCGTCAGAACGCCACGTTCACGCCCACCGTCAGATTGCGCCTTACCAACGGCCCGGCAGTCTTGACAAAGGATGTAGGTGCGTAGGCCAGCCAACCCGTCCGGTTGTCGGCCTTGAGGGTGCGACTGCCACGGCGCACCGCTGCTGAACTGGCTGTGGGCGGTCGGACACCTTGTACAGCAGCGGCTTGTGCAGCGCTCAGGCCCTGCAGCGTCATCTGCTGGACCATCTCCAGGCGACGGGCAAACGTAAGTCGGGCGCGCTTATGGATGTTCATTCGGTTGGGTGTCCTGAGTCGACTGGGTGTTTGGCGACTTGCAGTTTCTCAACCCAATCCGGATGAACACCGGATACAACCTATTGAATCCTCACATCTAGCCAGGGTGGCCATGTGGTTCTTCAAACCGAGGCAGCTGCCGCAGTTCTTCGACCCGCATTCCCTGTTTGCTCATCACGCGCGGCACCAAGAACGCTCTCCACCGCTGCTCAAATGCGTCCACCTGCTGCTGGTAGCGCGTGTGGCTGTCCACATCTGTGCCGGCGAGCCGTTCGCCATATAGCGCCAGCGCCAGGCCGGGTGACAGCCATGACCATGCCGACACCTGTTGGGCTTGCCGTACACGGCTTTGGCGGAACTGTTCCACCAAGGGCTGCAGCGTTTCGTCCTGGTCCAGCACGCGCACTACAAAGCTGGCGGGCCATGCAGCGGGCTGTTGCGCGGGGATGTGCGGGTGTTCGTCGTACCAGGCTTCGGCCAGCGCCTGCTCGTTGTCCTCGGCCTGGTGCTGTGCGTCGCGCAGGGCCACCACGGCTGACAGGCGCGATGGCAGGGGCGCGGCTTTTTGCGCCAGCAACACCAGACCCGCGGGCACGGCAAACGTCAACGCCAGCCACAGCCCCAGCGCAGCCAGTATGCTGGTGGCGCCGCTGATGGGCAGGCACGACAAGATGCCGCCCAGTGCCACCCACAACGCGCAGAACGCGCCCAGCGCGGCAGCCCACTGCAAGGCGACCGCAGCGGTGGCACCAGGGTCCAGCAGCAGCGCCGGCATGGTGGCTGCCACCGCAACCATCCACAGCGCCAGCAGCCTGCAGCCCAGAGCGGCGAGCAGGATGGGGCCGATGCCGTAGTGCGACTGCACCCGCAGCAGGCCCAGCCGGCCCTGCTCACGCTCTTCCTGCAGCAGCCCGGCGCACAGCACCAGGGCCACCAGCGGCAGCAGCAGCGCCACCATGGCTGGCAGGCCGGGCAAACCGGTGTCCGTGAGCAAAGGGTTGCGCAGCGGACCCGGGTCGCGCGAATCGACATGCCGGGTGTCGAGCGACGCCTTGGTGCGCGACGGCAAGACCTGCAGCCGCTGCACGCCCAGCGCCAGGCCTGCCTCTACCGGCATGCGGGTGACGCCCAGATCGCTGCGGCCCAGCTGGTAGGTGGCGGTGGCACTGGCCGCGCTGGGTGCGGGGCTGGCCTGCAGGCGCAGTTGCTGGGCGTGCAGTTTGTCGGCGAATGCGGTTTCGTCCTGCGCTGCGGCTTGGCGCCAGGCTCGGGCGTCCAGGCCCGCCACGGTGGCAGAGGCCAACAGCACCAGCAAAAGCGCAGCCAGCGCCCACCACGCCACGGGTTGGCGGTACAAGCGCAGGCCCTCGGCCTGCCAATGGATGAGGCGTGGATATGGCATGCGACGGGTTGTGGTTGTAGAGGTGACAAGGGCCGTCAAGGGTTCAGCCTCCTGGCGCCCAGGCAGAGTGCCGTCAGGGCCGCCAGCAGCCAGGCCGCCAGGGCAGCCCAGTCAGCGGCGCTGTGGCGCAGCGCAAAGCCGATGCCGGGTGGTGTGTAAGTCCATTCCGGAATCGCCTGCCACAGCGCGTTGCCTGCGTAGCGGCTCTCGAACGAAGTGACCCCCTGGGTAGCTTGCAGGTCCCATTCGTCCACCAGGGTGGTGAAGCGCTCGCGGTATTGCTCGGCGGCTTCTTCAAAGTGCTGCTGGTGGGCCAGGTCGGTGCCCGCCAGTGCGCTGGTCACGGCCCGCATCGGGGCGTAGGGCGATACGGCGGTCAGCCATCGCAGCAGGTATTGCTGCTGTGCCTGCGTGTCCCACAACTGGCCGAAATGGAGTGCGTACACCTTGGTGGCATACGCATCCCTGAACAGGCGGCGCTTGGCATTGGCGCCAAAGGGCAGGTCTTCCAGGCGCGCCACGCCGTTGTCGGCCAGCAGTTGTGCGTCAAACGCCTTCATGCGCTGGGCGGCGCTGCCCTCCCCCGGCAGGCCCTGGTCAATGTCGCGCTGGATACCGGCCCAGAACGCCTCGCCCGTGGGCAGTGGCGCCAGCGCCTCGACCGTGGACGCCGCCAGGCGCGGCACGATGAACACCCAGCCCACCCACAGCGCCAGCAACACCAGCAGCGCGCCGCGCGAAGTGCGACACCTGGACGACACCCCGACCGTGACGGCCGCCCAGGTGGCGTAGTACGCACCGAGCGCCGCCAGCAGCATTGCGGCCTCAGCCGCACCCTGCCGTGCAGCCAGCAGCCAGCCTGCAACCAGCGCAGCGGGTGCCAGCACCAGGGCCACGCTGGCACACAGCCCCAGCCACTTGCCCAGTACCAGCGGCACGCCGCGCATTCCACACGCATGCAGCATGCGCAGGGTGCCCTGCTCCCGTTCTTGCGTGACAGAGCCATGGCCCAGCACGGCGAGCAGCAATGGCACCAGCGCCAGCAGCACAAACGCCGGGGTGAAGTCGCCCAGGCCCATGGACGGGGCGGCGTCAGCGGCGGGTGCGTGCTGCGCCATGTTGCGCTTGTGCGGCTCCAGCCACAGCGCCTGACCGGTGCGCGCATGGATGCCAGGGTCTACGCTGGCCAGTGGCAGTTGAGGCTTGAACGCATACAGCCCGAAGTGCGCTGCACGGTGGGGGTTGCGGTCGCCCTGGTGATCCCACTGCGCACGCGCGGCGGCCTCGACCTGATGGCGCTCCTGTTCTGCCACCTGGCGCTGGTGCACGGCCGACACCAGCACGGCCGCCAACAGCAGTACCAGCACCAGCCCGAGTCCCGACAAGCGCCCGTCGCGCAGCAACGCGCGCATCTCCTTGGCGGCGATGGATGCGATCATGGTGCGGTGTCCTCCACCACGCCGCGCGCATGCTGCAGGTAGATGCGCTCCAGCTCGTTGTGGGCGATGTCGTGCGCGGCAAACTCCGCCACCAGGCGCCCTTCGCGAAGGATGCCGATGCGGTCAGCCACCTGAATGGCATTGAACAGGTCGTGTGTGGCCATCAGCACGGCCATACCGCCCTGCTTGGCCTGGAGCACGCTTTGCGCAAACTCGTTGGCAGCAGCAGGGTCCAGCCCGGAGGTGGGCTCGTCCAGCAGCATGGCACGGGCACGGCGCGCTTTGGCAATCGCCAGGCCTACCTTTTGCCGCATGCCCTTGGAATACCCGCCAACCCGGCGGCCCTGTGCATCGGGTGCCAGGCCCGACGCTGTGAGCAGGTCGTGCGCTTGCGCGCTGTCGAGTGCAATGTCTGACAGCTTGCAGAAGTAGCGCAGGTTCTCCACCCCCGACAGGTAGGGGTACAGCGCCACGTTCTCGGGCAGATACGCCAGGTGAGCGCGTGCCTGCTGCGGCTGCAGCGAGGCGTCCACCCCGTTGACCAGTGCCTGGCCCGACGCGGCGGGAACAAAACCCAGCAGCGCGTTCAGCGTGGTGGTTTTGCCCGCGCCGTTGCCGCCCAGCAGCGCATACACGCTGCCCGCCGTGACCGCTAGGTTGAGCGCCTGCAGCGAGACCTGGTCGCCCCGTCGGATGGTGAGGGCGCGGGTCTCAAGAATGGCCGCGGCTTCCATCAGAAGAAGTAGCGCAGCGTGGCGCCAAACGTGCTGCGGGGAAGGGGCGACATCATCAGCCCTGCGGCACTGCCGTAGGCGATTTCGGTGCCGTAGCGGTGGGGCTGGAAGGTGGCGTACAGCGACAGCTGCGTCTGCTTCCAGTCGTACGTGGCGCGCAGGTCATAGCGCGTGTACAGAGGCATGGTGCGCTCTTGCGTGGCGGGCGTGCCTACGTAGTACGGCATGTCCGCGATCAGGTAGGCATCTGCATTGAGTGTGAGCTGGCCTTCGCCCAGCCGCAGCTTGTGCTGGGCCCCGGCCTTGAGTTGCGTGGCAGGCACCGTGAGCTTTGCACCGGTATTGGGTGCCGGGTTGTCCACCTTGGCCTCCAGGATCTTGCCGCTGCTGGCGTACACGCTGGTGGCGCTGCTGGCGCGCCAGCGGGCTTCCAGCTCCAGCCCTTTGCGCGTGGTCTCGCCCACCGATTTGAAAGAGCCATCGGCCTGACCCACGATTTCGTCGGAATTCTGAATGGCGTACCCCACGCCCGACACTGTCCAGCCGCTGGCAGGCGATGCGGTGAAGCCCAAGTCGAACGAACGCACCTTGCTAGGCGCGATCTGGCTGATGACACCGCCTGTCGCACCCAGCGGGCCAGTGGCGCCGCTGCTGCTGATCTGCTCGGCCGAAGGCGACCGCATGCCTTCGGCCACGTTGGCAAACAACTCCACCTGCGGTGTGAGCGACCACGACGCGCCCAGCTTGGGCGTGAACACGCCCTTGTCGTAGCCGGTGCTGGCCGCGGGCAGCTTGAGGTTGGCGATGTCGTAGTCAAACCGGTCGTAGCGCGCACCGGCGCTCAGTTTGAGGGTATCGGTCACGCGCCACTGGCCCTGCGCAAACAGCCCGTAGGTCAGCAGGTCCAGGTCTTGCGCATTGACGTAGCTGGCCGATGGTGCGCGGTTGACGTAGATCTGGCGGTAGGCGTCGCCACGGTCCTTGCGCAGCTCGGCGCCGAAGGCAATGGCGGCGTTGCCAAACGTGGTGTTGTGCAGCACGCGCGCGCCAAAGATGTCCCGGTCGTCCACGCCCACCGTATGGTGGGTGGCGTTGGCCGTGATGCCGCGTTTGCGATTAAGGCTTTCCGCATAGGCCGTGGCATACCATCCCGCCTCACCTTCGGCCGGGGCGCGGTTGAACACCAGGCTGGTACGCCGCGCATTCCCGAAGCCGGCGTTGTTCGATTGGGTGGAGCGTGGGTCCAGCCCAGCTTCCAGCGCGGGCAGCAGCAGATACCCAGGCGCATCAAAGTCGGCCACGTAGCGCATCACGCGCAGGCTGTAGCGGGCGCCTTGGTGCTGGGTAGACAGCTTCCAGAACAACGTGTCGCGGCCGGTGCGGGACGCATAGCGGTAGCCATCGTTGTGGTACACATCGGCCATCCACAGCGAGTCGATGGTGGAAAAGCTGGTGGGAATGGTGCTGGACAGCACCAGGGTACTGCGGCGCAGGCCATGGCGCTCGGCGCTGATACTGACGCTAGACGGCGTGGCACTGCCGCCGTTGCGGGTGCGGATGTCAACAGCGCCTGCGCGGTTCTGGTCGCCATACAAGGCAGAGATAGGACCTTTGATGACGTCCACGCCGTCGATCAGGTCGGCGTGGAGCCATTCCAGAAACACCGGGCCGTGCCCTGCCCCACCCTGGCTGGACGGAATGTTCTGCGGCACACCGTCAACATACACGGCGGTATCGGCGCCGTGCGTGCCCTGGGTGGCAAACCCGCGCATGCGAAATCCGTTGCCGGTTTCGCCCTGGTCGATGTTGTTGGCCAGCACGCCGGGCACGCGGCGAAAGATGTTGGAAATATCGCGGCCAACATTGGTGTTGGCAATGTCGTCCTGGTTGAGTTGCTGCACCGTTGCGGGGAGTGCGCCTGGCTGGAGCGTGACGGCAGCGCGTTCGCCGGGCGTGCGCGTGGCGGCGGCGGTCGTGCCCAGCACGTCCACTGCCGGAAGAGCGCGTGCGGGCTGGGTGATTGCTTCTGATGCGGAAGCTGCGGCAGGTTCCTGTGATGTCTGTGCATGGGCCCACGGCACCAGTGCCGCCGCCAGTGCGGCAGCAGTGAGCTTGGCAACGGGCTTGCGGTTGAGCGCAGCACGGCTGCGCGATGGAGAAGGGGAAAAACGGGTTGGGTTCATGGCGGGTTTCGTCAACGGACGATTTGGGGTACGGGCACGAGTACGAGCGCGCGCACGCGCTGCCCAACCGCCGAGGGATCGGCGGCAGTCAGAGTGCGCTTGGAAGTACGTGAGCGAGTGAGTGAATGGGGCTGGGCAGGCCGCGCAATGCGGCCAGCTTTTAGAAAGCCACCTTCACCCCTACCGTCACGTTGCGCCCCATCAGCGGCGCCGCGTTCTTGATGAAGCTGGTGTGTGCATACGCCAGGCGGTCCGTCAGGTTGTTCGCCTTCAGATACACCTGCCACGGCGTGCCGCTGCTGAACTGGCCGTTGTAGCTCACCCCCAGGTTCAGCATGCCGTAGCCCGGCGTCGCGGTTTCGAACTCCGCCACGCCGTTCTGGCGGGCCACCTGCACCCATTCGACCTGACCTTCCCAGGCTTGCCAGTTGCCGTCCAGGCGGATGCCCGCGCGCGTGGCGGGGATGCGGGGCAGCAGGCCGCCGCCGTCGTTGAGCCGGGCGCGCACGGTGTCGCCGAACAGGGTGATACCCAGGTTGCGGTTCAGGCGCTGGCGCACCTGGCCTTCGATGCCGGTGAAGGTGGCGTCGGCCTGGCTGTACTGCAGCAGTTGCAGCCCGTCCACCGCATCCAGCGTGCGGCCGTAGATGTAGTTGTTGATGCGGTTGCGGAAGATGCTCACGCCAAAGGTGGTGTCGCCGCTGGTCTTCCTCAGGCTCACATCGATGTTCTGCGAGATCTCGGAGCGCAGGTCGGCGTTGCCGCGCTCATAGGTGCTGGTGGCCATGTGCAGGCCCTGGGCGTACAGCTCTTCGGCCGACGGCGCGCGGCTGGCGCGGGTGAACGAGGTGCCTACCTGGTAGCCGGGCGTGAATTTCCACACCGCGCCCAGCGATGCCGACGTGCCGTTGTGGCTGCGCTCGATGCCGCTGGCCTGGGCCTCGGCGGTCTGGCGGTCGTGGCGCAGGGCGGCTTCGAAGCGCCAGTCCCCCACGCGGTATTCCTCCAGCGCGAAGAAACCCAGCTTGCGGGTGACCGTGGGCTGCACATAGGCCTCTTCGCCCTCGGCGCTGAACTTGCGCTGCGAGGTCTGCAGGCCGACGACGCCCTTGAACCCGGCCAATGGCTCGTGCTGCAGTTCGATGCGCGTGTCGTAGGCCTTGTTCTTGAAGGTGGTGCTGATGGCGCCGTCCTCGACCTCGTCGTGCACATAGTCGGTGACGCCGGCGCGCAGGCGCAGCGCCGAGAAGCCGGCGAAGGGGTTGCGCAGCTCGCCCCGGATGTCGAAGCGCTCGCTGCGCAGGTCCACCACGGGCACGTCGCCATGCTCTTCGGCGCCGTGGTCGTGGCCGTCTTCCCCTTCACCCGCGTGGGCGCCGCAGTGCAGGTGGTCGCCATGGGTGTGGCAGCCCTCGAAGCTGTGGTTGTGGCCCGGCAGGCCGTACTTGGCGCTCTGGCGCGTGTAGGCGGCGCCCAGGTAGCCCTGCTCACCCACCCACGACAGGCCGACGCTGCCGGTGTTCGTGCGGTTGAAGCTGCCCAGCACCTTGCGGGCGGGCTCGCCCTCGGGGGCCCAGCCCTTGCCCACGCGGTAGTCGCCCGCGTCGCGCGCCACGCCTTCCACGTGCACGGCCAGGTTGCCCGCGCCGCCGGTCAGCGAGAAGGCCCCCGCCCCTTCGCCCGCGCCGGTGTTGGCGCGCAGCTCGGCGCTGCCTTCGTAGCCCTTTTGCGGGATGGCGGTGGGGATCTTGCCGTCCAGCACGTTGACCACGCCGCCGACGGCGCCGTTGCCGTAGACCAGGGCCGAGGGGCCGCGCAGCACCTCGATCTGCGTGGCGAGCAAGGGCTCGGAGACCACGGCGTGGTCGGGGCTGATGGTGGAGGCGTCGTGCAGCTCGGCGCCGTCGCTCAGCACCTTGACGCGCGGGCCGTCCATGCCGCGGATGATGGGGCGGCTGGCACCGGCGCCGAAGTGGCTGCTGGTGATGCCGGGCTCGCTGTTGAGCGTCTCGCCCAGCGTGGCCTCGCGGCGGCGCACGAGCTCGTCGCCCTCCAGCACGGTGACGGGCGTGGTCATGTCGCTGGCGCCCAGTTGCAGGCCGCTGGCCGACACGGTGACGGACGGCAGGCTGGGCGCTGCCTCGGTGGCGGGGCCGGCGGCGGCGGGCGCGGCCTGCGCGTGGGCGCTGCCCGCGCCCGACAGCGCCAGCATGGCGGCCAGGGCCACGGGGTGGAGGGCTGGACGGGCGCGCCGCGCTGGCGCGCAAGGGGCAAAGGAGGTGTGGATCATGGTGATGCTTGCAACAGGGGGCGCGCCGCGCCGGCCAGGCCAGGCGAGCAGCGCGCGGCTTCACGCCACGGGGCGGGAAGCCATGAATAAAAAATGCCTCCAGCGCTTGATGGTCAAGCGCTGGCAGCTATGAAATCAGGAGTTTTGATGTAAACGAAGCACGGGGTGCGCCGTGGGGGAACCTGCTCCGGCGGCGTTCGCGGCCCTGCGGCAGAGGCGGGGGCGGCCGGCGCGTGGAAAAGGCCCGGGGCGTGGTGCTTCAGGCCCGGCCGGGCGGGCCGCGCGCCTGGAACAGCGCGACATGCGCGACGGCGACGCGCCCCGCGGGGTCGGTGGACGGTGCTTGCGCCGGCACCGCATGGGGCAGCGCCAGGGGAGCGCTGTGCAGGGCATCGCCCAGCGCGAGCTGGTCGAGCACGAGGCAATCGACGGGAGCGTGGTGGCCCAGGAGCAGCGGCAGCAGCAGGCCGTGGCCGTGGCCGCTCGCCGAAGGGGCGGCCCCTGGTGCAATGGACGCCGCGGATGCGGCGGAAGACAGCGCCTGCCCCGCATGCACCCGGTCCAGCGCGCCGCCGTGCACCACCTGGTGCAGGCGACCGAGCGTGGGCACGGCCACCAGGGCCAGCAGCAGCCAGGCCAGCGCCAGCCGCACCACCTGCGACGGCAGGCGGCGACTCCCCCGCTTTTGCCCGCGCGCACCCTGCCCCGCGCCGCGCAGGGCATGTGGCCGCGTGGCTGGTCGGGGGCGGAAGGCGGAGGTCACGGTAAAAAATAGGGGGCGGGGGCGGCGCGGACAGGCAAAGCGCCGGCAACCTGCGATTATTTCACCGGCACGGCCTCGACCACGCGGTAGTACAGGCCGTACTGGTCGTTGTGGAGCACGGTGAACCTGCCTTCGACCACCACGGGCTCCAGCGAATAGCGCACGGGCGTCTTGGCCTTGACCTCGACCATGCTCTCGGGCCCGCCGGGCAGGCAGAACGAGCAGGTCAGCGGCACCGAGGTGAGCAGGAAGTGCGTCTGCGTGGCCTTGGCGTCCAGCGGCATCATGAAGCCCTGGATGCGCTGCGTGGTCTTGTCCATGCCCTTTTGCGCGTCGTTGAACACGGGCAGGATGCCGTCCTTGGTCGTTTTCTTGGTCAGGTCGGTCAGCACCGACCAGGGGATCACGTCATTGCGCTGCGGCAGCGGCGCGATGGGACTGTTCGGGCTGTGGTAGCCCGCACCGGAGCCCGACGGCACACCCGCCACCGGCGCACCCCCAGCCCCCGCCGGCAAGGGCGAACTGAGCGCAGGCGCCGCGGAAGGCTGGCCCTGTGCCAGGGCGGTGCCGGAGATGCCGACACCCAACGCCAGCGCCAAAGGCAGAGCGACAGAGCGCCCGGGCACAAACCGAGGCAACAAACGATGGTGCATAAAAATCCCCTTCCGTGAACGCCCCGTGCGCACAGGGCCAACTGTTCCATGACCGCATCAACGCCGTCGAGGAACCACTTGACTCCACCCGACCTTATTTGCGGCTGCGCCCGACAAAACCGGCGCGCCCCCCTGCCAGTGCCCCCGTGGAACCGGCTCCGCAGGGCCACCGGGGCGTCCCCCCTCAGGGGGGAAGGCGCGCAGCGCCTCAGGGGGGAGCTTTAGTGCATGTGGCGCATGCCGCAGTATTTGCCAATGCCCAGACCCTTGCACGCGGCCTGGAGTTCCTTCTGGCAGGTGTCGTGGCCCTTGCCGGCCTCCAGGCACTTGGCGGCGGCCTCGTGCGCGGCGGCCATGGCGCGGTGGCGCTCGGCATCGGCCTTGGTTTCCTTGTCGGAATGCGCGCCCTGGGCATGCGCCAGCGCGCCCGCCAGCAGCAGGGGCGCCAGGGCCAGGGCGGTGAAGAGCTTCTTCATGGTGAACCTTTCGAATCGGTGGGTCGGAAATGGAAATTCAGGGTTGGCTCAGCAGGTCCGCGACCTCGGTGCGGTAGGCCTGCATCGCTGGCAGCAACGCCGCCAGGGCCGCCACGCCGGCGGCCAGCAGCGGCACGCCGGCCTCCGCGGGCAGCCACACCAGGCCGCTGACGGGCAGCAGGCCCTGTGCCTGCAGTGCCCAGCCCAGCGCGTGGGCCAGGCCGTGGCCCAGCAGCAGGCCCAGGGCGCAGGCCATGGCGGCCAGCCACAGGGCCTCCCACAGCACCAGCCCGGCCACGCGGCCCGGCGGCGCGCCCAGCATGCGCAGCATGGCCAGGTCGGCGCGGCGTTCGCGCACCGCGTTCCACAGCGCGATGAACACGCTGAGGGCCGCCACGGCCAGCAGCACGCCGCCAAAGGCGCGCAGCACATCGGCGCCCACGCCCAGCAGGCGCAGCAGGCGCGTGACCTCGATGGCGGGCGCGGCCGCCTGCATGCCCGTGTCGGCATTGATCCGGCGCGGCAGCGTGACGGCGGCGAGCGGCGTGCGGTAGCGCACCAGGGCCACGGTGACCTCGCGGTCGTCCTTCAGCAGTTCCAGGTCCTCGTCATCGGTGGCCATGGCGCTCTCGTGCACCATCCAGACGGATTCGGTGCTGGTGAGGATGAGCCGGTCGAGCACGCAGCCGCAAGGCGCCAGCACACCGCTCACGCGGTAGGGGTGGTCGCCGTGCGCGTGCCCTCCCCCGCCCAGCCCGTGGCTGCCCACAAAGGTGGCGCCCACCAGCGGCGCACCGCCATGGCCGGCCCTGGCAATGCCGCGCACCACGGTGGCGCCCAGCACCGCATCCATGGGCTGGCGCCACAGCGCGCCTTCGGCCAGCGCGGCCTCGTAGTGCGCCACGTAGTCGGGCGTGGTGCCCACGATGCGAAAACCCTGGTAGCTGTCGCCCAGGCTGAGCGGGATGACCTGCGCCACCAGCGGGTTCTTCTGCAGCGCCTGCACCTCCTGCAGCGGAATGTTGCCCGTGGGCACGTCGATGTGGAACACCCCCGCCAGGATGAGCTGCAGCGGGCTGCCCTTGGCGCCCACCACGAGGTCGATGCCCGCGAGGTCGCGCTCGAACGCCTTGTCCAGCTGCGTGGCCACCAGCAGCACCAGCGTGATGGCCGCCAGGCCCAGCGTGAGCACCAGCAGGTTGAGCACGGCCGCCAGGGGGCGCGACCACAGGTAGCGCCAGGACAGGCGGGCCAGCTTGATTGCTACTGAATTCATAGCTTTTCGCGCTTGTCCTGCAAGCGCCCGGGGCCAATTTCGTTCAAATCCAGCATCTGCGCGCTGGCCAGGGCCTGCACCACGCGCTGGTCGTGCGTGGCAATCACCAGGCTGGCATCGCAGGCGGCGGCGCTTTGCCGCAGCAAGTCCAGCGCATCGGCGGCGGCCTCGTCGTCCAGGCTGGCCGTGGGCTCGTCGGCCAGCAGCAGCTCGGGCGACAGCAGCACGGCCCGCGCCAGCGCGACGCGCTGCGCCTGCCCGCCCGAGAGCTGGTGCGGCCGGCGCGTGGCGAGTTCGGCCACGCCCACCTGCGCCAAGGCACGGGTGATGGCGGCATCGTCGCGCGGCAGCCCGGCGGCAAAGTAGACCAGCGCCAGGTTGTCGGCCACCGTGAGCGCGCTGGAGAGGTACAGCTTCTGCGGCAAAAAGCCGATGCTGCGCGCGCGCCAGGCGTCAATCTCGGCGCCCCGCTGCGTGCCCAACTGGGTGCCCGCCACGAACAGATCGCCGCCGCTGGCACCCCGCAGGCCGGCGATGAGCGACAGCCAGGTGGACTTGCCGGTGCCCGAGCGCCCCCGCAGCAGCAGCGTGCCGCCCTGGCGCAGATCCACATCGGGGAAGCGCAGCGGCGCGTCGCCGCCGGGGTAGGCATAGGAAAGGCCCCGGGTGCGGATCATGCGGCGGCGCCCTCGGCAGGGTGCGCGCAGCCCGCGCAGCGGCCGCGCACCGCGATGTCCACCGCCAGGCTCTCATGCCCCGCCGTGGCCAGTGCCTGCAGCACCTGCCTGAGCGCGGTCCGTACCTTGGCCGAGCCCTGCGACAGGCGGAACTGGCGGTGGCAGTCATCGCATTCAAAGCGCGGCGCCGCGCCGTCGTCGCCCTGCGGCGCGAGCGCGTAGCGCGTGACGCGGGCGGCATCCACCTGCTTGTGCAGCAGGCCCGCGGCGGCAAACCGGTCGAGCATGCGGTAGACGGTGACCTTGTTGACGGGGGCGCCAGCGCCAGCCAGCGCGGCTTCCACCTCTGCCTCGGACAACGCAGCCTCGGGGCGCGCCGCGTACAGCGCCGCCAGTGCCCGCGTGGCACGGGTGGCGCGCATGCCGGCGGGCAAGGTCCAGGTGGCGGCGGGCACTGTGGCGGGGGAGCGGCGGGGTGTGGGCATGGCGGGTGCGGGGCGGCGGCGCCTGTAACGCAATCAGCTTGCATTATGCAGGCAGCCGGCACCCCGCGGCGGCAATCACCGCCCGTGGGCACGGGCCATCCCGCCCCTTCAGTGCCTTCTGGCCGCCGCGCCAGCACCGTCCCGGGGCGCGAGGCCTCAGGACCAGAGGCGGTAAAGCCAGTAGCTTTCGTCCTCGGCCTGCACGCGCCGGGCCAGCTCGGAGGGGCTTTGGCCCGTGACGCGCTGCGTCTCGCGGCACAGGTGGGCCTGGTCGGCGTAGCCCGCGCCCAGCGCCACGTCGTGCCAGCGTGGCGCGTGCCCCGACTGTTCGCTCTCCAGCCGGGCCCGCGTGAGCGCGGTTTCCGCCCGCGACAGCCAGCCAAGGCGCCGCAGCGACTGGCCGGCCCAGGTCCGCACGTGGCGCTCCAGGCTGCGCAGGCTGCCCCCCAGGCCCCGGGCGGCAGCGTGGGCCTGCAATTCGCGCATCCACCGCACGGCCGCGGCGGCGCCCGCCGCAGGGGCCTCGGCATGCGCAGGTTCCTGGCTGGCCACGAAGTCCTCCAGCAGCGCCATCCGTTGCGCATCGCTGGCGGCCGCGCGCACGCCGTCGCACAGCGCGAGCCAGGCGGGCGACAGAACGTCCTGCACGGGCAGCAGTCCGTCCACCAGGGTGCTGATGTCCAGGCCCGTGAGCCGGTGGAATGCCTGCGGATGGAAGACCACGCCAAAGGTGCGCACCGGGCCGGGGTTGCGGGTCACCAGCGGCCGGGTCTGGGGCCCCAGCAGCAGCGTGGCCGGCAGCGCCCGCACCGCCTGCTGGCCGGGGCCGAGCTGCTCGGAGCTGCCCTCCAGGTACCAGGCGATGCCGCAGTACACCGAGGCCGGATAGCGGTTGAGCTGTGGGCCTTGCGTCGTGCCGTGCGCCCGGCGCGTGGTGTCCTTGGTGATGTACGCGCGGATGCACCCCGCCAGCGGCGCAGGCGGCAGGACCACGGTGGCAAAAGGGAGCTGGAACCGGATTCGCACAGGCCCGCATCGTAAACAGGTCCGCCCCGGATCCCAACGCTGGACCACCAGGCGCCAGGCCTGCGGCACGCCGCGCCTGGCGAAAACGTTCAAGACGGCACCGCCGGTGCGCGCCAGAATCACCCGCACCATGACACCCACACCCCGCTCCGCCGCACCTGCCCCCTCCACCCCGCAGCAGCCGCTGCTGGCATCGGCCCGGCCCAGCCATACCGCCCTGCTGTGCGGCATCGCGCGCGCCCGGCACCAGTTGATCGAGGGCGGCGAGATCTTCGCCGACCCGCTGGCGCTGGACATCCTGGGCCCCGCCGGGGCCGCGCAGGTGCGGCAGGCGCTTGAGGGCGATGGCCCGCAAGGCCTTGCGAGGGACGCGGGGAGCTTTTCGCAGGCCATGCGCGGCGCGCTGGCGGTGCGCAGCCGCATTGCCGAAGACACGCTGCGCGAGGCCGTGGCCGCCGGGGCCACCCAGTACGTGGTGCTGGGCGCGGGCCTGGACACCTTTGCCTTGCGCGGTGAATGGCCGCGCGGCCTGGCGCGCGTGTTCGAGGTGGACCACCCGTCCACCCAGGCATGGAAGCGGGGCCTGGCCGCTTCGGCGGGCTTGCGCATGCCCCCGGGGGCTGCCTATGTGCCGGTGGACTTCGAGCGCCAGGATTTCATGGAGCAGCTGGCGGCCCAGGGCCTGGACGCGGGCCAGCGCACGGTGTTCTCCTGGCTGGGCGTGACGATGTACCTCGCCCCCTCGGCCGTGCAGGCCACGCTCGCGCGCATCGGTGCCGGGGCGGCGCCGGGGAGCGTGCTGGTGTTTGACTACGTGCGCCGCCCGGGGGCGCTGCAATGGGGTCGCAAGCTGGCGCTGGGCCTGATGGCGCGGCGTTTCGGCCGCATGGGCGAGCCCTGGCGGTGTTTCCTGCGCGATGCCGAGCTGCGGGCCCTGCTGGCGGGCCATGGCTTCGAGCCCCCCGAGTTCATCACGCCCGCCATGATCCGCAGCACGCTGCTGGCCCACCGGCCCAGCACGCCGCGCCAGCGGGTGCTGGGCGGGCTGCTGGGTGGCGTCGTGCGGGTGCGTGTGGGTGCGCGGGCCCCCGCGGCGGCCCGGTGACCACCGCCGCGGCCTGCGTCACGGCCGCGCCGTCACGCAGGCTTGAGATAGCGGGCGAAGGTCTTGCGGAACTTGTCCACCTTGGGGCCCACCACGAAGGCGCAGTAGCCCTGGTTCGGGTTGTTCGCGAAGTAGTCCTGGTGGTAGGCCTCGGCCGCGCTGTAGTTGGCCAGCGGCTTCACCTCGGTGGTGATGGGCGCGCCGAACAGCTTGTCCTGCGACATCTGGCGGATCATGCCGTGGGCGATGTCGCCGTGCGCGGGGTTGTCGTAGTAGATGCCGCTGCGGTACTGCGTGCCCACGTCGTTGCCCTGGCGGTTGAGGGTGGTCGGGTCGTGGGTATGGAAGAAGATCTCCAGGATCTCCTCCAGACTGATCTCGTCGGCGTCGAACGTCAGGCGCACCACCTCGGCATGCCCGGTGTCGCCCCGGCAGATCTGCTCGTAGCTGGGGTTCAGCGTGTGGCCGTTGGTATAGCCGCTCTCCACGTCGGTGATGCCCCGCACGCGGTCGAACACGGCCTCGGTGCACCAGAAGCAGCCGCCGCCCAGAGTGATGGTTTGCAAGGTCATGGTGGTCCTTTGGTTGTGCTTTGCGATTATGAATTGACGCTCCGGCAGGTGCTTGCTACATTACTAACCGGTCAGTCATTAACAGAATTTCCCTTGTCCCCCACGCCCAACCCCTCTTCCGCCCCCCCGGGCACCAAGCGCGAGCGCCGCAAGGAAGCCCGTCCTGGCGAGCTGCTGGAAGCGGCGCTGGACCTTTTTGTCGAGAAGGGCTTCGCCGCGACCCGTGTGGATGAGGTGGCGGCGCGTGCCGGGGTTTCCAAGGGCACGCTGTTCCTGTATTTCCCCAGCAAGGAAGAACTCTTCAAGGCCGTGGTGCGGCACAACATCGCCGGCCGCTTCGAGGAGTGGACGCAGGAGCTGGAGACCTTCGAAGGCACCACCGCCGAGCTGCTGCGCTATTGCTACGAGGTGTGGTGGGAGCGCATCGGCTCCACCAAGGCCTCGGGCATCACCAAGCTGATGTTCAGCGAAGCCCAGAACTTCCCCGAGATCATGCAGTTCTACCAGCAGGAAGTGATCCAGCCGGGCCAGGGGCTGATCCGCCGCATCATCCAGCGCGGCATCGAGCGCGGCGAGTTCCGGCCGGTGGCGCTCGACTACATCGTGCACGTGGTGCTGGCCCCCATGATCTTCCTGATGATGTGGAAACACTCGCTGGCGGTCTGCATCCCCGACGGCCTGGGCCTGCAGCCCGAGCTGTTCATCCAGGCGCAGATCGACAACGTGCTGCATGGGCTGCTCGTGCGGCCCGATGCACCCCCGTGCGCCCCTCCCTCCTCCTCCCCTTCTTCTTCTCCGCCCGTGCGCGGCGCCTGACCATGAAACGCTGGATTCCCTGGGTGGCGGCAGCCATCGTCGTTGTGTTGCTGGGCGGCGGCGCGTGGCGCGCCATGGCGGCCCGCCAGGCGCAGCAGAAGGCGCTGAGCGAGGCCAGCGCCCAGAAGGCGCAGGCGCCGCTGCAGCTGGCCGCGGACGAGATCGTCACCGTGCGGCGCCAGAGCCTCACGCTGGAAGTGCCGGTGTCGGGTTCGCTGCGGGCGGTCGAGTCGGCCATGGTCAAGGCCCGCGTGGGCGGGGAACTGCAGGGCCTCATCCTGCGCGAGGGCGACAGCGTCAGGGCCGGCCAGGAAATCGCCCGCATCGACCCCACCGAAGCCCGCGCACGGCTGCGCCAGGCGCAGCAGCAGGCCGATGCCGCCAAGTCCCAGGTGGACATCAACCAGCGGCAATACGCCAACAACCGCGCGCTGGTGGACCAGGGTTTCATTTCGCCCACGGCGCTGGTCACCTCGCAGGCCAGCCTGGAGGCGGCGCAGTCGAGCCACCAGGCCGCCGTCTCGGCCGCCGACGTGGCGCGCAAGGCGCTCGACGACACCGTGCTCAAGAGCCCGATCACCGGGCTGGTGGCCCAGCGCCTGGCCCAGCCCGGCGAGCGCGTGGCCGTGGACGCCCGCATCATCGAGGTGGTGGACCTCTCCCGCCTGGAGCTGGAGGCGCTGCTGAGCCCCGCCGATTCGCTGGCCGTGCGCGTGGGCCAGAAGGCCCAGCTCACCATGGAAGGCTCGGCCGTGCCCGTGCCCGCCACCGTGGCGCGCATCAACCCCAGCGCACAGGCCGGCAGCCGCACGGTGCCCGTCTACCTGCGGGTGGAGCAGGCCCGGGGCGAAACGCCGCTGCGCCAGGGCCTGTTCGTGCAGGGCACGCTCGACACCGGCCGCGCCGAGGTGCTGGCCGTGCCGCTGGATGCCGTGCGCACCGACAAGCCCGCGCCCTACCTGCAGACGCTCAAGGACGGCCGCGTGGCCTACGTGGAGGTCAAGACCGGTGCGCGGTCGGTGCTGAGCGGCCAGACCTGGGTCGCCATCGAGGGCGTGGCCGAAGGCACACCCGTGATCGCCGGCCGCATCGGACAGCTGCGCGAGGGCACCGCCGTGGCGGCTGCCGCGCCCGCCGCCCCGGCCTCCGTGCCCCGCACCGCCCCCTGACCGCGCCGCACCGCCATGTGGTTCACCAAAGTCAGCCTCAAGAACCCCGTGTTCGCCACCATGGTGATGCTCGCCATCGTGGTGCTGGGCCTGTTCTCGTACCAGCGCCTGAAGGTCGATCAATTCCCCAACATCGACTTCCCGGTGGTGGTGGTCACCGTGGACTATCCCGGTGCGTCGCCGGAAATCGTCGAAAGCGAAGTCACCAAGAAGATCGAGGAAGGCGTCAACTCGATCGCCGGCATCAACGCCCTCACCTCGCGCAGCTATGAGGGCACGGCCGTCGTCATCATCGAGTTCCAGCTGCACATCGACGGCCGCAAGGCCGCCGAGGACGTGCGCGAGAAGGTGGCCACCGTGCGCCCCCTGCTGCGCACCGAGGTCAAGGAGCCGCGCGTGCTGCGCTTCGACCCCGCCAGCCGGGCCGTGTGGTCGCTGGCCGTGCTGCCGGACGACACGGCGGGCGCCACGGCCCGCAGTGCCGTGGAGCTGACCACCTGGGCCGAGCAGACGCTGAAGAAGCGCCTGGAGAACGTGCGCGGCGTGGGCGCCGTGAACCTGGTGGGCGCCACCAAGCGCGAGATCAACATCTACCTGAACCCGCAGGCGCTCGAAGCCTTCGGCGTGACGCCCGACCAGGTGGCCAGCGCCGTGCGCAACGAGAACCAGGACCTGCCCGTGGGCTCCATCCGGTCCCTCGCGCAGGAGCGCGTGGTGCAGATCGACGCACGCATGCAGCGCCCCGAGGACTTCGGCAGGATCATCGTCGCCCGCAAGAACGGTGCGCCCGTCCGCCTGGACCAGGTGGCCCGCGTGAACGACGGCGCGCAGGAAGTCGAAAGCCTGGCCCTGTACAACGGCCAGCGCACGCTGCTGCTGTCGGTGCAGAAGTCGCAGGGCGAGAACACCATCGAGGTGGTGGACGGCCTGACCGCCGCCGTGGCCGAACTCAAGAGCCAGTTGCCGCCCGGCGTGCGGCTGGAGACCATCGGCGACAGCGCCCGCCCCATCCGCGTGGCGGTGAACAACGTGCGCCAGACGCTGATCGAGGGCGCCATCCTCACGGTGCTCATCGTCTTCCTGTTCCTGAACTCCTGGCGCTCCACGGTGATCACGGGCCTCACCTTGCCCATCGCGCTCATCGGCACCTTCCTGTTCATGAACATGTTCGGCTTCACCATCAACATGATCACGCTGATGGCGCTGAGCCTGTGCGTGGGCCTGCTGATCGACGATGCCATCGTGGTGCGCGAGAACATCGTGCGCCACGTGCAGATGGGCAAGGGCGCTTACGACGCGGCGATGGACGGCACGCAGGAGATCGGCCTGGCCGTGCTGGCCACCACGCTGTCCATCGTGGCGGTGTTCATGCCCATCGGCTTCATGGGCGGCATCATCGGCAAGTTCTTTCACGAGTTCGGCATCACCATCGTCGCGGCGGTGATGATCTCGATGTTCGTGAGCTTCACGCTCGACCCCATGCTGTCGAGCATCTGGCACGACCCGAGCATCCACGCCCACGGGCAGCGCACCGAGCCGGTCACGTTCTACGACAAGACCATCGGCCGCGTCACGGGCTGGTTCGACCGGGCCACCGATGCGCTGGCCGAAGGCTACCAGCGCATCCTGCGCTGGTCGCTGGTGCACAAGCTGGCCACCATGGGCATTGCGCTGGCCATCTTCGTGCTGAGCATTTTCATGGTGCCGCTGCTGGGCACCGAGTTCGTGCCCAAGGCCGACTTCTCCGAAACCACCGTCAATTTCTACACGCCGGTGGGCTCCTCGCTGGAAGCGACCGAGGCCAAGGCCCGGCAGGTGGAAGGCATCCTGCGCGAGATGCCGGAAGTGCGCTACACCCTGGCCACCATCAACACCGGCAGCGCGCAAGGCAAGATGTACGCCAATCTGTACGTGCGCCTGGTGGACCGCAAGGACCGCAGCCGCAGCGTGGACCAGATGTCGGACGTGCTGCGCGAGCGCCTGAAGCAGGTGCCCGGCATCACGGTGACCCACGTGGGCCTGCTCGATGCCGTGGGCGGCCAGAAGCAGGTGGAGTTCTCGCTGCAGGGCCCCGACCTGCAGGAGCTGGAGCGCCTGACCAGGATCGTCACGGACAAGATCCGCGACATCCCGGGCCTGGTGGACCTGGACACCAGCGCCAAGCCCGACAAGCCGGTGATCGCCCTCGATGTGCGCCGCGAGGCCGCCTCCGACCTCGGCCTGGCCGTGGCCCCCATGGCCGCCTCGCTGCGCACGCTGGTGGCGGGCACCACCGTGGGCAACTGGCGCGCGCCGGACGACCAGACGTATGACGTGAATGTGCGCCTGGCCCCCGAGGCCCGCACCGCCCCCGCAGACCTGGAGCGCCTGCCCTTCGCTCTGACGGCCGCCGACGGAACCACGCGCATCGTGCGCCTGAACCAGGTGGCCCGCGTGACCGAATCCACCGGCGCCAACCAGATCAACCGGCGCGACCTGACCCGCGAGGTGGCCGTGAACGCCAACGTGGCCCAGCGCTCGGCCGGCGAGGTGTCCAACGACATCAAGAAGGCGCTCGAGAGCGTGAGCTTCCCTCCCGGCTACCGCTACCAGTTCGGCGGCTCCACCAAGAACATGGCCGAGTCCTTCGGCTATGCCATCTCGGCCCTGGCCATGGCCATCATCTTCATCTACATGATCCTGGCGAGCCAGTTCAAGAGCTTTTTGCAGCCGCTGGCGCTCATGACCTCGCTGCCGCTCACGCTCATCGGCGTGGTGCTGGCGCTCCTGATGTTCCGCTCCACGCTGTCGATGTTCTCCATCATCGGCGTGGTGATGCTCATGGGCCTCGTGACCAAGAACGCCATCCTGCTGGTGGACTTCGCGATCCGCGCCCGCGAGGAACACGTGAACGACGAAGGCCGCACCGTGCCCGGCCTGCCCCGGGCGGACGCCCTGCTGCTGGCCGCGCGTGTGCGGCTGCGCCCCATCCTCATGACCACGCTGGCCATGATCTTCGGCATGGTGCCGCTCGCGTTCGCGCTGTCCGAGGGTTCCGAGCAGCGCGCGCCCATGGGCCAGGCGGTGATCGGGGGGGTGATCACCTCTTCGCTGCTCACGCTGGTGGTGGTGCCGGTGGTGTATTGCTACATGGACGATCTGGCGCAATGGGCCCTTCGCCGCATGGGCCGCGGCCGCCCCCTGGCCGGGGCCTCTAAAATCGAGGGTTTGTCCTGACCCACGCCTCCCCTGGAGAAATCCCATGAACATGCCTCTGAACACGTCCGCCAATACCAGCGACCCCGTCGCCCAGGCCCGCTACAACATGATCGAGCAGCAGATCCGTCCCTGGAACGTGCTGGACGCCGACGTGCTGGACCTGCTGGCGATCGTTCGCCGCGAAGATTTCGTGCCTCCGGCCTACCGCAACATGGCGTTCATGGACATTGAAGTGCCCCTGCTCGGCAATGACGCCGAAGAGGCCGTGCGCCTGGGCCACAGCATGCTGCAGCCGCGCGTCGAGGCGCGCATCCTGCAGGACCTGCAAATCAAGCCCACCGACCGCGTGCTGGAGATCGGCGCGGGCTCCGGCTACATGGCCGCCCTGCTCGCCCACCGCGCCGAGCGCGTGGTGTCCCTCGAGATCAACCCCGAGCTGGCCGAGATGGCCCGCGAGAACCTGCGCGACGCGGGCATCCAGAATGCCGACGTGCGCCAGGGCGACGGCGCCCGCGATGCCATCCCCGATGGCCCGTTCGACGTGATCGTGCTCAGCGGCTCGGTCGCCGAAGTCCCCACGGCCCTGCTGTCGCACCTGCGCGATGGCGGCCGCCTGGGCGCCATCGTCGGCGGCGAACCCGTCATGCGCTTCACCGTGACCCGCCGCGCCGGCGACCGTTTCGAGACGGTGTCGCCCTGGGACACCATCGCGCCGCGCCTCGTGAACTTCCCCGAGCCGTCCGGCTTCACGTTCTGACCCCGGCTCCCCGAGCCTTGCATCCTGAGTCCCCTTCGGAGTCCTGCATGATCGATCACGTCCGTCCCGCCCAGCTGTCCGCCTGGTTCGCCGCCGCCCCCGAAGGCGGCCAGCCCCTGGTGCTGGACGTGCGCGAGCCCTGGGAGCTGCAGACCGCCAGCGTGCGTGCGGACGGCTTCGAGCTGGCCGCCATCCCCATGGGCGAGCTGTCCGGGCGCCTGGCCGAGCTGAACCCCGCCCGCCCCATCGCCTGCCTGTGCCACCACGGCGCCCGCAGCCTGCGCGTGGCGGCCTTCCTGCAGCACCACGGTTTTGAGCAGGTGGCCAACATCACCGGCGGCATCGACGCCTGGTCGCAGGAAAGCGACCCCGCCGTGCCCCGCTATTGACGACGGCGGCGGCCGGACCGCCCGCAGCCACCGCGCCTGTTTTGCCCCATTTTCGACACGCAGACTCTTTTCCGAAGGACCTCCATGACACCGCTACGGCCCCTCTCCCTGTCCCTTCTGTCCCTGGCGCTCGGCGCGGCACTGTGTGCCCCGGCGCAAGCCCAGAGCCTGCTGGAACTGGTGGAATCGGCCCGCACCTATGACACGGCGTGGCAATCGGCCCGCGCCCAGCTCGATGCGGCGGCCCGCCGCGCCGACCAGGCCCGCGCGGGCCTGCTGCCCAGCGCCGGGCTCACGGCCGGGCTCAGCCGCGCCAATGTGGAGCTGAGCCGCCCGCCGGTGGAAAACACCGGCACCACGCAGACGCTGGGCGTGCAGGCCTCGCAGCCGCTGTACCGCCCCGCCAACCGCATCACCCTCGAACAGGGCCAGCGTGGCGTGGATGTCGCCCAGGCGCAGCTGGATGCGGCCACGCAGGACCTGCTGGTGCGTGTGAGCCAGGCTTACTTTGACGTGCTGGCGGCGCAGGACACCCTGGCCTTCGTGCAGGCGCAAAAGGCTGCAGTGTCGGAACAGCTTGCCTCCGCCAAGCGCAACTTCGAGGTGGGCACCACCACCGTCACCGACTCGCGCGAAGCCCAGGCCCGCTACGACCTGGTGGTGGCGCAGGAAATCGCCGCCGAAAACGACCTGCGGGTGAAGCGCCTGGCGCTGGACCAGCTCGTGGGCATCACAGGCACCACCCCCAAGCCCCTGGCGCTGCCCGTGCCGCTGCCCTCCGTGCAGCCCGACAACGTGACCACCTGGGTGGATACCGCGCGCGACCAGCAGCCCGGCGTGCGCCAGGCCGCGATCGCGCTGGACATCGCCCGCCTGGAAACCAGGAAGGCCGAAACCGGCCATCTGCCCACGGTGGACCTGCAGGCGGGATACAACATCACGCGCAACCCGAACGGCACCATCACGTCGCCCGGCGTGAACAACCGCACCAACAGCGCCAGCGTGGGCGTGGCGTTCAACCTGCCGCTGTTCGCCGGCTTCTCGGTGCAAAACCGCATCAGGGAAACCCTGGCGCTGGAAGAAAAGGCCACGGCCGACCTGGAAACCACCCGCCGCAACGTGGCCCAGGCCACGCGTGCTGCCTTCTTTGGCGTGCAGTCCGGCCAGGGCCAGGTGCAGGCCCTGGAAGCGGCCGAGGCCTCCAGCCAGAGCGCGCTGGACGCGAACAAGCTGGGCTACCAGGTGGGGGTGCGCATCAACATCGACGTGCTGAACGCCCAGAGCCAGCTCTTCCAGACCAAGCGCGACCTGGCCCAGGCCCGCTACAACGTGCTGCTGGGCACGCTCAAGCTGCGCCAGGCGGTGGGCACGCTGACGCAGCAGGACGTCGAGGCGATCAACGCGCTGCTCGTCAAGTAGAGGGAGACAGGGAAGCCCCGGCGGGCTGCACGATCGCGCGCACCGCCCGGGCCGTTGCCAGCGCGGCCCCACGGTGGTCGCTGGCGAAGCGGCCCGCACGTTCGCTGGCGGCCCGCTGGCGGCCGGCGTCCAGTGCCAGCGCCGCAGCGCACGCGATGCCGGCGGCCATGTCGGGCACGCGCTGCGCGGCGCCCGCCGCGCAGGCCAGCTCGGCCGCCTCCGCAAAATTGAAGGTGTGCGGCCCCAGCACCACCGGGCACCCGCCCGCGGCGGCCTCGATGAGGTTCTGGCCGCCCAGCGGCGCAAAGCTGCCCCCCAGCAAGGCCACGTCGGCCAGGCCGTAGTACAGCGCCATCTCGCCCAGCGAATCGCCCAGCCACACATCGGCCGCCTCGGGCCCGGCCGCCCAGGTGCTGCGGCGCGACACGCCGAGCCCGGCGCGCTGGAGCAGCTGGTGCACCTCGTCAAAACGCTGCGGGTGGCGCGGCACGATGAGCCACTGCACGTTACCTGCTTCGCTATTGATAGCTGCTGGCGCTTTGTCAGCAAGCGCTGGAGCCTGTTTTTGCTTGAAATTTTCCAGCCACATCGCCTCCTCGCCCTCACGGCTGCTGGCCAGCAGGACCACGGGGCGTCCCGTGCGCGCGCGCCAGGCGCGGCCCTGGGCGGTCTGGGCGGCGTCGGGCACCACATCGAACTTGAGGTTGCCAAACACGCCGCGCACCGGGGCGCCGATGGCCCGCAGGCGGGCCGCGTCGTCCTCGGTCTGGGCCCAGACGGCGGCGAGGCCGCCATAGGCCGGGCGCGCCAGCGGCGCCAGCCGCTGGGCCTTGCGCAGCGACGTGGCGTTGAAGCGCGCATTGGCCAGCACCAGGGGCACGCCGCGCCGCTGGCAGCCGGCCACCAGGTTGGGCCAGACCTCCGTCTCCATGAGGATGCCGATGGCCGGGCGGAACTTGCGCAGGAAACGTGCGACCGCGCCCGGCGTATCCCACGGTTGCCACACCTGCACGTCACCGGGGTGCAGCAGCCGCTCGCCCTCGGCCCGCCCCGTGGCCGTGCCGTGGGTGAGCAGCAGGCGCATGCCCGGCAGCTGTTCGCGCAGCTGCCCGAGCAGGATGCCGGCGGCGCGGGTTTCGCCCAGGGATACGGCATGGATCCAGACAAAGCGGCCGAGCGGGTCGGAGCTGCTGTGCGGCATGAGGCTGTCCATGGGCGCCGGGTAGCGGCCAAACCGCTCGCCCACCGCATGCCCATAGCCGGGCTCGGCCACCGCGCGGCGGCGCAGCTTGCGGCGCAGCAGCGGCTGCGCGCACCAGGTCACCAGCGAATACAGGGCCCGCGCGGCGTTCATACCGGAAGGGGCAGGTCCAGCACGCCGCCGCTCCAGCCGCTGTCGCCGCGCGCGGCCCAGACCAGGCAAGGCCGGTCGTGCGTGGCCGCGGCCACGCACCCGTCCCCGGGCTCCCAGACCGCGCTGCGGCCGGCGCTGGCGTAGCCGCCCGAGGCCCCGCTGTAGTTGGCCAGGAGCACGGCCATGCCGTGGTCCCGCGCATAGCCGCGCAGCAGGTCCGACTCGGGCCCGTAGCCTTTTTCGGAAATCAGCGCGCTGGCGGCATAGAGCACCGCGCCCGCCCCGTGCGCGGCGCGCGCATGCTCGGGGTGGGTGATGTCGGCGCAGATGGCCAGCCCCGTGGGTTCGCCGGCGAGCAGGTGCACCTGCGCGTCGTCCATTCCCGCGCTGGCGAATGACGCTTCGCTGGCATGCAGATGGCGCTTGCGGTACAGCGCCGCGCTGCCATCGGCGCCCAGCACCCATGCGCCGATGGAGGGCAGCAGCGCGCCCGGCGCCACGGGGGCCGCGGGCGCGCCCACCACCAGCGCCATGCCGTGGTCGCGCGCCGCCTGCCGCAGCGGCGCCAGCACGCCATGGTCGGCATCCAGCACCTGGGCGGCCAGCACCGCCGGCTCGTAGCCCGTGAGCGACAGCTCCGGAAACACCAGCACCTGCACCCCGTGGTGCGCCGCCACCCGCGCGAAGGCCAGGTGCGTCTGCACGTTGCGCGCCACGTCCCCGGGCACGGACGGCGACTGCGCGGCAGCGATGCGCAGGGGGGTGGACAGGTGCGAATTCACGGTCGGCGGATGGGCGAAAGGGTCAGGGAAAGTTCGGCGGGGCGAATGCGCCGTGTGGGCATCATCGCGCCCGGCTCAATGGCTCGCGGCCCCCACGTGCGCACCAGGCTTCACGCGGTGCAGCAGGGCCAGCATGGCCGATTCGATGCGCGCCAGCGCCTCGCTCGTGTGGCCTTCGAAGCGCAGCACCAGCACGGGCGTGGTGTTGCTGGCACGGATCAGGCCAAAGCCGTCCGGCCAGTCCACGCGCAGCCCGTCGATGGTGCTGACCGTGGCGGGCGCCGCGAAGGTGCCGGCGGCCAGGGCCTGCAATTCGGCCGTCAGGCGGTGCGGCTCACCCTCGGCGCAGGCTACGTTCAGCTCGGGGGTGGAGAAACTCGTGGGCAGTGCGTTGAGCACGGCGCTCGGGTCGCTGCTCCTGCTCAGGATCTCCAGCAGGCGGCAGCCCGCATAGGTGCCGTCGTCGAAGCCGTACCAGCGCTCCTTGAAGAAGATGTGGCCGCTCATCTCGCCGCCCAGCGGGGAGTTGGTCTCCTTCATGCGGGCCTTGATGAGCGAATGACCGGTCTTGAACATCACCGGCACGCCGCCGGCGGCCGCAATGGCGGGCGCCAGGCGCTGGGTGCACTTCACGTCGAAGATGATCTCGCCGCCGGGCACGCGCGAGAGCACGTCCTGCGCGAAAAGCATCATCTGGCGGTCGGGGAAGATGTTGGTGCCGTCCTTGGTCACTATCCCTAAGCGGTCGCCATCGCCGTCGAAGGCCAGGCCCAGTTCTGCATCGCTGGCCTTCAGGGCGTCGATCAGGTCGCGCAGGTTCTCCGGCTTGCTCGGGTCGGGGTGGTGGTTGGGGAAGTTGCCGTCCACCTCGGAAAAGAGCTCGATCACCTCGCAGCCCAGCGCGCGGAAGATGGCCGGCGCCGACGCACCGGCGATGCCGTTGCCGCAGTCCACCACGACCTTGAGCGGGCGGGCCAGCTTGATGTCGCCCACGATGCGCGCGGTGTAGGCCGGCAGCACGTCCACGTGGCGCACCGAACCGCCGGGCAGCAGCTGCCAGCTTTCCTGCTCCATGGTGCGGCGCAGGCCCTGGATCTCCTCGCCGTAGATGGCGCGGCCATTGAGCACCATCTTGAAGCCGTTGTAGTCCTTGGGGTTGTGGCTGCCCGTGACCTGGATACCGCTCGCGCACAGCGTGCTGGCTGCAAAGTAGAGCAGTGGCGTGGTCACCAGGCCCACGTCGATCACCTCGATGCCCGCCTCCACCAGCCCCTGGATCAGCGCGGCCGACATGGCCGGGCCCGACAGGCGCCCGTCGCGCCCCACGGCCACCGTGGTCTGCCCTTCGGCGCGGGCGGCGGTGCCAAAGGCCCGGCCCAGGCCCAGGGCCACTTCTTCATTCAGGGTGGACGGCACGATGCCGCGGATGTCGTAGGCTTTGAAAATGGCGGGCGTGGGCTGCACGTAGGGGCCTTTCACGAAGAGGGTTGAAACGTCCGCAGCATTGTAGGCGGCCCCTTCCGCCTCCTTGCGCACGCCGCCCGGGGGCGCCGAGGCACATGTCCGAAAACGGCCAGTGCGCGCGCCGCCGGGGCCTATCATCCCGCCATGACCTCGCCACACCTGCCCTCCTCCACGGACACCGACATGGCCTCGGACGAGGGCCGCTATCTCGCCGTGCTGGCCCGGGACGCGCGCTTTGACGGACGCTTCTTCACCGGCGTGACCTCCACCGGCATCTACTGCCGCCCGGTGTGCGCCGTGCGCACGCCGCGCCGCGAGAACTGCCGCTTCTTCAGCCTTGCCGCCCAGGCCGAGAGCGCGGGCTTCAGGCCCTGCCTGCGCTGCCGGCCGGAGCTGGCGCCGCAGGCGCTGGTGTGGTCGGTGCAGGATGCCAGCGGCATCCTGGTGCAGCAGGCCGTGCGGCTGCTGGATGCGCCCGACCTCTGGCCGGCCCGGCCCACGCGGGGCGACAGCGGCGCCACCGTCGCCCGGCTGGCCGAACGCCTGGGCGTGAGCGACCGCCACCTGCGCCGCATCTTCGAGGCCGCGCTGGGCGTGTCGCCCCTGCAGTACCTGCAGACCCGGCGGCTGCTCACGGCCAAGCAGCTGCTCACCGACACCCCGATGCCGGTCACGCAGGTGGCGCTGGCCAGCGGCTTCGCGAGCGTGCGGCGCTTCAATGCGGCGTTCGCGGGGCACTACGGGCTCAATCCCACCCAGCTGCGGCGCAGCGGCGCGGGCCCCCTCAAGGCGGACGCGTCCGGCACCGGCAGCACCTTGCGCCTGGCCTGGCGCCCGCCCTTCGACGTGGCGGCGCTGCTCGCGTTCTTCGAGCGGCGGCAGTTCCACGGCGTCGAATGGGTGCTGCCCCACGAGGCCACGCTGCGCCGCTCCGTGCGCCTGCCGTCCGCCTGCACCGGCATGGCGCAGGAGACCACCGGCTGGTTCAGCGCGCGCTTCGACGTGGTCCGCCACCAGGTGCTGCTGCAGACCAGCGACAGCCTGTACCCGGTGCTGCCGCTCGTGATCCGCCGCGTGCGCGCCATGCTGGACCTGGACGCCGACCCGGCGGCCATCAACGCCGTGCTGCACCCGCACTTCCCGGACGGCGACGGCCTGCGCGTGCCCGGTGCGTTCGACGGCTTCGAGCTGGCCGTGCGCGCCGTGCTGGGCCAGCAGATCACCGTGGCGGCCGCGCGCACGCTGGGGCAGCGGCTGGTGGAGCGGCTGGGCGAGCCCATCGCCACGCCCTGGCCCGGGCTGAACCGGCTGTTTCCCACGGCCGCCACGCTCGCCGTGGCCGACGGCGACACCCTGGGCCAGCTGGGCATCGTGCGCCAGCGCCAGGCCGCCATCGTGGCGCTGGCCCGCGCCGTGGACAGCGGGGGCCTGGCCCTGCATGCCGGCGTCGATGTGGCCGCGACCACGGCCGCCCTGTGCGCCCTGCCCGGCATTGGCGACTGGACGGCGCAGTACATCGCCATGCGCGTGCTGCGCTGGCCCGATGCCTTCCCTGCCGCCGACGTGGCGCTGCACAAGGCGCTGGGTGTCCAGGGCCAGAAAAACCCGGCGCGCGCCGCCAGCGCGGCGTCCGAGGCGTGGCGCCCGTGGCGCAGCTATGCGGTGCTGCGCGCCTGGGCGGCGGGCACGGCGGAGCCCGCCATCCCGGCGCCTGAAACACTATCAAAACAATAGCTTTTCGCGCTGATCCAGCAAGCGCTGGCGGCTTGTTTTATTCAAAATCACCGAGATTCCCCATGCAATACCACCCCCACACCGTGCAGGCACGGGCCAGCACCGCCCTTGGGCCGGTGCGCCTGGCCGCATCGCCCGCCGGCCTCTGCGGCGTCTGGTTCGAAGGCCAGCGCCACGAACCCGCCAGCTTTCTCCATGGCGGGCACGCCTGGGCCGAGGCGGCCGGCCATCCCGTGCTGCAGGCCGCCGCCAGCCAGCTGCAGCAGTACCTGCGGGGCGATCGGCAGGACTTCGATCTGCCGCTGGATCTCTCGGGCGGCACGCCGTTCCAGCAGGCGGTGTGGCGCGCCCTGCTGGCCATCGGCCGCGGCGGCACCACCAGCTATGGGCGCCTGAGCCAGCAACTGGGCCGGCCGCTGGCCGTGCGCGCCGTGGGCGCGGCCGTGGGGCGCAACCCGCTGAGCGTGGTGGTGCCCTGCCACCGCGTGCTGGGCGCGGACGGCAGCCTGACAGGCTACGCGGGCGGGCTGGACCGCAAGACGGCCCTGCTGACCATGGAGAATGCGCTCTTCGCGCCCCCGCGGCCGCCCGTGCCGGCGGGCGCCCTGCCCCCAGAGAAAGGCCATGAATGAACAGCCCGAACAGCCCGGGAACCCAACCTGTCACCACCTGGATCGGCGAATTCATCCTGCTGGCGGCGCTCTGGGGCGCCTCGTTTCTTTTCATGCGGCTGGGGGCGTCCGAGTTCGGCCCGCTGCCCACCGCCGGGCTGCGCGTGGCGCTGGCCACGGTGTTCCTGTGGCCCATCATGCTGCGCCAGGGCCATGGGCCCGCGCTGCGCAGGCACTGGCGGCCCATCATGTTCGCCGGGGTCATCAATTCGGCGATTCCGTTCGCGCTGTTTTCCTGGGCGGTGCTGCACCTCGCCACGGGCCTGACCTCGATCCTGAATGCCACCGTGCCCCTGTTCGGCGCGCTGGTGGCCTGGCTCTGGCTGGGCGACCGCATCAACCGCCTGCGCTGGGCGGGCCTGGCCCTGGGCTTCGTGGGCGTGGCGCTGCTCGCGTGGCGCGCGCCGGCCGGCACGGGTTTCAAGAGCGACAGCGCCGAATGGGCGATCGCGGCGTGCCTGCTGGCATCGTCCTTCTACGGCCTGTCGGCCAGCTTTGCGCGCCGTTTCCTCACGGGCATTCCGCCCCTGGCCACCGCCACGGGCAGCCAGCTGGGCGCGGCGCTGGGCCTGGCCGTGCCCACCCTGTGGCTGTGGCCGGCGCAGATGCCGGGCCCCCGCGCCTGGGGCTGCATCGTCGCCATCGCGGTGCTGTGCACGGGCATCGCCTACATCCTGTACTTTCGCCTCATCGCCAGCGCGGGGCCCAGCCGGGCACTGGCCGTGACCTTCATCGCGCCCGTGTTCGCGGTGCTGTATGGCGCGATCTTCCTGGGCGAGCGCATCACGCCGTGGATGCTGGGCTGCGCGCTCGTCATCGTGTGCGGCACGATGCTGTCAACGGGGCTTATCAGGACACTGCGGCCGGGCCGGACGGCGCCGGAACAGCCATAAACTCGGGGAATGGTTTTTTCCCCGGGCCGCTGCGATCTGAGTCTTGCGTTGGACGGCGCGGGGCACCGCGCCGCCGCACACCACCCGGGCCGGTCGGCGCGGGCAGCGGTTTGCGCTGAAGCCGTCCCGGCCCCCTGGCCCTGCCTTTGCAGCGCGCTCCGCCATGGGTAACAACACGCTCCTGGCCGGCACGGTGCTGATGACGCTGCTCCTGGTGCTGGAGTGGCTCCCGCCCCAGGAGGCGCTGCGGCCATCGCGGCGCACGCTCTGGCTGCTGGGCATGGCGGGCGGCGCGGTGTCGGCGGTGTCGTTCACCGCGCTGCACTGGAATGCGCCCGAGCTGAGGCTGGTGGCCTATCCCACCGTGGCCGCCTTCATGGGACTTTATTTCGGCGGCCTGCCGGCCGCCGTCACCGCCCTGGTGGCGCTGCTGGCCGTGGTCGCGACGGCCCCCTCCGCCGCCCCGCCCGCCGTGCTGGTGCTGGGCGCCACGTGGCTGCTGGCATGGCTGTGGCGGCGCATGGCCCGGCGCCTGCCCCTGCGCCCGGCGGCATGGATCGCGCTGGTGGGCCTGGCCATCACCCTGCCCCTGGTGGTATCGGCCTGCCTCTGGCTCGCGAACCTCGCGCCGCCGGCCGGGGCCCCGTGGCCGACGAGCCTTCCCTGGCACCATGGCGCGGGCGTTCTGATGCTGGGCGTGGGCCGCCTGCTTCTGGCCAGCAAGGCCCGCGCGGAGCTGGCGCGCACCAGCACCCAGCAAGCCCTGGTGCAGCGCGAACAGCAGTTGCAGCTGGCCATGGACTCCCTGGGCGGAGGCCGGTGGGAATGGGACGTGGTCCAGCGCCAGTTCCGCTGCCACGGCCGGTTCTACGAGGCGTTTGGCATCAGCTGCGACGACGCGGACGCCCAGGGCCTGTGGGAGCGCTGGTATGCGCTGCGCCACCCCGCCGACGCCCAGCGCAACGCCGCCCGGCTGGCGCGGGCCATGGACGGGCTGGACGAGACGTACGAAGCCGAATTCCGCGTGATGGACACGCGCGGCCAGTGGCGCTGGCTGATGTCGCGCGGCGCCGTGGCCCGCCGCGATGCGGGCGGGCGCCCGCTCAGCCTGATCGGCATGGACGTGGACATCACGGCCCACCGCGAGGTGGAGGACGCTCTGCGCTCCTCGGAGGCCAAGTACACCACCTTCTACCAGACGCTCCCCGATCCCGCGGGCATCTCGCGCATCTCCGACGGGCGCTACATCGACGTGAACCCTGCCTTTTGCGAGGTGCTGGGCCGCCCGCGCGACGAGGTGATCGGGCGCACGTCCTCCGAGCTGAAGATCTGGGCCTCCGAGCAGGAGCGCGCACGGCTGGTGGACACCTTCCGCCGCGAGGGCAAGGTGGACCGCCTGCCCCTGGTGGCCCAGCGCGACGGAATCCGCATACCGGGGCTGATGTCGGCACGCTCCGTGCTTGTGGATGGCGAAAACTGTTTTGTCTTCGTTTTCCACGACATGACCGAAGCCCACCGCGCCAGCGACGAACTGCGCGCCCTCAACAGCCTGCTGCAGCAGGCGGGCCGCCTGGCCCGTCTGGGCGCCTGGGAGGACGAGCGCGGCAAGGGCCTGGTCTACTGGTCGGACGTGTGCTTCGACATCCATGGCCTGGCGCCTGGCTCCCCGCTGCCGCACGACTACATCGACCGCCACGTGGCCCCCGCCTACCGGGAACCCCTGCGCGACCGTTTCCGCCAGAGCATCCTCGAGCGCGCCGAGTGGAGCATGGAGATGGAGGTGCTGCACACCGACGGGCGGCTGGTCTGGGTGCGCGCGCGGGGCGAGCCCGTCATCGAGAACGGCCGGGTCACCCGCGTGCGCGGCGTGATGCAGGACATCGACGAGGCCAAGCGCGCCGAGCAGCGCCTGCGCCAGTCCGAGGAGCGCTTCTCGCGCATCTTTCACCTCATGCCCTACCCCATGGGCCTGTCGCGCCGCATGGACGGGCGCTACGTGGACATCAACCCCGCCTGGGTGGAGATGCTGGGCATCCCGCGCGAGGAGGCCATCGGCCGCACCGCCATCGAGCTGGGCATCTTCACCGCCGACGACCGCCAGCGCCTCATGGATGCGGTGGCGCGCTCCGGCCAGCTCAACAGCTACGAGGTGAAGCTGAACGTGCGCGGCGGCCCGCCGCGCACCGTGCTGCAGTCCATGCGGGCGACCGAATTCGACGGCGAACCCTGCTGGCTGTTCTCGGTGCACGACATCACCGACCGCAAGCGCGAGGAAGAGCAGGTGCGCGAACGCGAGGCGCTGCTCTCGCTCACCATCTCGGCCGCGTCGCTGGGCCTGTGGGACTGGAACCTGCAGACCGGCACCGTCACGGGGGACAGCCGCTGGCGCGCGATGCGCGGCCTGCCCGCATCGCAGGGCCCCTTCGGCGCCACGCAGTGGACCAGCGGCATCGCCCCCGACGACATCGACCGCATCACCACCGAGGTCGCCCGCCACACCGCCCACCCCGGCACGCCGTTTGACGCCACCTGGCGCGTCAACCAGAGCGAGGCCGGCGACGATGCCGTGCGCTGGGTGCGCAACCTGGGCAAGATCGTCGGCCTTGACGCCATGGGCCGCCCCGAACGCATGCTGGGCGTGGCGATCGACGTGACGCCCCAGCGCGAACAGGAAGTGCTGCTGCAGCGGCTGGCGCTGTTCGATGCCCTCACCGGCCTGCCCAACCGCGTGCTGCTGGCGCGCAAGCTGCAGGAATGCATGGACCAGGCGCGTGCAAACGGCACGCAGCTGGGCGTGGCCTACCTGGACCTGGACGGCTTCAAGCCCGTGAACGACCGGCTGGGCCACGGCGCGGGCGACCGCCTCCTGGTGGTGGTGGCCGGCCGGCTTACGCGCGCGCTGCGTCTGCTCGACTGCGTGGCCCGCCTGGGGGGCGACGAGTTCGTGATCCTCATGCCCGGGCTGGACTCGGCCAACGGTTGCGAAGCCATGCTCCACCGCGTGATGGAAAGCATCTCGGCCCCCTACACGCTCGACGCCGAGCGCGTGGTGGTCACGGCCAGCATCGGCTACACGGTGTTCCCGCAGGACGACGCCGATGCCGATGCCCTGCTGCGCCATGCCGACCAGGCCATGTACGCCGCCAAGCAGGCCGGGCGCAACCGCTTCCACCAGTTCGATGCCGCCCAGGAGCGCGCCCTGCAGCTGCTGCGCGCGCAGGGGCGCCACCTGCGCGACGCGCTGGCCGATGCCCAGTTCACCCTGTACCTGCAGCCCAAGGTGGACATGAAAAGCGGCGCCGTGGTGGGCGCCGAAGCCCTCGCGCGCTGGCAGCACCCGCAGCGCGGCCTGGTGCCGCCCGGCGAATTCCTGCCGCTGCTGGAGGGGACCGAGCTGGAGATCGGGTTCGGCGAATGGGTGGTCGAGGCCGCGCTCTCCATCCTGGAAGAGCTGCAGGCGCGCGGCATGGCCCTGCCGCTGAGCGTCAACATCGCCGCCCAGCACCTGCAGCGCCCCGACTTCGCCGACTGGATGGCCCGGTGCATCGCGCGCCACCCCGGCGTGCCCGGGCACCTGGTGGAAATCGAGATCACCGAAAGCGCCGCGCTGTACGACCTGGCGGCCGTGGCGCACACCCTGACCGCGCTGCGTGGGCTGGGTGTGGTGGTGTCGCTGGACGACTTCGGCACCGGCTACTCGTCGCTGACCTACCTGCGCCGCCTGCCCATGGACACGCTCAAGATCGACCAGAGCTTCGTGCACGGCATGATGGGCGATCCGGGCGATTTGGCCATCGTGCAGGGCGTGATCGGCCTGGCGCGTTCGTTTGGCTACCGCGTGATCGCCGAAGGCGTGGAAACCATCGAGCAGGGACAGATGCTGCTGCAGCTGGGCTGCACCCAGGCGCAGGGCTATTGCATCGCGCGGCCCATGCCGCTGGCGGACTTCACCGGCTGGGCGGCCCGGTGGCAGCTGCCATCGGGCTGGCAGCGGCAGGCCCAGGGAAGTTTCAGGTAAAAACCGCGCAAGCGCTTTTCAGGCAAGCGCATGCAGCTATTATAAATATAGCAAACTACACCGGGCACGCTGCTGCCACGTGCACTCTGCCCTCCATCAACCCCGGCTGGACCCCGCCAGCCAGGCCTGCAGGCGCTCCACGCCCGCCTCCAGCCGCGCGGGGTCCCTGGAGGCAAAACACCAGCGCAGCCAGCCCTGGGCCTCGGGCGCGAACGCATTGCCCGGCGCCAGGCCCAGGCCGGCCTCGCTCACCAGCCGCTGGGCGACCGCCAGCGAATCGTCAAAGCCGTGCAGGCGGAAGAAGGCGTACATGCCGCCGAGCGGGCTGGCCACCTCCACCTGCGGCAGCGCGGCCAGGCGGGGCAGCAGCGTGTCGCGGCAGCGGCGCATGCGCGCCACCAGGGGCGGCGTGATCTCGCCCGCATGCTCCAGCGCCGCCAGGCCCGCGCGCTGGGTGAACACGCTGGCGCAGGAGGTGTTGAATTCGATCAGCTTGCCCACGGCGTCCACCAGCGCGGGCGGCAGCACGAGCCAGCCCAGGCGCCAGCCGGTCATCAGGAAGCTCTTGGAAAAGCTCTGCACCACGATGAGCCGGTCCTCGGGCGCGGCGATGTCCAGGAAACTCGGCGCGCAGCCGTGGGGGGTCGCCTCGTAGTACAGGCGTTCGTACACTTCGTCCGCCAGCACCCAGGTGCCGGTGCGCCGGCAATGGTCCAGGATGGCCTGCTGCTCCGCGCGCGTGAGCGTCCAGCCCGTGGGGTTGTTGGGTGCGTTGACGATGAGCAGTCGTGTGGCCGGCGTGATGGCGTCGAGCAGCACCTGCAGGTCCAGCGTCCAGGCACCGCCCTCGGCGCGCAGCGGCACGCACCGCACACGGGCACCCAGCACGGCGGGCTGGGCCGTGAGGTTGGGCCACACGGGCGTGACGGCCACGACCTCGTCCCCCGCATCGAGCAGCGCCTGCATGGCCACCATCAGCGCGCTCACGCCCCCCGAGGTCACGGCGATCCGTTCCGCACCGATGGGGCCATGCAGCGCGCTGGCGTAGGCGGCTATCGCCTGGCGCAGCTCGGGCAGGCCGAGGTTGTGGGAGTAGAAGGTCTCGCCCCGCTGCAAGGACTCGATGGCCGCCTGGCGCACGGGCTCGGGCGTGACCTCGTCGCTTTCGCCGAACCAGAAGGCCAGGACGTCGGCCCGGCCCATGCCGGCGTTGGCGACTTCACGGATCTTGGAGGCTTCGAGGTTTTCTACGGCGAGGCGCATGGGGTGGTCCTTGGAAAGCGCAGGAGTGGCGATGGTCGAGCATAGCGCCAGCTGGAGCGGGGCGGCGCCTTGATGGGAGGCGGCTCGGGTGCAGGGGCGGAAGCCGGGATGTCGCCCCGGCCTCCGCCCTCAGCCCAGGCACACAGCCAGATCAGCACACAAACCCAGGCTCCGACAAGCTCAGCCCAAACAACCAGAAGAACCGTCGAGCCCGTTCACTCCCCCACCAGTTCCCGCACCTGCTGCAGCGCCGCCGGATCCTCCATCGTCGTCAGGTCCCCCGGATCCCTGCGCTCGGCCACCGCCTGCAACGCCCGCCGCAACAGCTTGCCGCTGCGCGTCTTGGGCAGCACGCTCACGAAGTACACGCGCGAGGGCCTCGCCACGGCGCCCAGCTGGCTGTCCACCTGCTTCATGACCTCGCCCTCGAGCTTCAGGCGCGCGGCATCGGTGTCGAGTCCGCTCGCATCGCGGGCCACGGCAAAGGCCATGGCCACCTGGCCCTTGAGCGCATCCGCCACGCCCACCACGGCCACTTCGGCGATGTTGGGGTGCGCGGCAATGCTCTCCTCGATCTCGCGCGTGCCCAGGCGGTGGCCCGCGACGTTGATCACGTCGTCGGTACGGCCCAGGATGAAGTGGTAGCCATCGGCATCGCGGATGCCCCAGTCGAAGGTGCTGTAGATCAGCCGGCCAGGGATGCTCTTCCAGTAGGTGTTGACGAATCGCGCGTCGTCGCGCCACACGGTCTGCATGCAGCCGGGGGGCAGCGGGCCCTCGATGGCGACCACGCCCTTCTGGTTCTCGCCCCCCAGCTCCTGGCCCGTGGCTTCGTCGATGAGCTTCACGTCATAGCCGTACATCGCCTTGCCCGGGCTGCCGAAGCGCGTGGTTTGGGGTTCCACGCCATTGGCCAGCGTCAGGATGGGCCAGCCGGTTTCGGTCTGCCAGTAGTTGTCGATGATGGGCACCGAGAGCGCGTCGCTGATCCACTGGGCCGTGGGCTCATCGAGCGGCTCGCCGGCCAGCCACAGGGCCTTGAGGCTTTTCACGCTGTATCTGGCCAGGTAGGCAGGGTCCTGCTTCTTGAGCACCCGCACCGCCGTGGGCGCCGAGAACATGTGGGTGACCTGGTACTTCTCGACAATGCTCCACCACACGCCCGCGTCGGGGCGCGTGGGCAGGCCCTCATACATGATGGTGGTCATGCCCGCGATGAGCGGGCCGTAGATGATGTAGCTGTGCCCCACCACCCAGCCGATGTCGCTGGTCGCGAAATACACCTCCCCCGCCTTCGCGTCAAAGATGTGCTTCATGCTGGCCGCCAGCGCCACCGTGTAGCCACCGGTGTCGCGCTGCACGCCCTTCGGCTTGCCCGTGGTGCCGCTGGTGTAGAGCGTGTAGCTGGGGTGCGTGGACTCGACCCATTCGCAGGGGACCACGGTGGCCAGGTGTTTTTCGCGCAGCGGCGCCCAGTCGTGGTCGCGGCCGGGCTGCAGGTGCATCGGCGCCAGGCCCCGGTTGACCATGAGCACGGCGGCGGGCTTGTGCCTGGAGAGCGCGATGGCCTCGTCCAGCAGCGGCTTGTAGGGCACGACCTTGCCGCCGCGCGAGCCCGCATCGGCGCTGACCACGGCCACGGGTTCGGCGTCCTCGATGCGCGAGGCCAGCGAGCCCGAGGCAAAACCGCCAAACACCACCGAATGCAGCGCGCCAATGCGCACGCAGGCCAGCATGGCGAACGCCGCCTCGGCGATCATGGGCATGTAGATGAGCACGCGGTCGCCCTTCTTCACGCCCAGCGACAGCAGCACGGCCGCCATGCGCTGCACCTCGGCGTGCAGCTCGGCAAAGCTGTAGCTGCGCTCTGTGCCGGTTTCGGTGGAGATGGCCACCAGCGCGGGCTGGCTGGCGCGCGTGGCGAGGTGGCGGTCGACCGCGTTGTGGCACAGGTTGGTGGTGCCGCCCACGAACCACCGGGCAAACGGCGGGTTGCTGTAGTCGCACACCTGCAGGGGCGGGGTCTGCCAGTCGATCAGCCGGGCCTGCTCGGCCCAGAAGGCGTCGCGGTGATCAATGGACTGGCGGTAGAAATCGGCGTAGCGGCTCATCGTGGTGTCTCCTCGGCATCTCTTCCGGCCCGCCTGGATGGCAGGTTTTGAATTCATAATTATTCATGACGGGCTTGCGGCAAACTGACGCACCGGCAGGGAACACCGCGCCACGCCCTGTGCACCCTCCCATCCAGGCCCCTCCCATCCGCTGTGCGCAGGGGTCAGGGCGCAGGAAGAACCCCTCGGCGGCAGGGACGGCGCGCCACCGAATGGCGGCGCGGAAACAACGGTGGGCCCCGGACCGTCATGGGTTGGGCGGATACTCGCGCGCTGCATGCATTCGCGCATGCAGCGCGCAACCCCCATCGAGACGTCCCGCCCAGAACTTTCATGCCATGACCTCCGCGCACCCTGCCCCGCCGCCGGACGAGACGGCCGCCACCAGCCCTGCCCCGGTTCCTTTCGCCGAGGCTTTCCGCTTCTGGCTCAAGCTGGGCTTCATCAGCTTTGGCGGGCCCGCCGGACAGATCGCGATCATGCACACCGAACTGGTGGAGCGGCGGCGCTGGATCAGCGAACAGCGCTTTCTGCACGCGCTCAACTACTGCATGCTGCTGCCCGGCCCCGAGGCCCAGCAGCTGGCGACCTACATCGGCTGGCTCATGCACCGCACCTGGGGCGGCATCGTGGCGGGTGCGCTGTTCGTGCTGCCCTCGCTGTTCATTCTGGTGGCGCTGTCGTGGGTGTACCTGCGTTTTGGCGATGTGCCGGCGGTGGCGGGCGTCTTCTATGGCATCAAGCCCGCCGTGACGGCGCTGGTGCTGCATGCCGCGCACCGCATCGGTACCCGCGCGCTCAGGAACCGGTGGATGTGGGGCATCGCGGCTGCGTCCTTCGTGGCGATTTTTGCGTTCCACGCCCCCTTCCCCGCCATCGTCCTGGCGGCGGGCCTCATCGGCCACTTCGGTGCCCGGCGCTGGCCGGCGGTGTTCGCCCTGGGGGGCGGGCATGCGGGCGCGGCCAGGGGCTACGGACCGGCCCTGATCGACGACGACACCCCGACGCCGGCGCACGCCCGCTTCTCGCGCGGCCACCTGGCCAGGGTGCTGGGGGCGGGCCTGGCCCTGTGGCTGGCGGCCATGGCGGTGCTCGTGGCCACGCAGGGCTGGGAAGGCACGCTCACCCAGATGGGCTGGTTCTTCACCAAGGCCGCGCTGCTGACGTTTGGCGGCGCCTACGCCGTGCTGCCCTATGTGTACCAGGGCGCGGTCGAGCACTACCAGTGGCTCAATGGCCCGCAGATGATCGATGGCCTGGCGCTGGGCGAGACCACTCCGGGTCCGCTCATCATGGTGGTGGCCTTCGTCGGTTTCGTGGGAGGCTGGCTGCAGCAGGTGTGGGGGCCCGATGCGCTGTTCGCGGGCGCGGCGGCTGCGGCCGTGGTGGTGACCTTCGTCACCTTCCTGCCATCGTTCATCTTCATCCTGGCCGGCGGCCCGATGGTGGAGGCCACCCATGGCAGGCTGGGCTTCACCGCGCCGCTGTCCGCCATCACCGCCGCCGTGGTGGGCGTGATCCTGAACCTGGCGCTGTTCTTTGCCTACCACCTGCTGTGGCCCCAGGGCTTTGGCGGCGCGTTCGATGCGATCTCCGCCGTGATTGCCCTGGGAGCGGGGGTGGCGTTGTTCCGCTTCAAGGCCGGCGTGCTGCCATTGCTCGGCGGCTGCGCGGCGGTCGGGCTCGCGGTGACACTTCTCAAGCCGTGGCTGTGACCTGAGCCCATGGGAGGCTCGCGCGCCCCCGGCTTCGGCGCCGCTGATTTGCTATGTTTTTTATAGCTTCCGGCGCGTGAAGGGAAAGCGCCAGCGCCCCAAAAGGCCTGATGCCGGGCTACTTGATCAGACCGAGCACATCCTTGAAGGCCGGGTGCTCGCAGCTGCCCAGCCATTCAAACGCCACCATCTCGGTCGTCACCAGTTCCGCCCCCGCGCCGGCCAGGCGGTCGAAGGCCGCGTCGCGGTTGCGCTCCGTGCGCGAGCCGCAGGCATCGGTCACGACCCAGACCTCGAATTCGTCGTCGATCAGGTCCAGCGCGGTCTGCAGCAGGCAGACGTGCGCCTCGCACCCGGCGATGACGATGGTGCCGCGCTCGGCGCCTTGTGCGGTGGCGGGTTTCTGCAGGTGCTTGGGCAGGCTGCGCGCGTTGCCGCCCTGGGGCTTCGCGGGCGGGCGCAGCCATTCGCCCAGGCCTTCCTCGGCCGCGCTGAAATGCATCTTGGCCAGCGTTTTCTGGCACAGGGCGCGCAGCGCGGCATCATTGGCGCCCAGGCGCGAGGGATTCTGCTCCGTGCCCCACACGGGCACCTCCAGCATGCGTGCGATCTCGGCCAGGCGGCGGGCATTGGCCAGCACGGCAGGGCCCTCGAAGATCGCGGGCATCAGGCGCTCCTGGTAGTCGACCAGGACGAGTTGGGATTCAGTGGCGTCAAGCAGCATGGTGTGGACCGCTCCGGGCGGCCGGATTCTCTGGAAGTGGGGCATTGTCGCAGCCCCGCCGGCGTGCCCGCCGATCAGGGGGGCTGCAGGCGCAGCAGCTGGCCCTGCGGGCTGTCGGTCAGCAGGTAGATCAGGCCGTCTGGCCCCTGGCGCACGTCGCGGATGCGTTCGCCCTGGCCCTGCAGCAGCTTTTCCTCGCGCAAGACCTTGCCCGGGGCGACTTCCAGCCGGTGCAGGGTGCCGAACTTGAGAGACCCCACGAACAGGCTTCCCTGCCACGCCGCGCCGTAGCGCACGCTGGTGAGGAACGCCATGCCCGAGGGCGCAATCGACGGCACCCAGTAGTGCAGCGGCTGCTCCATGCCCGCCTTGGCGGTGCCTTCGCCCATCTTGCCGCCCCCGTAGTTCTCGCCGTAGGTGATCACGGGCCAGCCGTAGTTGCGGCCGGGCCGGGGCAGGTTGATCTCATCGCCCCCCTGGGGGCCGTGCTCGTGCATCCACAGCTGGCCGTCAGGGCCCAGGGTGGCGCCCTGGGGATTGCGGTGGCCGTAGCTCCAGATCTCCGGCAAGGCGCCCGCGCGCTGGCGAAACGGGTTGTCGGCCGGCACCGCGCCGTCCGGGGTGATGCGCACGATCTTGCCGTGGTGGTTGTCGAGCCTTTGCGCATCGTCCTTGCGCTGGTAGCGCTCGCCCAGCGCCAGGAACAGGTTGCCGTCCGCCGCCTGCACGATGCGGCAGCCGAAATGCTGGGCGCTGTCCACCTTGGGCTGCTGGCTGAAGAGGACCTTGACCTCCTGCAGGCTGCGCGCATCCGCGGACAGCGTGGCCCGTGCCAGCGCCGTGCTGTTGCCGGACGCGCCACCCGGGGCGGGCTCCGAAAAGCAGAAGAAGATGCGGCGGTTGCGGGCGAAGTCGGCATCGGTCACCACGTCCAGCAAGCCGCCCTGCCCGCCCGCGGCGACGGCCGGCACGCCCGCCAGCGCGGGCCCCACCTGCCCGCCCGCGCTGACCACCCGCATCCGGCCCCGCCGCTCGGTGACGAGAAACTGCCCTTCGGGCAGGAAGGCCACGGCCCAGGGGTGTTCCAGCCCCCGTGCCACGGTTGCCACGGACACGCCCGGCGGCGTGCCCTGGGCGGAAACACCGCCATGGTGGGCGCCCGCCACGGCCCAAAGCGCCGCCAGGCACGCCCGCGCGGCCCGCGAAAGGGGCATTTTCCGTGTCCATTCCATCTCGTGGCGCTCCTGAAAAAGATAAACACCATACGCCCAGAGCCGCCGCCCGGCCAGGCCTGGCACGGCGGCCCTCCACGGCGGTGCAGCCGAGGATTCCCTCCTGTAAATCCCTGTTCGGGATTTACTTGAACGAAATCAACAGCTTGCACAGGTGATTATTTTTGATAAGTAAGCATACCGTGGTACCCTTCGCCCCCATGTCCCGATGGCTTTGCACCCTCCTCCTGGTCTGCGCAACCTCTGCCCAGGCTGCGCCGCAAGCGGCAAACCCCGACGATATGGACCGGTTCATCACCGACAAAGGTCTGCTCACGCGGCTGGAGGACGTGAGCCACCGGGTGGCCGACAAGGCCCATACGGTGGCGGACCGCGCGTCCGGGCTCGTGGTGAACGCCATGGGATTCCTGGGCGTACCGTACAAGCGGGGAGGAAACAGCGCGGAAACCGGCTTCGACTGCAGCGGCTTCGTGCGGGCCATGTACGAGCAGACCGTGGGCCTGCTGCTACCCCGCCGGGCCGACCAGCAGGCTGCCGCCACCCAGGTCATTGACAAGAAGGAACTTCAGCCCGGGGATCTGGTGTTCTTCAACACCATGCGCCGCAACTTCAGCCATGTGGGCATCTACGTGGGGGACAACAAGTTCATCCACGCTCCCCGCAGCGGCGCCGAAATCCGCGTGGAAGACATGGGCGTGGCTTACTGGGCACGCCGCTTCAACGGCGCCCGCCGCGTCGCGGGCTCGGGCAGCGACGACCTCGCGCAAGCCAAATAGCAACCACGCCGCGCCGCTCACCCGCCCGGCCACGATGTCCCCTTGCAGGCTCCCTGCCTGCGGCTAGCGTTTGATCTCGTACACCGTCTCGGTGCTGCGGATCGGACCCCCCACCACATTCACCGGGCCTATCGACGGGTCGCGCAGCATGGCCTTGGCCTTGGCCATGTCTGCCTGGTACGTGGCGCGTGCCTGGGATTCGCAGCTGCGGCGGTCCGCCGAGGGCATGGCCCGGCATTCCTCCAGGCTCACCTTCAACCCACCGCCGGCTTCGCGGATGGCGGTCTGGTAGCGCTGCTGGGGCGTGGTGTCCGGTACCGCGCCGCGGGACAGCGAGGCCTCGTCGCCACTTTGGGCCGCGGCGGTCGTGGGCCCCGCCAATGCCGCCCCCAGCGCGAGCACCGCCACAAACACCAGGGGGAAGGAACGGGTCTTGAAATTTGTTGTCATCGGTCTTCCTTTCAGTGGAGACGCTTCACTGTATGGCGCCGCCGGTCCCGCAGGCGGCAAGTACCCGCCGCGCCGTGGTGTCGGACGGGACCCACAGCCGACCCCTTCATGACGCCGGACCTCGCTTTCCACCCTCACCCGTGTCGGGAACCCGCGCCCCGCAATGGGACGCGCACAGTGCGCGTTGTCCGACAAGCTGGCCGCGCGCGCGCTCCTTAGAGTGGGCAGATCGCGTCGCAGCATGCAGGGGAAACATCATGGGAACATTGCTAGGAACATTGCTGGTGGGTTTGATGGTCGGGCTTCTGGCCCGTGCCCTGAAACCCGGGGAGGACAAACTCGGATGGATATTGACCGCGCTGCTGGGGGTGGCGGGCTCGTTTCTCGCCACCTATCTGGGTTTGGCGATGGGCTGGTATGCACAAGGGGAAGCCGCTGGCTGGATCGCGTCGGTCGTGGGGGCCATGCTGCTTCTGGCCGCGTTCACCCTCGTCAAGGGAAAAACCTGAAACGGCTGCTGAAGAATCTCCTTGCGCGGCCACGGGCGTTGCCCTTTGCCAACCACCACCGCATCAGGTACAACCCGCCCATGCCCACTTCCTTGCAAATGGCGGCCGGCAACGCGGCCCTCACCGCTGCCGTGCAGCGCAGCCGCAAATTGCTGCATCGGCGCGCATTGGTCGCGGCGGCCGCCAGTTCCCTGCCCGTGCCAGGGCTCGACTGGGCCGTGGACGCGGCGCTGCTGTCCCGCCTGCTTCCGCAGATCAACGCCGAGTTCGGCCTGTCCGCGCAGCAGATCGACCAGCTCGATCCGCACAAGCGCGAGCAGGTGCAGAAGGCCGTGGCCCTCGTGGGCTCCGTGCTGATCGGCAAGCTGGTCACGCGCGAGCTGGTCATCCGGGCCACTCAGACCGTGGGCGTGCGCCTGACCGCCAAGCAGGCGGCGAAGTACGTGCCGCTGGCGGGCCAGGCGGTGGCCGCGGGCATCGGCTATGCCACGCTGCGCTACCTGGGCGAGCAGCACCTGCGCGACTGCGTGCGCGTGGTGCGGGAGGTCGGCCTGCAGCTGCCCGCCCCCGCCCGCACCTAGCGTGGCCTGACCTCGCTTACTCCGCCGCGCAGACGAAGCTGCTGGCATCCTCCACGCTGCCCGAGCCCTTGTATTTGGCGAACTTCGGGTAGGCACACAAGGGCCGTGTGCGATTGGGCATGTCGGTGCTGGCAGGCAGTGCCTTGGCGGCAAGGGTCTCGGGTGCCACGCCCTTCTCCACCCAGTCCACCATGGCCTGGATCGAATCGAAATTGTCCGTGGCCGGGCCGCCCGAGCAGTGGTTCATGCCGGGCACCAGGAACGTGCGCGCGAAACCCTGCGTGGCCGCGATACCTCCGTGGTGGGACGCCAGGCGCTCGTAGTAGTCCAGGGTGTCCAGCGCCGAGAAGATCGGGTCGGACATGCCATGGATGAACAGCATCTTGCCGCCGCGCTGCTTGAACGCGGCGAGCTTGTCGTCGCGGTACGTGTCGTAGATGGCCGAGTAGGCCTCCATGCGCGCGGGGTCGGTGTCGAAGTTGAACGTCAGCGGGTTGAACGTGAGGTCCGGCGGGGTGAGGAATTCGTTGACCAGGGCATCCACCATCAGCGTGATGTAGCGCGCATCCGGCGTGGCGGTGGTGGAGCTGCCCAGCGTCCAGCTGCGCCAGCCCGGGGCGGCCAGGCCCGGGTCCCACGGCTGGCCCGCATACAGCGCCTGGCCGGCCGAGTTGCGCGGGCCCGCGAACACGCTCTTGAGCGCCCCTACCTGGGCGCTGCTCAGGCAGTCGGCCTGCTTGCCGCCGCGGCACTGGAGCACGGCGGGGTCGAACTGGCAGGCCTTGACGTTGTTCACCATGCCGTCGGCCACGCCATCGGCGGCATCGCACGACGCCTTCACGCCGTTGGCCACCAGCTGGAGGTCGGCATTGCTGAAGGCCTGCGACAGGATGCGCTTGCCCGCCGCGTCCTGCGGGGCGATGGCGTTGAACTGAATGGTGTTCCACATCGCCGCCACCGTGGCGCCGCTCGACACGCGCATGGCGGGCGCGCCGGCGGTGATGGCGTCGAAGTAGTCCGGGAACCGCTGCGAGAACATCATGCCCTGGCGCCCGCCGCCCGAGCAGCCCGAGAAGTACGAATGGTCGGGCCTGCGGCCATAAAGGGTCGAGATCAGCGACTTGGCGGCCACGGCCGTCTTGTCGTAGGAGTTGTAGGCATGGTCGATGCGCGCCTGCGGGTCCGCCCCGAAGCTGGCCGACGTGCCGCTGTGCCCCGCGTCGGTGGAGACCACCGCGAAGCCCTGCCCCAGCGGCGACGGCGTGCCGCCCGAGATGCTGGAGCTGAGGGAGGTGTCGCGCAGGATGCCGTCATTGCCGCCGCCACCGATGAACAGGAAACGCCCGTTCCATTGGTCCGGCAGGCTCAGCTGGAAGCCGATGGCGTAGTTCTTCCCATCGACGCCCACGCGGGGGTTGATGCTGCCCGTGACCACGCAGTGGCCGGGCAGGAAGGCGCCGGTGCTGGCGCCGCCCGGCCGCCTGGTGTCCGCCGCCACGTAGCTCGCCGTGAGCGTGGTGGCCGCGAGGCCCGCCTGGCTGGGCAGCGCAGCGCAGGCCGCCGCCGGGGTGGCGGGCTGGGCCGAGGCATCGCCATTGCCGCCGCCGCAGGCCGCCATCAACAAGGGCATGGCAAGCGCGGCGGGGACGGCCTGGCGGCGCAGCCGGGATGGGCGTGCGGCCGTGGAGGCGGGTGGCAAGGCCCGCGAGGCATGGGCAAAAGGCATGGCGTATGTCTCCTGAGGTGGTGGGTGGGGTGTTTGTGCTGTGTGGCGCCGGGGATGCAGGGCGCAGCGCTGACAGGGCGCGGCTGCGCCGTGGCGCCGGCCGCCCGCGTGCGCAGGTGCAGGAGTGCTGGAGGTGGCCTGGGTGGGGCCTGAGCGGCGTCAACCGCTCTGCCGCGCTGTCAGCCCATCAATCCGCCTTGAAGCCCGTGGCGGCCACGGCCTTGCCCCAGGTGACCGTGTCGGCGGCGATGGTGCGGGCAAAGTCCTGCTGGCTCGTGCCCGTCACGCGGAAACCCGCCTCCTCCATCTTGGCCCGGCCCTCGGGCGACTGCACGGCCTTGACGATGTCGGCATTGAGCCTGGCGATGATCTCCGGCGGCGTCTTGGCGGGTGCCACGATGCCGAACCACGAGGAGAACTCCAGGTTGGCGTAGCCCTGCTCCTTGATGGTGGGCACGTCCGGCAGCGTGTTGGTGCGGGTGGCGCCCGTGGTGCCCAGCGCGGCCAGCTTGCCGGCCTTCACGTTGGGGGCGGCCAGGCCCACGCTGGCGAACACCCCCTGCACGTCGCCGCTGAACAGCCCGCCCAGCGCATCGGCCGTGTTCTTGTAGTGCACCGGCTCGGGCTTGAGCTTGACCGCATCGCCGAACATGAAGGCGCCAAAGTGGCCGGGCGTGCCCGCGCCGAAGGTGGCCAGGAACAGGCCCTTTTGCTGCTTGGTCCAGTCCACGAACTCCTTCACGTTGCGCGCCGGCACCTTCTGTGGATTGACCAGCAGCACGAAGTCGGAGGTGACCACCTGGCTCACGGCCGTGAAGTCCTTGGCCGGGTCGTAGGGCAGCTTGTTGTAGCTGCTGGGCGCAATGCTGAGCTGGCCCGTTTCACCCAGCATCAGCGTGTAGCCGTCGGGCGCGGCACGCGCCGCTTCGCCCGCCGCGATCAGCCCGCCCGCGCCGGGCTTGTTGTCCACGATCACGCCCGTGTTGCCCCAGCCCTCGGACAGCTTTTGTGCCAGCAGGCGCGCCACGATGTCCGGCCCCGTGCCCGCCGGAAAGCCCACGATGATGCGCACGGGCTTGCTGGGGTACGTGGCTGCCCCCTGCGCCTGGGCTCCGGCCCAGGGCATCAGCCCTGCGAGCATGGCGGCGGCCAGAAGGGCGCGGCGTGGCGTGGCGACGAAAGAGGTGGGCTTGGCAGTGGTCTTCATGGATGTCTCCAGGTTTCTTGTACGTTGGGAAGATTCAAAAATTCAGAAATTGCCCGGTGTGCCGGACGCTAGCGCAGCTCAAAAAAGCGCATGGCCACGGCGTCCGGGTAGCGCGCGCCGGTACCGACGAACATGCGCTCGGCGATCCAGGAGAGCGCCGGTGACGCCGTCTCGAAGCTCGGGCTGCAGCGGAAATAGACTTGCGCCGGGTCCACCGCCTCGCCGCGCACCAGGCGGGCGATCAGCTCGGCCGAGCCGGAGCGCACGGCCCGGTTTTGTACGTAGATGAGATCGCCACCATCGGTTTCGAGCACGTAGCGGGCGTCCAGCTCGGACAGCCGGTCGTTCACGATGAGCTGGAAGTCCGCACCGCCGGGCAGCACCCGTGCGCGCCAGCCGTCGCCAGAGGCGCTGCCGCCCAGGATGGGAATCAGCCGGCGCAGCCCGTGCACGGTGTGGCCCACTTCCTGGGGGGTGCCGACCTCCACGCGCAGGTCGGCAAAAAATCGGAATTGCGGGTCGGGCAAGGGGATGAGATCAGGCATGGGACCTAGCGTAAGTCCCGTTGCCACCCAAGCCTGTCATCCCAGAGGATGACGGGATAACCCGGGCTTTCGGCGACGGAATCGGGGGCGTTTTCAGCGCACACTCCACGCTTTCGGCAACGAACACTCCAATTTCCGACTTTTCCCATGCGGCAGTGGCTCCCCCCTTCCTTGCAGAAAGCACCCGGCCGGCAGGTGCTGCAAAACCCCGCCAGCGAGACCCTGGCGAGCATGGTTCACCGCCTGGGCGGCAACGGCTTTGCCAAGAAGCTTCTGCAGGACCTGGAGCCCGTGCTGCCTGCGGCCTCGTGGTCGGTGTACCGCACGGGCCACCGCTGCAAGCCCACGCTGTTCATGTCGGCCAGCCGGGGCGTGCCCGACACCACGCAGGATTGCTGGTGGGCGTACCTCTCGGGCCCCTACCGCAGCGATAGCACCTGGGGCCGGGCTTTTGATGAAGCACCGTTTGCCCAGCCCGAGACGCGGCTGTGCCACGTCACGGCCACCGAGGTGGAGGGCGAACACCGTGCCCGGGTGTATGAGGCCCACGGCGTGGCCGAGCGCGTGTCGGTGGTCGAATACGAAAGCGATGGCTCGGTGTTCGCCGTCAACTTCTACCGCCACCAGCACCAGCGGGCGTTCAGCGACCGGCAGATCGGCGCGTTCGAGTCCGTGGCGCCCGTGCTGCTGGCCCTCACGCGCAAACACATTGTTCTGTCGCACCCGTTTCCACCCACAGCCACGGCTGCCTGGCGAACAGAGGACAGCCGCCCAGGCCCGGCAACGTTGACCGTGAATACATCGGGCGCCCCCGCACTCCTGCCAGCCGGCGCCGCACTCGCCCCGCTGGCCGCCGATGGGCTGCCGGTGCTGCGCATGCGCCTGGTGCGTCTGCAGGCCGAGCTGACCGACCGCGAACTGGACGTGTGTGCCCGGCTGCTGCAGGGCATGACGCACGAGGGCATCGCCAGCGACCTGGGCCTGAGCGTGCCCACCGTCAAGACCTACCGCAACCGCGCCTTCGCGCGCCTGGGCATCCACTTTCGCAACGAGCTGTTTGCGCGGGTGCTGGGCGGGTAAAAGTGTAGATTCCGGTGAACTGTTGAAACACGTCTCACACTCCCTGCGCGCCGCATTCACTGAACAAACGTTCGGCGAGCCTACAAGCGCCTCGCACACACGCTCGCGCTCAAGAGAAGGAACACCCCCCTCAAACAAACCAGCGCCTCGAAAACCGCTTGATGTCCCACCAATCCACAACCAATCACACCACAGGGAGAATTCGAGTTATGCCCACCTGCAAAAGCGCACTTTGGGGTGCCGTCGGCTTGCTGATCGTGCAGCCCCTTTTTATGCAGAACGCCCATGCCCAGCAAAGCCGTCACGTGCCTGCCTACGACAAGGCCCAGACCCGGACGGTACTCGACCGTAGCGTCTTCTACCTGCCGCTGTTCGGTGCCGTGTACCGCGACAAATTCACCGCGCTGCTGCCGCGCCATCCCAGCTTGCGCGGACTCATCATCCACAATCACGGCTGCGGCGGCATGTGGGGTTGGGAAACCACCGTGGCCCAGTTCTACTACCGGGAAGGTTTCGCGGTCATCACTCCCGAGTTCGTGACCCGTGAGGGCAACAAGCTGGGTTGTCCCGGTGGTTCCTCTGAGGAAATGCTCAAGCGCGCGGCAGAACGTGCCCGTGAGGGCGTGTACCAGGCGATCAACCCGGCACGGCTTGATGCGCGGGGCGACGACATTGCGGAAGTCATCCGCTGGTTCAAGGCCCACTCGAATCTGCCCATTTTCTTGAGCGGCCACAGCGAAGGCTGCCGCACCACCTACCACTGGGACCGCGCCGATCCGCAGGTCGCTGGAGGCATCTGTCACAAGCAGAGCGTGAACCGGCAGTACGAACACCTGTGGAAGTGGGACACGCGGCTGCCCATGTGGTCTTCCATCGAAGACGAGGACCCCTGGGCTGGGGGCAGCAAGCAACACCCGGCCGTGGGATTTCAGGAAAAATTCAAAAACAACCCCGAGAACCTCACCGAGTTCCGCTACCCCGGCAACAGCCATGATCCGCTGGTGCGCCAGGGCGAAGGGCAGAGCTTGCGCGAATGGCTCAACAAGCGGGTGGCCGCTCCGGCGCTGAAGGTGCAGAACGGGTTCAACTACGAAGATGTGCTACCTGCGGTGCAGGAAGCGGTGAGCCGTTCAGCACGCTGATCGCGTGGAGTCTTGGCGCCATGAAAAGTCGCAGAGACTCACCAAGTCTTGGCGGTGCTGCTGCTTCTCCCATCTTCCACGCTGGAATGTCCAATGACGTTCCAGCGCGTCCAGCCCAATCGCAAACCGGATGGTAGAAACGATGGTGGATAAAAACAAAAAAGCGCCCCGAAAGGCGCTTGTTTGCTTACTGACTGGCGGAGAGGGCGGGATTCGAACCCGCGGTGGGGATTAGCCCACACACGCTTTCCAGGCGTGCGACTTAAACCGCTCATCCACCTCTCCGAAGCCTTCGATTATAGCCACAGGAAATCGCATGTTCGGGCTAAACGCGATGTTTGTTCAAAAAAGCCTGCCTTCCTGGCCCCGCTACTCCGCCACCTGCTGCCCCAGCAGGATGCGCTGCTCCAGGAAGCGCCACATGCGCTCGTCCTGGCTGAACGACACGTTGAAGCGCAGCCAGCCCGTGGGGCGCGGCTCCACCAGGAACAACTGGCCCGGGCCGAGCATGATGCCCGCGCCCGTGGCCTCCTTCGACAGCTCCGCGCTGTCGGGCAGATCGGGGTGGCGGGCCCACAGGTACATGCCCGCCTCGGGCTCATGGAAGAGCTCGAAGCCCAGGTTCAGCAACCGCCGCCCCACCACACCGTGCGCCTCGGCCAGGCGCTCGCGCAGGGACTTGAGGTGCTTGCGCCAGCGGCCATCCGTCACCACGCCGAAGGTGATGCGCTCGGTGATCTCGGACGATGTGAGCCCCGAGATCATCTTGAGCTGCACCAGCTCGTCCAGCAGGTCGCCCCGCGCCGCCACGAAGCCCGTGCGCAGGTTCGGCGAGATGGTCTTGGAGAAGCTGCCCAGGTAGATCACCCGGCGCAACTGGTCCAGGCTGGCGAGCGAGGGGCGCACGCCGGTGTCCATATCGGCATAGATGTCGTTCTCGACCAGCATGAAACCATGCTGCTCGGCCAACTGCAGCAGGCGGTGCAGATGCGCCACCGAGGCCACCGAGCAGGTCGGGCTCTGCAGGCGCGGCTGCGTGAAGAACACCGTGGGCTTGTGCGCGGCCAGCAGGGCTTCCAGCGCGAGCAGGTCATAGCCCCCCGCCGTGCGCGGCACCCCTACCGGGTGCGCGCCCGCGAAGCGCAGCATGAACAGCAGGTTGGGATAGCCGGGGTCATCCACCAGCACCACATCGCCGGGTTTGACGAGGCGCCGCGCCACGAGGTCGAGCGCCTGGCTGGAGCCCTGCGTGAGCAGCACCTGGTCGGCGTCCACCGCCAGATGGTGCTCGGCCAGCGACTCGGCCACCACCATGCGCAGCGCCATGTGGCCATGCGGCAGGCCATAGCCGTCGAGCTCGGGGCCGTCGGAAGACAGCTGGCGCATGCTGCGGCGCACGGCATCGCCGAACAGCCAGTCGTGCGGCAGCCAGCCGCAGCCCGGTTTCATGGGCAGGTTGCGGTTTTCAAAGATCTGCTTGAGGTACCAGCGTGCGTCAAAACGGGGCACCGGCCGCTCCTGAGGCCCGGCGCCGGGCACGGCGCCTTCTTCGCTGCGGCGCTTCACGAAGAAACCCGCATTGGCGCGCGACACCAGCCAGCCTTGCGCCACCAGGCGGTCGTAGGCCTCGACCACGGTGAACACGCTCACGCCATGGGCGGCGGCAAAGGCACGGATGGAGGGCAGTTTGCTGCCGGGCTTGAGCACCTGCCCGGCGATGAGACCCCGAAGACCATCGACGATCTGGCTGACCAGGGGAGTCTGGAGGTCCGGGCTGAGAGTGAGCATCAGGAGAGCCAAAAAGGGGGCGAATTGTGCACCGACTTGGCGCACACCAGATCAGGGATTGCCTGTACAGGATTCTAGACCTGCACAGTGCGCGCAAAACCGCACCCCGCTGTACATGGACGGTGCGCGGCGCGGCTTCCAGAATTCGCCCATTCCTTCATTCCGTGTTCACACCACCGCCCACCGCCATGCAGCAAGACCGCCACTTCACCAACGCCGCCCTCCTCGCCCGCCGCCATGCCGCCGTGGCCCGGGGCGTCGGCCAGGCCCACGACATCTTCGTCCAGAAGGCCCGCAACGCCGAACTGTGGGATGTGGAGGGCCGCCGCTTCATCGACTTCGCCGGCGGCATCGCCGTGCTCAACACCGGCCACCTGCACGCGGGTGTGATCGCCGCCGTGAAGGCACAGCTCGACCTGTACACCCACACCTGCTTCCAGGTGGTGGCGTACGAGCCCTACGTGGAAGTGTGCGAGCGCCTGAACACCCTGGCCCCGGGTGCGTTTGCCAAGAAGAGCCTGCTGCTCACCACCGGCGCCGAGGCCGTGGAAAACGCCATCAAGATCGCCCGCGCCCACACCCGGCGCCCCGGCGTGATCGCCTTCACGGGCGGCTACCACGGCCGCACCAACCTCACGCTGGGCCTGACCGGCAAAGTGGTGCCGTACAAGACGGGGTTTGGCCCCTTCCCCGGCGAGGTGTACCACGCCCTCTTCCCCAACGCACTGCATGGCATCAGCGTGGAGCAGGCGCTGCACTCGGTGGAGCTGATCTTCAAGAACGACATCGAGCCCGAGCGTGTGGCGGCCTTCATTCTTGAGCCCGTGCAGGGCGAAGGCGGCTTCTACGTGGCGCCACCCGAATTCATCACCGGACTCAAGGCCCTGGCAGACCGCCATGGCATCCTGCTGATCGCCGACGAAGTGCAGACCGGCGCAGGCCGCACCGGCACCTGGTTTGCGTGCGAGCAGTGGCCCGTGGCGCCGGACCTCATCACCACCGCGAAATCGCTGGCGGGCGGCTTTCCGCTGTCGGGGGTGGTGGGCCGCGCCGACGTCATCGACGCCCCGGCGGCCGGTGGCCTGGGCGGCACCTACGCGGGCAGCCCCGTCGCCTGCGCCGCAGCGCTGGCCGTGATCGAAGCCTTTGAGAAAGAAAACCTGCTGGCCCGCAGCCAGGACATGGGCGCGCTGCTGGTCAGGGCGCTGAAAGGCATGGCCGCCAAAGTACCCGCCATCGGCGACGTGCGCGGGCTGGGCGCGATGGTGGCCATCGAGCTGTTCGAGAACGGCGATGTCCACCGCCCCGACGCCGCGCTGACCAAGAAAGTCGTCGCCGAGGCCGCCCAGCGCGGGCTCATCCTGCTGTCGTGCGGAACCTACGGCAACGTGATCCGCATCCTGGTGCCGCTGACCGCCTCCAACGAGTTGCTCGACGAGGGCCTGGCCATCCTGGCCGACAGCTTTGCCGCGCTGGGCTGACATGCGGCCCGGCGTTCATTCTGCTTACAAGGTGCCCCCAACCATGAACCCATCGGCAGAGCCCCTGGTCCGCTTCAGCGGCGTGCAAAAGACGTACGACGGAGAACAACTGGTGGTGCGCGCGCTGGACCTGGACATCCAGCGCGGCGAGTTCCTGAGCCTGCTGGGGCCCTCGGGCTCGGGCAAGACCACCACGCTGATGATGCTGGCGGGGTTTGAGTCCCCCACCGCGGGCGACATCCTGCTCGATGGCAAGCAGATCACCGGCACGCCGCCCCACAAGCGCAACTTCGGCATGGTGTTCCAGAACTACGCGCTGTTCCCGCACCTCACCGTGGGGCAGAACGTGGCCTACCCGCTCACCGTGCGCAAGGTGCCCAGGGCCGAGCAGGCCGACCGCGTGAAGAAGGCCCTGGACATGGTGCGCCTGACCGGCATGGCCGACCGCCTGCCCGCGCGTCTGTCAGGGGGGCAGCAGCAACGCGTGGCCCTGGCCCGCGCCCTGGTGTTCAACCCCCAGCTCGTGCTGATGGATGAGCCGTTGGGCGCCCTGGACAAGCAGCTGCGCGAACACATGCAGATCGAGCTGAAGGAGCTGCACCGCCAGCTGGGCGTGACCTTCGTGTACGTGACCCACGACCAGGGCGAGGCGCTGACCATGAGCGACCGCGTGGCCGTGTTCAACGAAGGCGTCATCCAGCAGCTGGCCAGCGTGGAGGCGCTGTATGAAACCCCCGCCAACCGCTTCGTGGCCGGTTTCGTGGGCGACAGCACGGTGCTCACCGGCACCCTGCAGGGCGCGGGCGCCGAGACGGCCATCCAGCTGCCGGGCGGCCACCTGCTGCCCGGTGTCAACGTGAACCAGACCGCCCGGGGCGCCCCCGTGCAGGCCTGCGTGCGGCCCGAGCGCATCGTGCTGCACCCGCACTCGCACTACCCCAGGGGCTCGGCCGTCCCGGCGACCGTGGCGCGCACCATTTACTACGGCGACCACCAGCGCCTGATGTGCGACCTGGGCCACGGCCAGGAGCAGGCCGTGGTGAAACTGCCCCTGAACCCCACCGGCACGGGCATGCATCCGCAGCCGGGCGATGCCGTGCTGCTGGAGTTTCCACCGGCCTCCACGCGCATCTATGCCGTTTGAGCACTGTCCCCACACCCCCCTTTTCCGAGCCCTGTCCCCGAGTCCCCGTTCCTCCACAACCCAAGGAAAAACTGCACCATGAAAAAAAGCCTCATCGCCTGCGCCTCCCTGGCCGCCTGCCTGGCACTGCCCAGCTTCGCGCAGCAGCAACTCACCGTCGTGAACTTCGGTGGCGCCAACGCCAACGCCCAGAAGAAGGCCTTCTACGAGCCCTACGAAAAGCTGGGCAACAAGATCGTCGCCGTGGAATACAACGGCGAGCAGGCCAAGGTCAAGGCCATGGTCGAGGCCAGGAAGGTGACCTGGGACGTGGTGGAGCTCGAATCGCCCGACGCGGCGCGTGGCTGCGACGAGGGCCTGTATGAAAAGCTCGACTACAGCAAGATCGTGAGCAAGGCCGACCTGCTGCCCGCCGCCGTGTCCGACTGCGCCGTGGGCATCTTCGTGTGGTCCACCGTCATGGCCTACAACGGCGACAGGCTCAAGACCGCCCCCACCAGCTGGGCCGACTTCTGGGACACCAGGAAGATCCCCGGCAAGCGCGGCATGCGCAAGGGCGCGCGCTACAACCTCGAATTCGCGCTGATGGCCGATGGCGTGAAGCCCGCCGACGTGTACAAGGTGCTCGCCACCAAGGACGGCGCCGACCGCGCCTTCAAGAAGCTGACCGAACTCAAGCCCCACATCCAATGGTGGGAAGCCGGTGCCCAGGCACCGCAGTTCCTCGTGGCGGGCGACGTGGTGCTGACCACCGTGTTCAACGGCCGCATCGACGCGGCCAACCGCGAGGGCCGCAACCTCAAGATCTACTGGCCCGGCGGCATCTATGACCTGGATTACTGGGCCATCCCCAAGGGCACGCCGAACAAGGAGGCTGCGGTCAAGTTCATTGCCCACACCCTGCAGACCACCAGCCAGGCCGCCTACGCGCAGAACATCGCCTACGGCCCGGCCAACACCACGGCCCTCGCCAAGCTGGACAGGAAGGTGCTGGACGACCTGCCCACATCGGCCGCCAACGCCAAGGAAGCCATCCAGTTCGGCGTGAGCTTCTGGGCCGACCAGGGCGAAGCGCTGGAGAAGCGCTTCGCCGCCTGGGCCACCCAGTAAGTCAGTAACCCGCACCCTCGGAGCGCAAAACACCATGCAAGCCTCTTCTGCCATCGCCCCCGCCGCGCTTGCGCTGGACGCCCACGCACCCGGCGCACTGCGCAAGGCGCTGTCGCGTGCCGAAGCGCGGCGCAAATGGCGCGCCTTTGCCCTGACCCTGCCCTTGCTGGTGTTCTTGCTGCTCACGCTGCTGGTCCCCATTGCCGCGCTGCTGCAGCGCGGGGTGGAGAACCCCGAGGTGGCCAACACGCTGCCCGCCACCATCGAGGCCTTGCATGGCTGGGACCGCCATGAGGCACCGGGCCCCGCTGCCTACGCCGCGCTCATGAAGGACCTGGCCCGCCTGCCCGACAGCTCTGACGCTGGCGCGCTGGCGCGCAGGCTGAACTCGGAAGTGCCCGGCGCGCGCTCGATGGTGATGGGCGCCTTCCGCGCCCTGCCCATGCAGGGCACACCCGAATCCATCCGCGACCAACTGCTCGGCAAGGACGCGCGCTGGGGCGAAGCACCTTTCTGGCGCGCCATCGCCAAGAACGGCGCGCGCTGGACGCCCGACTACCTGCTCGCCTCGGTGGACCTGCAGCGCGACGCGCTGGGCCAGGTCGAGCGCATGCCCGAGGAGCAGCGCGCGTTTGGCGGCATTTTGCTGCGCACCTTCCACATCAGCTTTGTGGTGACGCTGTTCTGCCTGCTGCTGGGCTACCCGCTGGCCTGGTGGCTGGCCTCGCTGCCCGCGCGCCAGGCCAATGTGCTGATGATCCTGGTGCTGGTGCCGTTCTGGACCTCGATCCTGGTGCGGGTGGCCGCCTGGATCGTGCTGCTGCAGTCCGAAGGCCTGGTCAATCGCGGTTTGATGGGCCTGGGCCTCATCGAGCAGCCACTGGCGCTGCTGTTCAACCGCACGGGCGTGGTGATTGCGATGGTGCACATCCTGCTGCCGTTCATGGTGCTGCCGCTGTACAGCGTGATGAAAAGCGTGCCCCCCACCTACCTGCGCGCGGCGGTGTCGCTGGGCAGCTCGCCCATCGCCGCGTTCTTTCGCGTGTACGTGCCGCAAACCTACCCGGGTGTGGGCGCGGGTGCGCTGCTGGTGTTCATCCTGGCCATCGGCTACTACGTCACCCCCGCGCTGCTGGGCGGCGCCGACGACCAGATGCTGAGCTACTACATCGCCCGCTACACCAACGTGGAAGTGAACTGGGGCATGGCCTGTGCGCTGGGCGCCCTGCTGCTGGCCGCCACGCTGCTGCTGTACGGCGTGTACCGCCGCATTGGCAAGGCAGAGCTGAGCCTGGGCTAAACACTTCTGAAGACCCTCACCATGCGCCATTTGCTCCCCCAATTCCCCCTGTACGCCACCTGGGCCGACAAGCTCGGCTGGTGGGCCGTGCGCGCCCTGTGCGTGGCCGTGCTGGTGTTTCTGCTGGCCCCCATCCTGGTGATGGTGCCGTTGTCGTTCTCCGAGAGTTCGTTCCTGGCCTACCCCATCCACGGCTGGTCGCTCAAGTGGTACCGCCACCTGTTCGATTCGCCCGAGTGGGCCCGCGCCACGCGCAACAGCTTCATCGTGGCGCCCGCGGCCACGCTGATCGCCACGGCCCTGGGCACCCTGGCGGCGGTGGGGCTGTCACGGGCGGATTTCCGCTTCAAGGGCCTGCTCATGGGCATCCTGATCGCGCCCATGGTGGTGCCCATCATCGTGGTGGGCGTGGCCACCTACCTGTACTTCGCGCCGCTGGGCCTGGCGGACAGCTATGCCGGCCTGATCATCGTGCACGCGGCGCTGGGGGCGCCGTTCGTGCTGACCACCGTGCTGGCCACGCTCGCGGGCTTCAACCACAACCTGGTGCGCGCGTCGCTGAGCCTGGGGGAAACGCCTTTCAACACCTTCTTTCGCGTCACGCTGCCGGTGATCGCGCCGGGGGTGATCTCGGGGGCGCTGTTCGCGTTCGCCACGTCGTTCGACGAAGTGGTGGTCACGCTCTTTCTGGCCGGCGCCGACCAGTCCACGCTGCCACGCCAGATGTTCAACGGCATCCGCGAGAACATCTCGCCCACCATCGCCGCCGTGGCCACGCTGCTCATCCTCTTCACCACCAGCCTGCTCCTGGCGCTGGAGTGGCTGCGCACGCGCAGGGGCTGAGCCACGGTGAAAACGGCCTGCATCCCAGCCTTCCTGAAAAACTGAAACACTGGCGACAGTGGGCCATTTCACCCGTGATAGCCTGCCCGCTGCGCCAGTTTCAGGCACCCGCCGCCCTGCCCGCCTTTGCCGGCGGCGAGCCCTTGCCTACCGCTCATCAACCCACTGCATCTGGAGAAACCTCATGGACATGAAGACCTCGCCCCTCGCCTTGCTCAACGACCCCAGCCTGCTCAAGACCGACGGCCTCGTCAACGGCCGGTGGGTGGCGGGCGGCAGCCGCTTCGACGTGAACGACCCGGCCACCGGCCTCAAGCTGGCCGACGTGGCCAACCTGGGCCCCGCCGATGCCGAAGCCGCGATTGCCGCCGCCAATGCCGCCTGGGGCCCCTGGAAGACCAAGACCGCCAAGGAGCGCAGCATCATCCTGCGCAAGTGGTTCGACCTGCTGATGGCCAACCAGGACGACCTGGGCCGCATCATGACCGCCGAACAAGGCAAGCCGCTGGCCGAAGCCAAGGGCGAGGTCGCCTATGGCGCCAGCTTTGTGGAATGGTTCGCCGAAGAGGCCAAACGCGTGAACGGCGAGGTGCTGCCCCAGTTCGACAACAGCCGCCGCCTGATGGTGCTCAAGCAGCCCATCGGCGTGTGCGCCGCGATCACGCCCTGGAACTTTCCGCTGGCCATGATCACGCGCAAGGTGGCGCCCGCCCTGGCCGCCGGCTGCCCCGTGGTCATCAAGCCCGCCGAGCTCACACCGCTCACGGCCCTGGCCGCCGCCGAGCTGGCCCTGCGTGCGGGCATCCCGGCTGGGGTGTTCAACATCCTGCCCGCCGACAGCGACAACTCGATCGCCATCGGCAAGGTGCTGTGCGCGAGCGACGTGGTGCGCCACATCAGCTTCACCGGCAGCACCGAGGTGGGCCGCATCCTGATGGCGCAGTCGGCCCCCACGGTCAAGAAGATGTCGCTGGAACTGGGCGGCAACGCGCCCTTCCTGGTGTTCGACGATGCGGACATCGACAGCGCCGTGGAAGGCGCGTTCGCCAGCAAGTACCGCAACGCGGGCCAGACCTGTGTGTGCACCAACCGCTTCTACGTGCAGGAAGGCGTGTACGACGAGTTCGTGGCCAAGTTCGCCGCCAAGGTCAAGACAGCCAAGGTGGGCAACGGCTTCGAGGCCGGCGTGAACCAGGGCCCGCTGATCGAGGAAGCCGCGCTGGCCAAGGTGCAGCGCCACGTGGACGATGCCATTGCCAAGGGCGGCCAGGTGGTGGCCGGCGGCCAGCGCCTGACCAGCCTGGGCTCGGGCCAGTTCTTCGAGCCCACGGTGGTGGCCAACGCCACGGCCGACATGCTGTGCGCGCGCGAGGAAACCTTTGGCCCCTTCGCCCCGGTCTTCAAGTTCAAGACCGAGCAGGAGGCCATCGACGCGGCCAACCACACCGAGTTCGGCCTGGCCAGCTACTTCTACAGCCGCGACGTGGGCCGCATCTTCCGTGTGACCGAGGCGCTGGAATACGGCATGGTCGGCGCCAACGTGGGCATTCTGGCCACCGAGCACGTGCCCTTTGGCGGTGTCAAGCAGTCGGGCCTGGGCCGCGAAGGCTCGCACCACGGCATGGACGACTATGTGGAGATCAAGTACCTGTGCCTGGGCGATATCCAGGAGTGACCGGCCCCGGGCCGGGTACCTTTTTGATATGTTTTTGATAGCTGCCCGCGCTTTCTGGATAAGCGCTGGCGGCCAAAAATGCACTAATTCGCCCCCCATCCCTGGCGCCACGGGGCGGCCTTCGCGCGCAGGCCCGCCCATACCGCGAAGAACACCGCCGCCCCAAACACCCAGCCTGACAGCGCTCCGGCCATGCCGCCCGACAGCAGCGTGCCCATGGTGCAGCCCAGCCCCGTCATCGCGCCCCAGCCCAGCAACACGCCGCCCGACAGCCCCCGGGCGGCATCGCGCCAGGTGGGCCAGCGGGGGGCCATCTGGCGGCTGGCCAGCGCCGCGACAAAGGACCCCGCCACCAGCCCTGCCAGCAGCAAGGCATTGGGCGTGAGCCAGGTGGCTTGCGGCAAGGTGGCGCAGCCCGCGAAGCCGTCGAGCCCATCGAGCCGATCGGGAATCCACCCCTGCCCTTGCGCCCACTGGCGCGCCGCGCTGCCCAGCGTGGCCGTCACGCCCAGGGGCCGCATGCGCACGATGGCAAACGTGCCGATCAGCCCCACGGCCAGGCCACCCACCCAGTAGTGCCAGCGCCCGGTCCACAGGTTGCGCCACACGGTGCCCAGGCCGGGCACGGGCTTCACCACCCCGGGTGCATCGCCCGCCGCGCCCTCCTGCGCAAAGCCACGCCACAGCCAGGCGCCCACCAGCGCCAGAGCGCCCCATTGCACCAGCAGCGCGCCCCCATACCCCAGGTGCGCGGGCAGCCACACCACGGGCGCATCGGCCACGCTCCAGCTGTACAGCGCATTCCAGGTCCTGAAGCCCGCGATGAAACCCAGCGCGGAGCCCAGCAGCGCGAAGGGCGACACCGCCGAGCCCTCGGCGAACCGGTACCAGTGCGCGCTGATGCAGGAGCCCGAGACCACCATCCCCGCGCCAAACGAAAGCCCCGCCGCCACCAGCACCCAGCTCACCGGGCCGATGTGCATGTCCGGCGGCAGCTTGCCCGGCTGCGGCACGGGCAGCCAGCCGCCCAACACCACGGTATGGCCCAACACGCCCACGGCCAGCGCCAGCACGATGGCCAGCAGCCCGCGCGGGTTGCGGTCTTCGAACCAGTCGCGCGCGTGGCAGTAAAAACAAAAGCGCGAACGCTGCAGCACGACGCCAAGCACCGCGCCACAGGCCAGCGCAAACACCAGCGTGCGCCCGCCCGCCTGGCCCTGCAGCCACGGGACGGCCGCCAGCAGGGCGGCCAGCAGCGCCAGCGCGATATAGGAGGAAGTGGCTGGAACAGTGCGCAATGGAAGGCTCATGGGTCGTCGATGGTTCGCTGTGTGGCCCGCGCGGCCATCGCGGGCACCGAGAAAAAAAGCCCGCACGAAGCGGGCTGTAAAGGAGACCCCTACCAAAAAATCGTGGCCTTTCGCCGTCTCCCGATCGCCGCTTCATTCACCCCCTCAATCGCGGGCGCGGCACGGCCCGCGGCTCATTTGGCCGCCCAGACGGTGCCCGCCGGATTCGTGATGGGAACGCCCACCGAGTTGCCATATTCCGTCCAGGAGCCGTCGTAGTTCTTCACCCTGTAGCCGAGGATCCTGGACAGCGCGAACCAGGTGTGGCTGGAGCGCTCGCCGATGCGGCAGTAGGTGATGATGGGCCGGCTGCCGTCCACGCCCGCGCTGGCATAGAGCTTCCTGAGCTCGTCGGCGGACTTGAAGGTACCGTCCTCCCTCACCGCCTGCCCCCATGGCACGTTGGCCGCGCCTGGAATGTGGCCCGCGCGGATGCTGAGCTCCGGCACACCGGCAGGCGCGAAGATCTTGCCGGTGTATTCATCCGCCGAGCGGATATCCACCAGCTTCGCATTGCTCTTGCCCTCGGCGGCGGCCAGCGCGTCCGCCAGGCGTGCGCGCAGCTGGGTATTGACCTGGCCCACCTTGTAGCTGCTGGCGGCGAACTCGGGCACGCGGTTGTTCAGGGGCAGGTTCTCGGCCTCCCACTTCTTGCGCCCGCCGTCGAGCAGCTTGACGTTCTTCACGCCGTAGATGTCGAACACCCAGGCTCCCCAGGCCGCAAACCAGTTGTTGGTGTCGCCATACAGCACCACCGTGGTCTCGGGCGACACGCCAGCCCTGGACAGCAGCGCCTCGAAGCCTTCCTTGCCCACGATGTCGCGCCGCACGCGGTCGTTGAGGTCCTGATGCCACGAGAAATTGACCGCCCCAGGCACATGGCCCCGCTCGTACAGGCCCGGGTTCACGCTCACCTCGACGATGCGCACCTGCTGGTTGTCGAGGTTCTGCGCGAGCCATTCAGTGGTCACCAGGGGGCCAGCGGGAATGGGAGTGGCGGCCCACAGCGCTTTGCAAAAGAGCACCGTGCTTCCTGCCACGCAGGCGCGAAGCCAGGCACGCCAGCCTGATGGCATTGAGGAATTGCGTTGCATTGTCATTCGCGTCCTTTCGGTGAAGAGCCTGCGCCGCGCTGCAGGTGAAAGGAATTTAGAGCCCGCAGTGCATCAGACCAACCAACAAGATCGGCTATGCATATGCGTTTTGCGCGTTTGCACCAGGCGCCCGTCGGGAACCGGGCGGATGCTGCCTATAATTGCAGGCTTCGCGGGTGTAGTTCAATGGTAGAACGGCAGCTTCCCAAGCTTCATACGAGGGTTCGATTCCCTTCACCCGCTCCAGATTCTGAAACCTGCCCTGCATTGCTGCATGGCAGGTTTTTTTATTTGCGTCACCCGCAAGCCCTGCTGTACCTTGGCGGCGTCTCTTTAAAACCCAGCCCTCAGGGCAGGCCCAGCCGCTGCCCGCTCTCGAACACCCGCCGCGCACCCGACAGCGGGTCCACGAACTCCAGCGAGCGCGCCAGAAGCTGCAGCGGCCGTGAATAGTCGCCCTCGGGCGGATCGTTCACGACCGGGTAGAACGGGTCGTTGCGCAGCGGCAGCCCCAGGGCCGCCATGTGCACCCGCAGCTGGTGGCGCTTGCCCGTGACCGGCGACAGGCGGTAGCGCGCCCACCCGCTCGCGCCTGCCACGTCCAGCACCTCGATGCGCGTGTGGCTGTTGGGCTCGCCAGGGACTTCCTGCATGCGAAAGAACTGCGGGCTTTCCTCCAGCCGGCTGATGTGCTCCCGCGGAAAGGCGACATCCGCGCGCCAGGGGGCGATCGCGTCGTAGTGCTTGGTGATCTGGCGGTCGCGGAACAGCGCCTGGTAGGCCCCGCGCGTGCGCTGGTGCACCGACAGCAGCACCAGGCCCGCGGTGTCCCGGTCGATGCGGTGCAGGGGCGAAAGCTCCGGCAGGCCCAGCTGGCGTTTTAGCCGCACGAGCAGCGTGTTGTGAAGGTAGCGGCCGGACGGTGTCACGGGCATGAAATGCGGCTTGTCGGCCACTACCAGGTGCTCGTCCTGGTAAAGCACCGTTTCCGTGAAGGGCAGCGCGGGCTCCGCGGGCAGGCTGCGGTAGTAGTACAGCCTGAGGCCGCCTTCAAAAGGGCGAGCGGGCGCCACTGGGTCGCCGCGCTCATCCACCACGTCGCCCGCCTGCATGCGCCGCAGCCACTCCTCACGGGCCACCGCCGGGAGCCGCCGCGCCAGGAAGTCGAGCATGCTGCCCTGCCCCTGGCTGGGCAGCACCACGCAGCTGGGCCCCACGCCATCGCGCACGGCAGGGGCATGGGTATGGCGGGGGTTGTGCATGGTGAGCACATTTTATGAACCCTCTCCTTCGATGCCGCACAACCCGTCTGCGCCCGAGAAGGCAGCCCCCTTGACCTTGCGCGGACCCGCCGGGGCCCACGGGCATGCGGGGTTCTTGCCCCTGTAGGACAAGGGCGGCAGTTGCGCCCGTGCTGCTGCGATACGCGCCGATGCGGGCTAGCATGAACGCCAAAAGGCCCCGTGGACGCGCACACCGCTCCCCCTGGGCCGGATGCGCTTACCGCTGAAAACACGCCCAACAGCCCCACTCCACCCCCACGCTGCCCGCCGACTGCCTTCATGCCATCCACACCTGCCGCGCCTTCCACCGACATGCCTAGCCCCGCCGTGGCCCAGGCCCGCCAGCGGCCTGCACCCGGCATCGGGAGGCGCCTTGTGGTGTGGACCTTGTGGGCCGTCGGGCTGGTGGCGATGGTGCTGGTGCTGCTGGGGGTCCTGCTCGCCTGGATCGACTGGAACCGCGCAAAGCCCTGGGTCAATGAAAAAGTGAGCGAAGCCACGGGCCGGCACTTTGCGATCGAAGGTGACTTGTCCGCGCAATGGCGCTGGCCCCAGCCCCTGGAAGAAGGGTGGCAGCGCTGGGTGCCGGGCGTCACGGTGAAGGCCGAACGCCTGGTCATGGACAACCCCTCCGGATTCACGCCCCCCTTCCAGCGTGCCAATGGCAAAGCGGTTTCAAAAGGCGCAGCCGGCCCGGCCGAGACGGCCGGCAAGACCGACGGCAGCCCAGCCACCATGGCCCGCATCGGCAGCGCGACCGCCACCGTGCGCCTGCTGCCCCTGCTGGGGCGGCATCTTTCCATCGACACCGTGGCGCTCACCGGCCCCCAGGTGGCGCTGGCCCGCACGGCCAGCGGTGCGAGCAACTGGACCTTCGAGCGCAAGGACGGGCCCAGGAGCGGATGGAGCTTCGACGTGGACCGGCTGGTGGTCCACCAGGGCGTCCTGGCCTATGCCGACGGCATGAAGGACCTGGACCTGCAGGCCCGCATTGACACCACCGAGCCGGTGCTCCCCGGCGGGCCGGCGGCCACGCCATCCGGCACCTCCGCCGCCGCATCGGCCCCGGCGCAGCCCGCGCTGGCGCGGGCGTCCGCATCCGCGAGCGCCGCTGCCTCCGGGGCAGCGCCCGCTGCGCGGGCGGCGTCCGAAACGCCCGGTGCGGCGGCGGGGCCGGTGCCCTATGGCCTGCGCTTCGAACTGCAGGGCCGGTATGCCAAGGCGCAGGTCAGGGGCCAGGGGCGAGCGGGCCAGGTCATCAGCCTGCGCAACAAGGTGGTGAACTACCCCCTTCAGATCGACGCCAGCGCCGGCAGCGTGTCGCTGTCGGCGCAAGGAATTCTGGCCAACCCGGGCGCATTGTCCGGCCTGGACTTCCAGGTCCGGCTCAAGGGCGGCAGCATGGCCGACCTGTACGACCTGACCGGGCTGGTGCTGCCCAACACCCCGCCCTTCGAGACCACCGGCCGGCTGACCGGGAGCCTGGAGCCCGAACGGGCGGTCTGGGAATACAACGGCTTCCGAGGCAAGGTGGGCCAGAGCGATCTTCAGGGGTCGCTCAAGTACACGTCGGGCAAGCCGCGCCCACGGCTCACCGGGACGATGGCGTCCAACCAGCTGCGCCTGGCGGACCTGGGGCCGACCATCGGGACCACCAAGCCCGACAACACGCACCGTGGCCGCGACCAGCGTGGCAAGGTGCTGCCGGACTCCAAGTTCGCGGCCGAGCGCTGGAATGCCATGGACATGGACATCGTGTTCAAGGGCCGCCACATCATCCGCCCCGAGAGCCTGCCGCTGGAAGACCTGAGCGTGCGGGCGGTGATGGAAAACGCGCAGCTCAAGCTCGCGCCCCTCACGTTTGGCGTGGCGCAGGGCAAGATCGAATCGCAGGTGAGCATCGACGGGCGCGCCGCGCCCTTGAAGGCGCAGATACGCGGCACCGTGCAGGGCTTGCAGCTTTCGGCGCTGTTCCCCAAGGTGCAGCTCATGCAGAAGAGTTTTGGCCACATGGACGGCGCCATCGCACTGGAGAGCCGCGGCAACAGCCTGGCCGGATTGCTGGGCCAGGGCACGGGCGAGATGCGCCTGTACGTGCGGGACGGCACGCTGAGCAAGCAGATGCTGGACCTGGCCGCGCTGAACGTGGGCAGCATCATCGTGGGCAAGCTCTTTGGTGAAAACAAGGAAGTGCACCTGCGCTGCGCGGTGGCCGATTTCACGGTGGTGGACGGCCTGGCGACCACGCGCGTGGTGAAGATGAGCACCGAAGACGCGATCGTCGAGGCCACCGGCACCATCGACCTGGGCACCGAGGAGATGAACCTGCGCATCAAGCCCGAGTCGCTGCAATGGAAGTTCTTCTCGCTGCGCTCGCCCTTGTACGTGAAAGGCACGTTCGGCGACCCGAAGGTCGGCGTGGAAGCCGGCCCGCTGCTGCTGCGCGCGGGCGCGGCGGTGGTGGCAGCGGCCGTGGCTCCCGCCGCGTTGGCGCTGGTGCCCATCACCGTGCCCGCGGCCGACGACGACACGCATTGCAAGCCCCTGCTGGATCTCGCCAGGGAACCCGTCAGGCCCGGCGCCCAGGGGGCCGCGGGCACCGCCTCGCAACCCGCGCGGCAGGCCGCCAGCAAAGCATCGCCCGCGCGCTGACCTGACCGGACGGCGCCCGCTCAATTGCGGGTCAGGGGGGCCACCCTCCTTCATCAATGGAAATCGCGGCTCCCCTGCAGCGCATGGGCCATGCGGCCGAGCAGCGGGGTCAGGTCCTTGAAACGCTGGGCCACCAGGTGGCGCACCACCGTGGGTGCCGGCGCCTGCGGGGACGATGGCGGAATGGAACCCGGGGCGGGCGCGCCGCCGCCTTCCGGCACGCTGCACTGCCACATGCCTTCCACCGCCAGCAACTGCGAGCGCAGCAGCGCGTTGCGCCAGGTGTCCACCAGCGCGGGCCACACGATCACATTCACGGGGCCGGTCTCGTCTTCGAGCGTGACGAACATCGTGCCCTTGGCCGTGCCGGGGCGTTGGCGCACGGTGACGATGCCGCAGGCGCGCACCTTGCGGCCATGGGGCACGGCATTCAATTGCAGCGCGCTCAGCAGGCGCCAGCGGTCCAGGCGCGGGCGCAGCAGGGCCAGCGGGTGGCGGCGCAGCGTGAGGCCGGTGGCGGCGTAGTCGAACAGGATTTCCTCCCCTTCGGGCGCGGCTGGCAAGGCAAGCGGCGCTTCGTGCACGGGCACATCGCGCAGCAACGCGGGGGCGGGGTGGTGCGCGGCAGCGTCCCACATCTGCTGGCGCCGGTGGCCCGAAAGGCTGGCCAGGGCATCGGCAGCGGCCAGGGCCTGCAGGTCCTGCGGGCTCAGGCGGGCCCGCAGGGCCAGGTCTTCGGTATTGGCAAAGGCAGGGCCTGCGACGCGGACTTGCACCAGGCGTTTGGCAGCCTCTTCCTGCAGGCTGCCCACCAGCCGCAGGCCGAGGCGCACAGCAGGCTGCGGTAGCAGCGGCGTGGGCAGCCCCTTGGCAGGTCGCAAGTATTCGGCCGGACCTTCCAGCGTGCAATCGTGGTGGCTGAGGGTCACGTCGATGGGCAGCACGCGCACGCCGTGGCGGCGCGCGTCCTGCACCAGTTGTGAGGCGGTGTAGAAACCCATGGGCAGCGAGTTGAGCAGCGCGGCCAGAAAACACGCGGGCTCGTGGCATTTGAGCCAGCTGCTGGCATAGGCCAGCAAGGCAAAGCTGTGGGCGTGGCTTTCGGGAAAGCCGTATTCGCCGAAGCCCAGCATCTGCTGGAAGATGCGGTCGGCGAATTCGGCGGCATAACCACGGGCGACCATGCCGTCTTTCAACGGCTTTTCAAACCGGTGCACGCCCCCCTTGCGCTTCCAGGCCGCCATTGAGCGGCGCAGGTCATCGGCTTGGCCCGGCGTGAAACCGGCGGCATCGATGGAGATCTGCATCACCTGTTCCTGGAAGATGGGCACACCCAGCGTGCGTTCGAGCGCGTTGCGCAGCTCCGGGTACTCCAACGGAAAAGGCTCCGTGCTGCCCGCACTGCGCATCTGCCGCTCGACCTCTCGCGCCTTCAGGTACGGATGCACCATGCCACCCTGGATGGGCCCGGGCCGCACGATGGCCACCTCCACCACCAGGTCGTAGAACTTGCGCGGCCGCAGGCGCGGCAGCATGCTCATCTGCGCGCGGCTCTCGATCTGGAACACGCCCACGGTGTCGGCGGCGCAGATCATGTCGTAGGTGGCAGGGTCTTCGCGGGGGATGCCCTTGAGATCCCAGCGCTCACCCCGCAAGGCATCGCGCAGATCCAGGCAGCGGCGCAAGGCACTGAGCATGCCCAGGGCCAGCACATCGACCTTGAGCAAGCCCATGGTGTCCAGGTCGTCCTTGTCCCACTGGATGACGGAACGATCCTCCATGCTCGCCGGCTCCACCGGCACCAGGCGCGTGAGCTTGCCATGCGTGAGCACGAAACCGCCCACATGCTGGCTCAGGTGGCGCGGAAAGCCTTTCAGGTCCGCCGCCAGTTCCAGCCACAGCTGGGCCGTGTGCCGGTGCAGCGGTGCGCCCAGGCTTTCAGCCAGTTCCTGCAGCCGGTCGGTGGCGAACTGTTCGTCAAACCAGTGGTGGTCCTTGGCGAAGGCATCGACCAAGGCCGGCGCCACGCCCAGTGCCTTGCCCACATCGCGCAGGGCACTGCGCGTGCGGTAGGTGGTGACCACGGCAGCAATGGCGGCGCGCTCGCGGCCGTATTTTTCGTAGATGTACTGGATGACCTCCTCGCGCCGGTCGTGCTCGAAGTCCACGTCGATGTCGGGCGGCTCTTTGCGCTCTTTGCTGATGAAGCGCTCGAACAGCAGGTTGGTGTTCTCGGGCGGGACGGCCGTGATGCCCAGCATGTAGCAGACCACCGAGTTCGCCGCCGAACCGCGCCCCTGGCACAGGATCCCCTGGCTGCGCGCGTAGCGCACGATGTCATGCACCGTGAGGAAGTACATCTCGTACTGGCAGTGCGCGATCAGATCCAGCTCCTTGCGGATCTGCACCCACACCTTCTCTGGCGCGCCTTGCGGGTATTCACCTCGCACGCCCGCATCCACCAGCCAGGCCAGGGCCTGTGCGGGCGTCATGCCGGCGGGCACGGTCTCCAGCGGGTACTGGTACTTGATTTCATCCAGGCGGAAAGCGCAGCGCCTCGCCACCGTGAGCGTGGCGTCCAGCAACTCGGGCGGGTAGATGCCCGCCAGCCGCACGCGCCGGCGCAGGTGGCGCTCGGCATTGGGCTGCAGCGCAAAACCACATTCACCCACGCTGCAGCCCAGGCGCACGGCGGTGATCACGTCCTGCAGCGGCTTGCGCGAACGGGCGTGCATGTGCACATCGCCCGCTGCCACCAGTGGCAAGCCCAGCGCCGCGCCCGCACGCTGCAGCGTGGCCAGCCACAGGCTGTCGTCCGGAGCCAGGTGCAGCTCGACCGCCAGCCAGAGATGGCCGTCAAAATATGAGCCAAATTGGCCTTTGGCGCTGGATAGGCAAGCGCTGACAACTATCAAATCAGAAGCATCAAAGCCATGCCGGCAGGGGGACAGCAACAATTCGCACCCCTTCAAAGCCGCCCATGGGCTGGCCGCGCCCACGTGGTACTGCCCCTTGGGCGCGGCCGCGCGGGCGGCGGTGATGAACTCGCACAGGTTGCCCCAGCCCTCGGCATCCCGCGCCAGCACCACCACCCGCAGATCGCCCCACACAAACTCGCTGCCCACGATGAGGTGCAAGCCGCATTCCAGGGCCGCCTCCCAGGCCCGCACCACGCCCGCGACGGAGCATTCATCGGTCAGTGCCAGCGCCCGGTAGCCCAGTTCCAGCGCACGCGCCACGAGTTCCTGCGGGTGCGATGCCCCGCGCTGAAAGCTGAAGTTGGACAGGCAATGCAGCTCGGCGTAGTCCGGCAACCCGGCCACAGCGGCATTCCCTGGCATGGGCGAAGACATCGTGAAACTCCCTGGCGCCATCACCCGAAGATTCCATGCAGGAACCAGCGGTGGGGGCGCGCCGCGGCCTGCGCGCCCTCCGGCACGGATGCCAGGCGCTCGCGAAACACCCACACCAGCCCCGCCACATCGTTGTGCGCGACGAAGTAGTCGCGCAAGGCCAGGCCGGCGCAGGGATGGGCCGGGTCTGCATCGTCGCTGCCGGCCCCGGACCACCAGCCCGCCTCGAAACGGTGGGGACCGGCCAGCAGGCGCAGCAGGCCGTGGTGGCACGGGCGGTTGCCCTGCACGGCCAGGCGCCGTGGCGGGTTCAGCAGCCAGGTGGGCTGCAGCAGCCCGCCGGGCGTGGCGTCCAGGGCCGCGCCGGAAGCGCTGGCGGATGCACCCCGGGCCGCGGGGCGGGGGGGCGCCGCCACGCGCAGCACCTCGGCCGCCGGGCGCCACTGCTGCATGCGCTCGGGGCGGTGGTCGGCCTGCAGCACCGGCGCCTGCACATGCTCGGCCCCCAGCCGGGCGGACAGGCGCTCGAGCAGCTGGTGCAAGGCCTCGCCTTGCACGCCACCCGGCAGGCCCGGGTCGCTGCCCCCACGGCCATCCGGCGGCAGGAGGCTGGCGCTGCGGTGCGCCAGCGGGGCCGCATCCAGCAGGCGCAGCGTGATCTGGTTCGCTGGCGCGGCCAGCGTGGTCCGCGCCAGGTTTTCCGCCAGGAGCCGCCGCAGATGCGCCATGTCCTGCGTGGCCTGCGCCGTGCGCACCTGCAGCGCCTGCACGGGCGCGATCACCACGCCGTCGATGCGCCGCAGGTCGTGGCGCCACGCCAGCTCCAGCCCCAGCACACCTTGCTGGCGTGCCTGCAGCCAGCCATACAGGGCCGCGATGCCACGGTGGGCGCTCCAGAGCAGCGCATCGGCCGACGCCGCCAGCGCGGGCAGCTCCAGGGTCAGCGCGAACTGTTCGGGCAGTTCCAGCCACGCATGCGCTTCGGGGGCATCGCCAAAGGCCTGGTCCAGGGCCCGCAGCACCCCCGCGCCAAAACGCCGCGAGACCCCCGGGCGCGGCAGCGCACGCAGCGCCCCCCAGGTGCGGCAGCCCATGCGCTCCAGGCTGGCCACATGCGGGCGCAAGGCGGTCAGCGTATGCAAGGGCAGCCCTGGCGGCCCCTGCGCAGGCGGCGCCCGGCCCGCCAGGGCCAGTCTCAGAAAGCCGTGCGCCACCAGCGCCGTGGGGCCGCAGCCCCACGGCGGCTGCGCACAGGGCCTACTTCCTTCAGAAAAAACAGGCTCTCCTTGCCCGCCCGAGGTGGAAGCCGCCACGGCCCAGGCCTGCAGCACCTGCGCCAGCAAGACATCGCGCCCGCCCCAAAGCCGTTCGGTGGAGGACACTTCCAGCAGCACGGCCTCATCGTCCACCAGCGCCACGCGCGGTGTAAAACGCAGCGCCCACCAGCCCGCCGACGGCTCCATCGCCACGGCGGCTCCTGCCAGCGCCGTGGAACCGCCCTCCCCCTCATCCGGCCGTGGCCATGGCAGCGCGATCCAGTGCATGCCCCCTCCCCCCTGGCGATGCGGGCGCGGGCGCCCGACGCGGCACGGCGCCCCCGGCGGGGAGTGCAACGGCCAATGCGCCCCGGCCTTCCTCCATCATGCCCACCGCCGCGGCCTGGGCAGCACGCCGCCGTTCGGCCTGCGCCGCCAGCACCTGCGCCAGCAGAAGGTGGCATCCGGGCAATGGCAGCCCCTGCGCCAGGGGCGGCCCCCGGCGCTTGAGAATGTGCACCTGCATCCCGGGGAACACGGGCGTGCCCGCGGGCATGGGCATGCCCTGGACTTGCAGCCGCAGCAAGGCTGGCGACGCCTGGGGGGCCGCGCTGACGGGCCGAAACACCCACAGCAGCTGCTGTTGCTGGGCCGCGGCCAGCTGCAGCCGGCGCAAGGCCGCCGGCTGTGCCTGCGGCAGCCAGGCCATGACGGCCAGCACATCCCGGCACCGCAGCGCCTGCTCGGCGGCCCACAGCGCCGACATGGCCGTATCCGCCCGCACCAGGCCCAGCCGCCCGGGGGGCAGCCCCTGGGCCTGGAGCGCCGGGCCAAAAGGCTCGCACGGGGGCGCCACCACGACCACGGCCCCATGCCGCGCGGCCGTGGCCTGGGCCAGGGCGGGCAGCACCAGCTGCCATTCATGCAGGCCCGCCAAAGGCTGCAACACCTCGCTCAGCGCCCCGACAGGCCACCCTCCACCCGGTAGCTGCGCATCCAGCAGCGCATACCCCGTGGGTTGCGCCTGGTGCTGGCCCGTGCCCACCAGCCCGTCCGCGTGCCAGACGCCAGGCACGGCAAATGGCAGATCGGAGGCGACAACCCGCAGGGAGTGGCGTTGCGCAGGCATGGTGGGAAGAGAGGGTCCGAAAACACGAATACTGTAAATATAACCAGTATTTTGCCAACAGCATGAAAACCTCGGAAAGGCCCGGGAAGGCCCTGCCATTCAGAGCTGTGCGGCACACGCCGCGCTCCCTACAATGGACCGCAAAAGGAAACAGAGGGAGTCGTTCAATGAAGGCAATCCAGTCGGCAGCAGTCGCCCTGCTGCTTCTCCTGTCGGGCAACACGTTCGCCGCCTATGCGGTCTACGTTTTCGAAAGTGGCGGCAATGTGGTCGCCAGCGGCAGCGGCCGCATGAACATGGCAGCCCTCACCCCGGCCGGCAACGGGCCTCTTTTCTCCGTGGTCATCCCCTCGGCTGCGCTGATTTTCACCGGCACGGCCGGGACGGTGGAGGCCTACATGGGCGTCTCCGGGCCTCCCATGCTGGGGGCGGGAGGCCCTGTCCTCGCCGATACATCGTCGGGCGACATGGTGGGACTGGACGGCATGATGGCACCGGGGTTTGTCTTCGCCCCCCTGGGCTACGTCTCCGGATCGGCGCTCGCTTCCTCGGCCACCTGGACGGGGACCTCGCTGGCCAGCCTGGGGCTCACGCCAGGCTCCTACACCTGGACCTGGGGCGCGGGCCCCACCGCCGATTCGTTCACGGTCCACGTGGGCATCGCGCCACCCGCCGCCCCGGCCTCCATTCCAACGCTGTCCGAATGGGGCCTGGCGATCCTCTCGGCCCTCATGGCGGGATGGGCGATGCGCCATCGCCTCCCGCGGCGCCGCAACAAGGCGGCCTGAAAACACGTTGACTCACGGGCCCCGGCAAGGCGCTTGCGCGCCCCCGAAAAAATCCTGAGCAGGTTCTCAGAGCTTTCGGAGGGCCCAATCACACCAATCCGCCACCGCCCCATCCGCGGGCGTGGCGCGCTGCGCCAGTTGCGGCCAACGGCGGTGGCTGGCATTCAGGATGCTCTGGAGCTGCCACAGCGCCTCGCGCCCCACCAGGGCCACTTCGGCCATGCCCATGGTGTCGCCCCGCAGCTGCGCCATGAACTCGCCCTGCTGCTGGGGGTGCGAACCAGCTTCCGTCAGGGCTTTCTGAAGGGCCAGCAGGCGGGCATCGACAAATGCGAGGGCGCTCCCCGGCAGCGTCTTCGCGCTGGTTCCGGGGGGCAATGCGGCCTTGAGCTGGTCCCAGCAGGCAAAGGCCTCGGCGAGAAGGTCCATCTGGCGTGGGGCATCGTTGCCCAGGGGCATGAGCGCGGAGTCGCGGGCGACCTCCTCCTGCAGCAGGGGCAGGAGATGCGCCACCAGCGCCGATGGGAACTTGCGATGGTTCAGCCGCAGCACCAGTGACAGGCGCTGCGCGGGCATGTCGTCGTATTTCTCGTAGAACGCAGCCACCACTTCGGCCAGCAGCAGGATGCGGCCCAGCACCGAGATATCCGCACCCGCCAGCCCGCGCGGATAGCCGCTGCCATCCATGCGCTCGTGGTGTTCCAGCACCGCCACCTCCACCGGCCGGGGGTAGGCCTGGGTGTCGCGGATCATGAGCATGGCGGTGATGGGGTGCGCCACCAGGTGCTTGCGCTGCACGCCAACGACCTTGTGGTCGGGATCGCTCCAGGCCGGGTCCATGTGCAGCACGCCCAGGTCGTGCAGCAAGGCTGCGGCGGCGAGGTTGGCGCAGTCGCGCTCGCCCAGCTCGCTCTTGATGGCCAGAAACACGGCCACGGTCATCATCTGCAGGCTGTGCTGGAAAAGTTCAGGCCGCTGCTCGCGCATCACGGTGAGTTTGCAGGCCATGGAGGGAGGCAAGGGCAGCGAGCGCAGCGGCGCCAGCAGCCGGGCAGCCGAACCCAGCGTTTCGGCCAGCAGCCGGGGCAGCACCTCCCGCTCCACCAAGGCCTGCCCCGCAGCCAGCAAGGCAGGCACATCCACGGGATTGTCGATGGACAGGTGCCGGTCAATCGGCTCGCGCAGCTTGTGCTGCACCAGGCGGTCGTACAGGCGGCCATCGATGCGGGCCCCCTTCTCGACCAGCTTGATGCCGTTGTCAGTATAGATGGCGGCGTCAGCGACCACCATGCGCCGATCGGCCATGTCGGTCAACGCGCGCAGGTAGTGGGGGCTGTCCGCGGTGTCGATGCCCGCAGGTACAAGAGAGTCTGTCATGCAAGAACACAAAGGGTTACCTTGGACTATATGACGTTCCCTCCCTGTGTATCGCCCCGGCCGCCTTGGGCATGCGGTACCTTGATGCAGATCAAGCGCCTGGCGGCAGTACGCGGATGCCGGGCGCAATCCTGGGGGCGCCACGTAGGCGGAACTCGCGCCAGCCGTCCTTGGCATGGGCATTGCCCCGGTTTCCCATCGTTCCTGAAAAACGCCCTACTCGCCAGGATTCGAGGCGCCAAAACCCCATTGCTGCCACAAAAATATGGGTAAACCCTGCCTGATCACACCCTCATTGTTTCCAATACCGGAACAGTTAGTTTGCGACCCGGTGGTTTTTCTTCGCGCCCCATCCACGTACAGTTCATCCCATCGATGAGCCGAACCCGCAAGGCGACTCACCGAACCCGGTTCAGAAATGGTTTTTGTCCCGGTTTTTCTGAGACGCTTTTTTCTTCCTGAAGGATTTCATCATGAACAAGACCGCCCGCTTCCTCTCCATCGCCGCCGTGGCTGCTTTCGCTTCTTTCAGTGCCCAGGCCGACGAAGCCGATGCCTCGCAGTTCGCCACGAAGTTCGAGACGAACCGCACCCGCGCCGAAGTGGCCGCCGAAGCCGCCACCGTGGCCCAGACCCGCTCCATCGAGCCCGCAGGTTCGCGTGTGGTGACCTACCAATCCACCGCCGACCGCGCCGCCGTGCGTGCCCAGGCCGCCGATGCCGTGCGCACCGGCCAGATCCCTTCGGGCGAGCGTGGTTGATCAGCGTTTGATTCGCTGAATCCAGGCCCTCTCCTGCTGCGTATTTCCCAGTACATCGCCCTCATTTTTTTGAATTTCACCGGAGTTTCACCATGAACAAGACCGCACGTTTCCTCTCCATCGCCGCCGTGGCCGCTTTCGCTTCTTTCGGTGCCCAGGCTGATGAAGCCGATGCTTCGCAGTTCGCCACGAAGTTCGAGACGAACCGCACCCGCGCCGAAGTGGCCGCCGAAGCCGCCACCGTGGCCCAGACCCGCTCCATCGAGCCCGCAGGTTCGCGCGTGGTGACCTACAAGTCCACCGCCGACCGCGCCGCCGTGCGTGCCCAGGCTGCTGAAGCCGTGCGCACCGGCCAGATCTCGGCGGGCGAAATCGGCAACGCCATGTAATTGCCGTGCGGCGGGGCGGCCATGCCCCCCGTTCCTTCCGCGCGGTGGTTGCCATGAAGGCATGAATGACAAACGGGCTCCTGCGGGAGCCCGTTTTGCCTGGAGAGACTGCCCGCGCCTCAGGGGGTCATCATGTCGTTGTCTGCACGTGCAGGCGGCTCGACTTGCAGCGGTGCAAGGCGTTGTAGTACTCCAGGCGGCGGCCGTTGGCGCCATAGGCGATGGACTCGATGCGCAGCAGCGGCTCGGGGCTTGCCAGCTGCAGCAGTTCGCAGGTCTCGGCGTCGGGCAGCACGGCGTCGATCCAGCGCTCGGCGCGCACCAGCCGCACGCCGTACTGGCGGCGCAACACGTCGTAGAGCGAGCGATCGTCCAGGCGCATGCGGTGCAGGCCGGGCGCCAGGTCGGCGGGCACCACGGTTTCCACCAGCAGGCGCAGCTCGCCGTCCACGCTGCGCAGCCGTTTCAAGGCCACCACCTGGGTGTCGTCCGTGAGGCCCAGCGCGCTGATCTCCTGCGGCGTGGGTGCGCGCAACTGCTGACCAAGGACCTGGGTGCGCACCGAACGGCCCTTGCGCTCCATCTCGTCGGAGAAGCCGAGCACGGTGGAAACGAAATCCTCGTCGCGCTCGCGCGCCGCGACAAACGCGCCGCGGCCCTTGATCTTGTAGATCAGGTTGTTGCGCACCAGGTCGGCCAGCGCCTCGCGCACCACGATGCGCGAGATGCCGAACTGCTCGCCGAGCTCGGCCTCGGAGGGCAGCTTGGCCCCGATGGCCAGTTCGCCCTGCAGTATCTGCAGGCGCAGGGCATCGCGGAACTGCGCCCACAGGGGCGATTCGGAGTTGCGGTCGAGCAGGGGCTGGAGTTCGGTCGGTGAATTCACGTCAGGACGGGCTCAGGGCCGGGTGGATGGTCAATGATGCATGGAAAGCCGGCGCTGCATCGGTGTGATCAGGGACTGCGGGAGCCAGGCGCACGCCATGGCGTTCGCGCAGTGCGGTGGTGCAATTGTGCAGTTCCTGCCGTTCGCGCCCCGCATCCCAGCCCAGCGCCCGTGCGGCGATGCCCGCCATTTCGGCCAGCGCCGCGTCCGTGACGAGGCCGCGGATGGCCAGCAGCGTGCGCCGGATCACCAGGTCGTCGAGGTGGATCACGCCGGTGTCGGTGCACAGCCAGGCCACCTCCGCCGCCGAGTAATCGGGTGCATGCTGCAGCGGCAGGTCCCCCGCCACCTTGAAATGCGGGGCCATGCCCAGGGCCTGGGTGCCGTAGCGGCGCAGCAGTGCCTGGGCGCGGACACGGCCCAGGCTGGAATCCTGGGCGATGCGGTCGATGAAGCGCTCGGTCGCCGGCCCGCCCTGCGGCATGTCAGTGCCGCCGCCAATGGGCAGCTGCCGGGTCGAGGCCGTGCGCCCGCGCCCCAACAGGCGCAGCACCTCGTCGGTGGCCTCCTCGGCCAGCGCGCGAAAGGTGGTCCACTTGCCCCCCACCAGGCCCACGACCGGGATATCGCGCGATGGGGACGGTGCATCGATCACCACCGAATGGTCGCGCGAGATCTGCCCCGGCTTGTCGGCGTCCGAGCGCGCCAGCGGCCGCACGCCCACATAGGTGTAGACCACGTTACCGCGGCCGAAGGAGAGGTTGGGAAACACCTCGCCCAGCACCTCCAGCAGGTAGTCCACCTCGGCAGGTTCGGTGGCGATCTGGTCGGGGTCGTCCACCGGAATGTCGGTGGAGCCCACCAGCACCCGGTCCAGGAAGGGGTAGACGATGCACACGCGCCCGTCCAGCGCCTCGAAATAGGCCATGCGCCCGCCCAGCGCGTCGCGCAGCAGGGGGTGGTCGAGCACCAGGTGCGAGCCCTTGGTGCCCATCACGCGCGGGCCGGGGCCGCCCAGCAGTTCGGTACTGCGGTCCAGCCAGGCGCCGCTGGCATTGACCACCGTGTCGGCCGTCACCTGCACCACCTCGCCCGTGACTTCGTCGCGCAGCGTGAGGGTCTTGCCCGCGCAGCCCGTCACGCGGCAGTGGTTGACGGCCGCCGAGCGGGGCTGGTCGCGGCAGGCGTCGCGCACCAGCTCCAGCACCAGCCATTCGGGGTGGCTGATCCAGGCGTCGAAGAAGGTCGCCGTCCAGCGCACGGCCGCCCGGAACAGCAGGCGGTCGGCCGGCTGCACGCGGCTGATGCGGTGGTTGGGCATCACGCGCTGGCGCCGGCCCAGCAGGTCGTACAGGCGCAGCCCGGTGGCCACGGCCAGCAGGCCGCGCGTGCGCTGGGGCGGCGTGCGGCCCAGGAACTTGAGCGCGCTGCTCATCAGCCCGCCGAAGAAGCTCGACAGCGGCACCACGGTCTTGAGCGGCTGCACCAGGTGCGGCGCGTTGCGCAGCAGCAGGTTGCGCTCGCGCGTGGCCTCGGCCACCAGCGAGAAGCTGCCGCTTTCCAGGTAGCGCAGGCCGCCGTGGATCATGCGCGAGGGCGCGCTGCTGGCACCCGCACTGAAGTCGCCCTTGTCCACGATGAGGCAGTCCACGCCCTGCAGCGAGAGGTCGCGGAACACGCCCACGCCGTTGATGCCGGCGCCCACGATCACGGTCGAAAAATGGTGCCCCGACACGGCGGCCGGACGCACGAAAGGCAATGGTGCAGGCGTGCTCATGGCAAGGCCTCCACGCGCTGCGCGGGTGTGGGGGTGGGCGCAAGCGCTGGCAGCGGCGCAGCAATGCCCGGCGATGTGCCCGCCAGATGGCCGAATACAGGGGACATGGTGGCTATCAGTTCGTTGAAGTTGGCATTGAAGTCCGCATGGGCCCGCGCCTGGCTGGCATCGGGTTCGACCGTGTCGCAGGGCGCGCGCAAGGGGTGGGTGTCGATGCCTTGCGACATCGCCGCGTAGATCGCCGCGCCGCGCGCGCCGGTCTCGTCGTCGGCGCAGCGCTCCACCGGGTGCCCGAGCAGGCCCGCGAGCAGGCGCACCAGGCGCGTGTCGCTGGCGCCGCCACCGAGCACGGTGGAGGCCGACACCGGCAGCCCGCCGGCCGCCAGGCGCGCCGTATGGCGTGCATGCAGCGCCGCGACCGCATCGACCACGGCACGCGCCATGTCGCCGCGTGTGTGGTGGCTCTGAAGGCCGACAAAGCCGGCCGAGACGCCCGCACCGCCGTTCACGAAAGGCAGAAAGCGCAGTCCTCCGGCCCCGAACGGCACCGACATCGCCAGGTCGACCACGGCCCGCGCATCGGGCAGGCCGAGCACCCCGGCCAGCCAGCCGATATTAGCCATCGACGAGGGGCTGTTCTCCATGTACAGGCGCCGGTCGCTCGGCCCGAAATTCACGACGGCCACCACGTCGGGCCGGGGTTCCACCACCGGGCCGATGACGGCATTGACGCACCAGGTGCCCAACACCGAGACGGCGCGGCCGCGCTCCTCGGCACGGATGGCGGTCATCGACGCCAGCAGGTCGATGGCGCCCATGGCCACCGGGATGCCCGCTGGCAGGCCGTGCGCCTCGGCCGCCGAAGTGTGCAGCGTGCCGATCACCTCGCCGCTGTCCACCAGCGGCCCGAAGGCCTTCGGTGAAAGATCGGCGACGCCCGAGGCCGCAAAGGCCAGCGGCGACCATGTGCCGGTGGCCACCGAGAGCAGGCCCGCCGTGCTGGCGTCGCTGGCGTCGGTGGCGATCTCGCCCGTGAGCAGAAAGCCCACGTAGTCCTTGGCGAACATGAGGCGTTGCAAGGCACCGCTGCGCACAGCGTCGCTGCCCAGCAACTCGGCCGCGATCACGGTGGGCTGGCCCGGCCAGGGCTGGCAGCCGACCTCGGCGCGCAGTTGCAGGCCATGGCTGCTTGCCAGGGACTCGGCCCGCGCGCCGGCGCGCTGGTCGGTCGAGGCCACGGCGCGGCCGCCGGCCAGTTCATTGCGGGCATCCAGCGCATACAGGCCCGCTCCATGCCCCGTGCAGCCGATGGCACGGACATCGGCCACGCGGTCGCCGAGCTGGTGCGCCACATCGCGCAGCACGGTGGACAGGGCCGAGCGGATCATGGATGCCCCCACTTCGCAGCCACCACCGGGCAGGCGGTCGTGCTGCAGGGGCATGCGGGACAGGGCGACGGTGCGGCCGCTCGCGGCCTCCAGGGCCAGGGCTTTGAGGCTGCTCGACCCGAGGTCGATGCCAATCAGTAGTTGGGTCTTCATGTCATAACAGCTTCCACCGAACCAGCCGGCATATCCAGTAGTGTTTCCCCTAACTATCTGGCGCTTCGATCCAAGATTACATTCTACCTGTCATAACAACAGTCGTGACACCAAGCACCCCATCACAGCCCTGGAGAAAGCAGCAATCACACGCTGCTCCGTTCAACAAGAGGAGACATCAATGAGGCGTAATTTCCTGAAGTCCGCAGCCGCCGCCGGTATCGGCCTGGCCGGCACCAGCGCGTTCGCGCAGCAACCTGCAGCAACCCCCGCCGCCGCGGGTGGCCTGCGCGGCAACCCCAGCGACGTCTACGTGATGAACGTGATGGTCTCGGGCGTGGAGTACTGGTTTCCGGTCTACGAGATGATGAAGCAGTTGGGCCGCACGCTGGGTGTCCGCACCCGCTACACCGGCACCCCCGAGTACGACGTGAACAAGCAGCTGGCCTCGTTCGAGCAGGAGCTGGCACGCAAGCCCGCCGGCATCCTGCTGCACCCCATGAACCCCGACCCGTTCATCGAGCCCATCAACCGCGCAGCAGCCATGGGCATCCCGGTCGTCACCTTCGCGGCCGACTCGCCCAACTCCAAGCGCACCTCGTTCATCACCTCGGACAATGACCGCGAAGGCGCGCAGGCCGCCGACGCGATCGCCGCATCGTTGGGCGGCAAGGGCGAGTTCGCCGTGCTGGAAAACCCCGGCCAGGACAACCACGACCGCCGCATCGCCGCCTTCATCAACCGCATGAAGACCAAGCACCCGGGCATGAAGCTGGTGGGCCGCGCCGCGAGCAACCAGGACCCGAACAAGGCCTACCAGGCCGTGCAGAGCCTGGCGCAGGCCAACCCCAACCTGGGCGCCCTGTTCATGCCCGAGGCCAACTCGGCGCTCGGTGCGGCCCAGGCCAAGGTGGAGACCAAGAAGAACATCAAGGTGATGTGCTGCGACGTGAACGCCAAGATCCTGGACATGATCAAGTCCGGCGACGTGTTCGGCGCCATCAACCCCAACCAGGGCATGCAGGGCTACATGGGCATGATGATGCTGTTCCTGGCCAAGAACCCCGGCCTCATCGACCCGATGAATGACGCCAAGCGCAACGGCACCAACCCCATGGCCGTGCCCTTCCTGGACAACGGCCTGGCCGTGGTCAGCAAGGCCAACGCCGACGACTTCTACTGGGACAAGTACCTCGCGCGCCGCGGCACCAAGGGCATCAGCGAGTGAGCACCACCACCATGGGCGCTCCCCTGCTCGCGCTGCGCGGCATCTGCAAGCGCTTCGGCGCTTCGCATGCGCTCTCGGGCGTGGACTTCTCGCTGCAGGCGGGCGAGATCCACGCCCTGTGCGGCGAGAACGGCGCGGGCAAGTCCACGCTGATGAACATCATCGATGGCATCCACCAGCCGGACGCAGGCGAGATCCTGCTGGACGGCCGCGTGGTGGCCATCGATGGTCCGGCCCAGGCCATGCGCCTGGGTATCGGCCTGGTGCACCAGGAGATCGCCCTGTGCGCCGACGCCACCGTGGCCGAGAACATCTTCATGCCCGAGATCAATGCCGGCCGGCAGGCGTGGATGGACTACGCCGACCTCAACGCGCGCGCCGCCAAGGTGCTCCAGCGGCTGGGCCAGGACATCGACCCCGCCGCCTGCGTGGGGGACCTGCCCATCTGCAGCCAGCAACTGATCGAGATCGCCAAGGCGCTCACGCTTGACTGCAAGGTGCTGATCCTGGACGAACCGACCGCCGCGCTCACGGACAACGAGTCGGCCGCCCTCTTTCGGGTGCTGCACGACCTCAAGGACCAGGGCATAGCCATCATCTACATCAGCCACCGCATGGCCGAGATCTTTGCGCACTGCACCCGCGTGACGGTGCTGCGCGATGGCCGCAACGTACATTCGGGGCCGCTGGCCGAGCTCGATGCCGACGGCCTGGTGCGGCGCATGGTCGGGCGCGACCTGGGCAACTACTACCCGCCCAAGCAGCAGGACGCAGACCCCGGCGAGCACGTGCTCGAAGTGAGCGACCTGGCCGACGGCGAGCGCGTGCACGGAGTCTCTTTCACCGTGCGGCGCGGCGAGATCCTGGGCATCGCCGGGCTCATGGGCGCCGGCCGCAGCGAGCTGGCGCAGACCCTGTGCGGCCTGCGCCCCGCCACTGGCGGCAGCGTGCGCCTCAACGGCAAGCAGCTTGCCATCCGCAAGTACAGCGACGCGCTGCGCGAAGGCATCGCCTACCTCAGCGAGGACCGCAAGGCCGCAGGCGTGTACCTGGACCTGCCGATCGCGCAGAACATCGCGTCCATGGCGCTGGCGCGCGTGAGCTCGCGCCTGGGCCTGCTGCAGCGTGCGACCGAGCACCGGCTGGCGCAGGAGCTGGGCGCGCGCCTGAAGCTCAAGTCCGACGGCGTGCAGATCGAGGTGGCGAGCCTGTCGGGCGGCAACCAGCAGAAGGTGGCCATCGCCAAACTGCTGGCCACCAACCCGTCGGTGCTGCTGATGGACGAGCCCACGCGCGGCGTGGACGTGGGCGCCAAGTCGGAGATCCACCACATCCTGCGCGACCTGGCCTGCCAGGGCGTGGGCGTGGTGGTGATCTCCTCGGAGCTGCCCGAGATCATCGGCCTGTGCGACCGGGCCCTGGTGATCCGCGACGGGCGCGTGGCGGGCGAGGTGCAAGGCAAGGACATGACGGAAGAGGCCCTGCTGCGGCTGGCCTCGGGACTGGAACGACAGCAAGAGGAAATCGCATGAATCACCCCGCACAATTGGACGCCGGCTCCGTCGCCGGCCTGCAGCCGCCGCGCGAGGCGCCCGGGAGGCCGGGCAAGCCCGGCGCCCCCAAGCTCACCAGCATGCGCGAGATGGGCCTTCTGGTCATCATCCTCGCGCTGTGCGTGGGCATGAGCTTCGCGTCGCCCTACTTCCTGACCTGGGACAACATCCGCGCCATGCTGCTGTCCTTCTCCATCGAAGGCATCGTGGTCGTGGGCATGACCATCCTGCTCATCGTGGGCGGCATCGACCTGTCGGTGGGCTCGGTGGTGTGCTTTGCGATGGTGGTCACGGGCAAGCTGTTCCTGATGGGGTTCGATCCCTGGACGGCCGGGCTCATCGCGATCGCCGCCAGCGCGCTCATCGGCGCCATGATCGGCGGCTGCGTGGTGCGCATCGGGCTCAACCACTTCATCGCCTCGCTGGCCTTCATGGTCATCGTGCGCGGCCTGTGCCTGGCGCTCACCCAGGGCACGCCCCAGTCGCTGTTCTCGCTGCCGGCCTCGTTCAAGTTCATCGGCCAGGGTACGCTGTTCGGCATCCCGGCGGTGATCCTGATCTTCCTTTTCATCGTGGTGGTCAGCGATTTCGTGCTGCGCCGCGCGAGCCTGATGCGCCGCGTGTTCTACACCGGCAGCAACGAGAAGGCGGCGCTGTACTCGGGCATCCGCGTGGGCCACGTGAAGTTCTGGGTGACGGTGCTGTGCGCCGCATCCGCCGGCCTGGCCGGGGTGATCTACACCGCGCGCTTCGGCGCGGCCACGCCCACCTTCGGCGTGGGCATGGAGCTCAACGTGATCGCCGCGGCCGTGATCGGCGGCGCCAGCCTGAAGGGCGGCTCGGGCACGGTGCTCGGTGCCGTGCTGGGCCTGGCCCTGCTCTCGGTGGTGACCAGCTCGCTGATCCTGCTGGACGTTTCGCCGTACTGGCAGGACGTGATCAAGGGCCTGATCCTGCTGGCCGCCGTGACCATCGACCACCTCATGAACACCCGAAAGACCCAACGATGAATGCCGTGATGATGAACGCAGCGATGAAGACCACCACCCTGGGCCCGTCGGGCATCCAGTGCTCGGCCATCGGCCTCGGTACCTGGGCCATGGGCGGATGGATGTGGGGCGGCCAGGACAGTGCCGCCGCCACCGACGCCATAGCCGCCTCGCTCGACGCCGGGGTGACGCTGATCGACACCGCGCCGGCCTATGGCCTGGGCGCCTCCGAAAACATCGTTGGCGCCGCCCTCAAGGGCCGCCGCCACGAGGCGGTGATCGCCACCAAGTGCGGCCTGGTGTGGCACACGCAAAAGGGCACGCACTTCTTCGACGAAGACGGCCACCCCGTGTACCGCCACCTGGGCCGCGAATCGATCTTCCACGAGGCCGAGGAGAGCTTGAAACGCCTGCAGACCGACTACATCGACCTGTACATCACCCACTGGCAGGACGCCACCACGCCGGTCGAGGAGACCATGGACGCCCTGCTCACGCTCAAGCAGCAGGGCAAGATCCGCGCCATCGGTGTGAGCAACGCGAGCCCCGAGACGCTGGCCGAGTACCTGCAGTACGGCCCCGTGGACGCGGCGCAGGAGCGCTACAGCCTGATCGACCGCGAGATCGAGCAGACGCTGCTGCCCCTGTGCAGCCGCCATAACGTGGCCATGCTGGGCTACTCCTCGCTGGCGCTGGGCCTGCTCGCCGGCCCCATCGACCCGGCGCGCGAATTCACGGGCGACGACCAGCGCGCGAGCAACCCGCGTTTCAGCGCGGCCAACCGCGCCAGGCTCAAGGCCTTCTTCGACGAACTCGAACCAGTGCGCCGGCCACTGGGCTGCTCCTTCGGTCAGCTGATGATCGCCTGGACGCTGGCCAGCGGCAATGTATCGGTGGCGCTGTGCGGTGCACGCACGCGGGCACAGGCCACCGAGAACGCCACCGCCGGCGCGCTGGACCTGCCCGAGGAGGCCGTGTTGCGCATCGACACGGCCGCCGCCCGGCACCTGAAGGCGCTGGCCTGACGAACCTCTTCCCCCTTTTTCTTACTCCCACCAACCAAGGACCTCTTCGTATGTCGAAGGACAAGACCGCACGCCTGAACCGCCTGCTGACCCACGGGCGCTGCCTGGACATCGCCCTGGACCACGGCGTGTGCAACGAACCCTCGTTCCTCAACGGGCTGGAGGACATGCCCGGCGTGATGGACAAGCTCGTGGCCGCCGCGCCCGACGCCATCCAGCTCAACTACGGCCAGGCCGACCTGCTGCAGGACCGCCCGGGCCGCAGCAAGCCGGCGCTGGTGATGCGCATCGACATGGGCAACCCCTACAACGCCACCGCCCACCGCGTGATGTGGGCCGTGCTGCAGAACGAGCACGACCCGGTGCTGCCGGCCGTGCAGCGCGATGCCGCCTGCGTGGTGGTCAACCTGTTCATGCTGCCCAATGAACCCGACCTGTTTCGCCAGTGCGTGCAGAACATCGCGCGCGTGCGCGCCGACTGCGACCGCTACGGCATGCCGCTGATGATCGAGCCGCTGGTGATGCGCCCGCACAGCGAGCAAGGCGGCTACATGGTCGATGGCGACGCCGAGAAGATCGTGACCCTGGTGCGCCTGGCGCGCGAGATGGGCGCCGACATCGTGAAGGCCGACCCCACCACCGACCCCGCCGAATTCCACCGCGTGGTGCAGGCAGCGCGCTGCCCGGTGCTGGTGCGCGGCGGCGGCCGCGAAGACCTGCAGCAGGTGTTCGCGCGCTCGCGCGTGCTGCTGGACCAGGGGGCCGTGGGCATGGTCTATGGCCGGAACGTGTACCAGCACGCCAACCCGTCGGCGGTGGTCAACGCACTGATGGCGATGATCCACCGCGGCGCGAGCGCATCCGAGGCCTGGGAGCTCTACACAGCGGCGTGAGATGAATCCCTGAAACCGGAGGGCCTGTGGTCGCCAGACGCCCACAGGCCCTTTTTTGTTGCCCCGGCGCAGGACGCGGCGTGTGCCGCCATGCGCCCGTCAACTGTTGCCAAAACTGGAACAGTTAGTTTGCGACCCGATGGTTTTTCTTCGCGCCCCATCCACGTACAGTTCATCCCATCGATGAGCCGAACCCGCAAGGCGACTCACCGAACCCGGTTCAGAAATGGTTTTTGTCCCGGTTTTTCTGAGACGCTTTTTTCTTCCTGAAGGATTTCATCATGAACAAGACCGCCCGCTTCCTCTCCATCGCCGCCGTGGCTGCTTTCGCTTCTTTCGGTGCCCAGGCCGACGAGGCCGATGCCTCGCAGTTCGCCACGAAGTTCGAGACGAACCGCACCCGCGCCGAAGTGGCCGCCGAAGCCGCCACCGTGGCCCAGACCCGCTCCATCGAACCCGCAGGTTCGCGCGTGGTGACCTACCAATCCACCGCCGACCGCGCCGCCGTGCGTGCCCAGGCTGCTGAAGCCGTGCGCACCGGCCAGATCCCCGCTGGTGAAATCGGCGCGATGTAAAAGGCCACCGCCATGCGGTGCAGGCGCACCGCAGCCGCCACGCAAAAGGCCGGAGCCCCGTGAAGGGCTCCGGCCTTTTTGTCTTGCATGCCTGAAGGGTCAACCCGCCGCCGCATGCGGCGGCGCATGAAGCAACGCCTTACGGCAGCAGCGTCACGCCCGTCTTGCCCTGCAGGGCTTCGAAGGTGACGCCGGGTGCCAGTTCAATGACTTTGAGGCCTTCGGGCGTCACGTCCAGCACGGCCAGGTCGGTGATGATGCGGTCGACCACGCCCACGCCCGTCAGGGGCAGCGTGCACTGGGGCAGGATTTTGAGGTCTTCAGTGCCGTCCTTCTTCTTGGCCACATGCTCCATGAGCACGATCACGCGCTTGACGCCAGCCACCAGGTCCATGGCGCCGCCCATGCCCTTGACCATCTTGCCAGGGATCATCCAGTTGGCCAGGTCGCCCTTCTCGCTGACCTGCATGGCACCCAGGATGGACAGGTTGATCTTGCCGCCGCGGATCATGGCGAACGACTGGTCGCTGCCAAAGATCGACGAGCCCTTGATCGTGGTGACGGTCTGCTTGCCGGCATTGATGAGGTCGGGGTCCACCTTGTCGTCGGTAGGGAAAGGGCCGATGCCCAGCATGCCGTTCTCGGACTGCAGCCACACTTCCTTGTCGCCCGTGAAATTGGCCACCAGCGTGGGGATGCCGATCCCCAGGTTCACATAGAAGCCGTCTTCGAGTTCTTGCGCCGCGCGTGCGGCCATCTGGTCTTGGGTCCACGGCATGGTCAGGCTCCTGCTTTCTCGGTGATGGTGCGTTTTTCGATGCGCTTTTCAGGGTTGGCGTTGAGCACGATCCGGTGCACGTAGATGCCGGGCAGATGGACGTCATCGGGCGCGAGCTCGCCCGTTTCCACGATGCGCTCCACCTCCACGATGCAGACCTTGCCGGCCGTGGCCGCGGCGGGATTGAAGTTGCGCGCGGTGAGGTTGAAGCGCAGGTTGCCGGACTTGTCCGCCACATCCGCCTTGATGAGCGACACCTCGGGTACCAGGGAGCGCTCCATCACATAGGTTTCGCCGTCGAACTCGCGCAGCTCCTTGCCGTCCGCAACGATGGTGCCCACGCCGGTCTTGGTGAAGAAGGCCGGAATGCCCGCGCCGCCGGCGCGCAGCTTCTCGGCCAGCGTGCCCTGGGGCGTGAACTCCAGTTCCAGTTCGCCCGCGAGGTACTGGCGTTCGAACTCCTTGTTCTCGCCCACGTACGAAGAGATCATTTTCTTGATCTGGCGGGTCTCGAGCAGCTTGCCCAGGCCAAAGCCGTCGACGCCCGCATTGTTGGAGATCACGGTGAGATTCTTGGCACCCGAATCGCGCAGCGCATCGATCAGCGCCTCCGGAATGCCACACAACCCGAAACCGCCCACAGCCATGAGCTGGCCGTCTGCAACCACACCCCGGAGGGCCTCGGCCGCGGAGGGGAATATCTTGTTCACCACGATCTCCTTGTGAATTTTGGATGCGCTACGATACTACGTACCCGAATAAGTAGTATCCCCTAAAGATTTGCACTATGGACGTTGATTACCGACTCGCTTTCGACATGGCTCCCGTGGGCCTGGTGCTGTCACGCAACCGCACCATGGTCGATTGCAATCGGCAGGTCTGCGAGATGTTCGGCGCCTCGCGCGAGGTGCTGATCGGCCAGTCCTTCCAGGTACTTTATCCGAGCGCCGACGAGTATGAGCGCCTGGGCGCCCACATGGAGCCCATCCTGAACGCCAAGGGCCACTACGCCGACAACCGCATCATGAAGCGCGCCAACGGCGAGGTCTTCTGGTGCCATGTGTCGGGGCGCGCGCTCAATCGCAATGCACCGCATGAATCGGGCATCTGGAGCTTCGAGGACCTGAGTTCCCAGCGCCCCGTGAAAGCGGAGCTGACAGGCCGCGAACGCGAAGTGGCGGCACGCCTGCTGGAAGGCCTGACCTCCAAGGAGATCGGCCGCACGCTGGAGATCAGCCACCGCACGGTGGAGATCTACCGCGCCCGCCTCATGCGCAAGTACAACGCGTCGACCGCAGCCGATCTCGTGCACAAGCTCCTGGCGGGCTGAAGCCTTATTTTTTCGGCCCGTCGATCACGTCGGCGGCCGTGCGGAAAGCCTCCACGGCGGTGGGCAGTCCGCAGTAGATGCTGGCATGCAGCAGCACCTCCTGGATCTCGGCCGCCGTGGCGCCGTTGTTGAGTGCACCGCGCACATGGCCCTTGAGCTCGTGCTGCTTGCCCAGCGCGGTGAGGAACGCCACGGTGATCAGGCTGCGCGTCTTCATGTCCAGCCCCGGGCGCTGCCAGACATCGCCCCAGGCATTGCGGGTGATGAACTCCTGGATCGGCTGGGTGAACTCCGTGGCATTGCCAAAGGCATTGGCCACGAAGTCCTCGCCCATGACCTGCTTGCGCGTGGCCAGGCCTTTGTCGAAATCCTTGGAGGATGGGGGTTGCGTCATGCGGGCTCTCCGGTTCGGTTTGGGGCCGCCATGGTAGCCGCCCTGCCCGCCCGAAAAGCACAACGCCACCAGCCCTTCCCCAAGGAGGCCAGGCCGGTGGCGTCGTCAGTCCGGGGGGCTCAGGCCTGTGCTGGATGTGCCGCGGGCGCGAGATCAAAGCGGTCCAGGTTCATGACCTTGGTCCATGCCTTCACGAAGTCCTGCACGAACACCGCCTGCGCATCGCTGCTGCCATACACCTCGGCCAGCGCGCGCAGCTGCGAGTTGGAGCCGAACACGAGGTCGGCCACCGTGCCCGTCCACTTCGGAGCGCCACTCGCACGGTCCACGCCCTCCAGCACGCCGGCCTCGGAGGCCGATTTCTGCCACCGGGTGCGCATGTCCAGCAGGTTCACGAAGAAATCGTTCGTGAGCACACCGGGACGCTGCGTGAACACGCCGTGCCCGCCCTGCCCTGCATTGGCGCCCAGGGCGCGCAGGCCGCCCACCAGCACGGTCATCTCGGGGCCGGTCAGCGTGAGCTGGTTGGCGCGGTCGATCAGCAGCTCGGCCACCGCGCCTTCGAGGCCGGGGCGCACATAGTTGCGAAAGCCATCGGCCAGCGGCTCCATGACCTCGAACGAAGGCACATCGGTCTGCTCCTGTGAGGCGTCCATGCGGCCTGGCGTGAAAGGCACGACCACTTCCTGGCCTGCGCTGCGGGCGGCCGACTCGATGGCCGCAGCACCGCCCAGCACGATCAGGTCGGCCAGCGAGACCTTCTTGCCGCCGCTCTGCGCGGCATTGAAGTCCTGCTGGATCGCTTCGAGCTTGCCCAGCACCTTGGCCAGTTGGGCAGGCTGGTTCACTTCCCAGTCCTTCTGCGGTGCCAGGCGCACACGGGCACCGTTGGCCCCGCCGCGCTTGTCGCCCCCGCGGTAGGTGGAGGCCGAGGCCCAGGCGATGGACACCAGCTCCGCAACCGACAGGCCCGACGCCAGGATCTTGGCCTTGAGCACGGTCACGTCCTGCGCGTCCACCAGCGCGTGGTCCACCTCGGGAATCGGGTCCTGCCAGATCAGCACTTCGGCCGGTACCTCAGGGCCGAGGTAGCGCACGCGGGGGCCCATGTCACGGTGCGTGAGCTTGAACCAGGCGCGCGCAAACGCGTCGGCGAACTGCTCGGGGTGCGCGAGGAAGCGGCGCGAGATCTTCTCGTAGGCCGGATCGAAGCGCAGCGACAGGTCGGTGGTGAGCATGGTGGGCACGCGCTTCTTCGAGGGATCGTGCGCATCGGGAATCGTCGCCTCGGCGCCCTTGGCCGTCCACTGGTGCGCGCCAGCCGGGCTCTTGGTCAGTTCCCACTCGAAGCCGAACAGGTTCTCGAAGAAGTTGTTGCTCCATTGCGTGGGCGTGGTGGTCCACGTCACTTCCAGGCCGCTGGTGATGGCGTCGCCGCCAAAGCCGCTGCCGTGCTTGCTGATCCAGCCGAAGCCCTGGTCCTCGATGCCGCCGCCTTCGGGCTCCTTGCCCACCAGGGCCGCGTCGCCCGCGCCGTGGGTCTTGCCGAAGGTGTGGCCGCCGGCGATCAGCGCCACGGTCTCTTCATCGTCCATGGCCATGCGGGCAAAGGTGTCGCGGATGTCGCGCGCCGCCGCGATCGGGTCGGGGTTACCGTTGGGACCCTCGGGGTTCACATAGATCAGGCCCATCTGCACGGCGGCCAGGGGCTTGGCCAGGTCGCGCTCGCCGCTGTAGCGCTTGTCGCCGCCCAGCCAGGTGGTCTCTGCGCCCCAGTACACGTTTTCATCGGGTTCCCACACGTCGGGGCGGCCGCCGCCGAAGCCGAAGGTCTTGAAGCCCATGGACTCGAGCGCCACATTGCCGGTGAGGATCATCAGGTCGGCCCAGGAGATCTTGCGGCCATACTTCTGCTTGATGGGCCACAGGAGGCGCCGCGCCTTGTCCAGGTTGGCGTTGTCGGGCCAGCTGTTGAGCGGCGCAAAACGCTGCTGCCCGGCCCCCGCGCCACCGCGGCCGTCGGCCAGGCGGTAGGTGCCGGCGCTGTGCCAGGCCATGCGGATGAACAGCGGGCCATAGTGGCCGAAGTCGGCCGGCCACCAGTCCTGCGAGTCGGTCATCAGCGCGTGCAGGTCGGCCTTCACGGCGGCCAGGTCCAGGCTCTTGAATTCTTCGGCGTAATTGAAGCCGTCGCCCATGGGGTCGACGAGCGGAGAGCTCTGGTTGAGCGGGCGCAGGTTGAGCTGGTTGGGCCACCAGTCCGCGTTGCCACGGCCCTTGGGCGCGGCGGCCTTACCGTGGTCGAAAGGGCATTGGGCTTCTGTCGTCATGGGTCTCTCCTTGTGTAAGCGGTTCAGGCACTTGGCGAGACCAATGGTAGGAAGCAATCCATGACACGTAAATTGAATCGATTGAATTCGATTGATAGTCAATATTTATCAAACCACAAAGGCCGGTAGCTTCACGGGCTTGGATGGGTAGTCGCCAGCCTGCGCCAAGCATGCTGCAGGCGCTATCAATAGCGTAGCTTCCAGCGCTTTGCAGGTAAGCGCTAGAGGCCATTTTTGCTTGAAAATTGTGCTCACGAGCATGTCCCCCGCCCTGGCTACGCGGCTGGGGCGGCTGCCGCCTCACGGGCCAGCACGGCGAGCAGGTTCTGGGCCGCGCCCACGCCCATGTTCACGTAGGCGTCGCTCGTCACGCCGCCGATGTGCGGGCTGAGGATGAAATTCTTCTCGCCCTGGAACGGGTGGCCGGCCACCATGGGCTCCACTGCAAAACTGTCCAGGCCCGCCGCCATCACCTGGCCCGAGCGCACGGCCGCCAGCAGCGCGGCTTCGTCGATGAGGCGGCCGCGGGCGGTGTTCACCACGATGACGCCGCGCTTGCACTGTGAGAGCGTGGCGGCGTTCAGCATGCCGCGGTTCTCGTCGGTCAGCGGGCAGTGCAGGGACACGGCATCGGCCTCGCGCCAGATCGTTTCGAGCGGAACGCTCTGCACGTAGCCGGGCAGGTTCTTGGCGAACGGGTCGAAACCGATCACGCGCATGCCCAGGGCGTCGGCCATCTTGGCAAAGCGCAGGCCAATGGCGCCCAGGCCCACCAGGCCCACGGTGCGACCGCCCAGTTCCAGGCTCTTGTGCGTGGCCTTGTCCCAGTGACCGGCGTGCATGCGTGCATCCAGCTGCACCACCGACTTGGCACAGGCCAGCAGCAGCGCCAGCGCCTGCTCGGCCACGGCCGCGGCATTGGCGCCCACGGCAGCCACCACCTCGATGCCGCGCGCCTGGGCCGCCACCTTGTCGATGGTGTCGGTGCCGCTGCCGTGTTTGGAGATCACCTTGAGCGAAGGCGCCGCGTCCATCACGGCCGGGCCCACCTTGCCGTAGCGCACGATGATGGCCACGGGGTCGTGTTGCCTGGCCAGGGCGACCATGTCGTCTTCGGTCGGCGTCTTGCCAGCGTAGATGACTTCGTAGCCGGTGAGCAGGCCGAGCGCCTGCTGCGCCAGGTCGGCGCCCGTGACGATGATGGTGGGGTTGGTGCTCACAGCGACTCCCCTTCCTGGAGGACACCTGCCGCACGCAGCGCGGCGGGCAGCCACTTGGAGGCCGTGTCGCCCCGGGCGATGGCGTCGATGCGGGCGGCCTCGTCGGCCACCTTCTTGTCGGCCAGGGCCATCATGCCGGGGGCCTTGGCGCGCTCGATCACGACCACGCCGTCGGCATCGCCCACCACCAGGTCGCCGGGGTTCACCGTGGCGCCGCCGGCGGAGATGGGGTGGTTGATGCGGCCGGGCACGTACTTGGTGGGCCCGGCGGGGTTGAAGCCCGCGCTGAACACGGGGAAGTCCAGTTCCAGGATCTCGAGCTTGTCGCGGATGGCCGCGTCCACGATCACGCCGGCCAGGCCGCGCTTCTTGCAGGCGCTGAGCATCAGCGTGCCCATGAGGGCGGCGGTCAGGTCGCCCTTGCCGTCGATCACCAGCACGTCGCCCGGCTGGGCCAGCGCGATGGCGGCGTGGATCATGAGGTTGTCGCCGGGGCGCACTTCCACGGTGAAGGCCGGGCCGGCCACCTTCATGCCCTGGTGCACCGGGGCCACGCGGCCATGCATCGTGCCGCGGCGGCCCGCCACGTCGGCCAGGATGGCGGCCTGGAAGGTCGCGGCTTTGTGCACGACCTCGGCGCTCACGCGGTCGATGTCACGGATGATGTCGGGGGGTTGGCTCATGGTGAATTCCTTGTAGAGAGCACGAAAAACGGTGGGGCCTGCGCGGCTGCGGCGGTGGCACGGTGTCAGCTGCGCAATGCCCATGCCGCAGCGCGACCGCGGACGTGGAGCGGCTGCAGGCAATGCGGTTGGAAAAAGATGGACGGGCGACGTGTGGGGCCCGGGCGTGGGGCGCGCTTGGCATTTCAACGGATCGCTGGGCGGGGAGCCGCAGGCAGTGCGGTACACGGCAAAGCTCCCCAAGGAGACAGGCCTGTTGAAGGCAAGCCGTATCAGTCCAGGCTGGCGCCCGAGTCCTTGACGATCTTGCCCCAGCGCGGAACCTCGGTGCGCAGCAGCTGGCCGAACTGATCGGCCGGGCCGCCCAGCACGTCGCCACCTTCGGAGCGCAGCTTGTCGGCCACCTCGGCATGCTGCAGCGCCTGGTTGATGGCCTTGTTCAGCTGCGCCACGATGGGTGCGGGCGTGCCGGCGGGCGCCAGGATCCCGAACCAGGTCACGGCCTCGAAGCCCTTGTAGCCGGACTCGGCCAGCGTGGGCACGTCCGGCAATTGCGACGAGCGCTTGGCCGACGTGATGGCCAACACCTTGAGCTTGCCGTTGCGCACCTGGCCCAGCAGCGTGGGCACGGAGGACATGTACAGATCGATCTGCCCGCCCACCAGGTCGGTCATGGCCTGGGCCGCGCCCTTGTAGGGGATGTGGCGCAGCTTGATGCCCGCCGCGTTCTCGGCCAGCTCGCCGGCCAGGTGGGCCACCGTGCCGTTGCCCGAGTAGCCCAGCGTGAGTGCATCGGGCTTGCCCTTGGATGCAGCCACCACATCGGCAAAGGTCTTGTAGGGCGAATTGGCCGGCGCGGCGATCACGATGGGCGACGACGACACCAGCGCCACGGGCACCAGGTCCTTGATGGGGTCGTAGGGCAGCTTGGGGTACAGCGTGGGGTTGATGGCCAGGTTGCTGGTCTGGCCCATGACCAGCGTGTAGCCATCGGGGGCCGACTTGGCCGCGGCGTCCACGCCCAGGTTGCCGCCCGCGCCGGGGCGGTTGTCCACGATCACATTCCACTTGTTCTGGTCCGTGAGCTTTTGCGCCACGGTGCGCGCGATCATGTCGGTGCCGCCGCCGGGCGGGAACGGCACGATCAGGCGGATGGGCTTGTTCGGGTAAGCGGCCTGCGCCAGGGCTGCGCCTGCGGGTGCGGCCAGGGCGGCAAGGCCCAGCACCGCATGGCACAGGTGCGCGCCGACGGCACGCGAAAGCGATGAAAAAGCTGGCATGGATTTGTCTCCGTTTATGGTGGTGCTTCACGCCGGTCCGCAGAACCTGCGAGGGCCCGGCGCCGTGGCCGCGACTTTACGCAGACGTTTCAACCCATACAATGCAGTTGCATACAGTGAAACGAATGGCACCATGAGCAACAGCCCCCGCCAGCCCGCACACCCTCCGCTGCCCCGCGCGCCCCAGCCTGCCGCACCGGCCTCCGCAGGCGAGGCCGAGCCCTCCGGGGGCGTCATCGCCGTCACCCGGGCCCTGCAGGTGCTGGAGGCCTTTGCCCTGGGCGAGTCCAGCCTGCCGCTGGCCGAGCTGAGCCGCCGCTGCGGCCTGCACAAGACCACGGTGCTGCGCCTGGCGCGCACGCTGGCGCAGTCGGGCTTCATGGTGCAGCGCGAGGACGGCGACTGGCGCCTGGGCCCGGCCGCGGGCTGGCTGGGCGCGCGCTACCAGGCGGGCTTTGACGTGCAGAACGTGCTGGAGCCCGCGCTGCGCGAACTGACCCACGCCACGGGCGAAAGCGCGGCTTTCTACGTGCGCGAGGGGAACGTGCGGACCTGCCTGGTGCGCGTGGAGGGCCCCCAGGCGCTGCGCCACCACGCCCGCATGGGCGAAGGCCTGCCGCTCGACAAGGGCTCGCCGGGCCGCGTGATCCTGGCGTTCTCGGGCGAGCCAGGCAAGGCCTATGAAGACATCCGCAGGAAGGGCTACCACTGGTCCATCGGCGAACGCGAGCAAGGCGTGGCCACGGTGTCGGCGCCGGTGTTCGGCATGCACTGGCGCCTGATGGGCTCGGTGTGCATCTCCGGCCCCGCATCGCGCCTGCCGGCCGAAAAGCTCGAAGCCCTGGCCCAGACGGTGATCGGCGCCGCGACGCAGCTGTCGTATGCGCTGGCGGGCAACACGGCAGCGCCCGCGCAAAGCCCCGTGCGCGCCACGCAGTGGCATCCCTGAATCCCGGATACTGATGCCTGCCACCTACTGAAAAATCGACAAGGAGACCCCTGTGACCCGCTACCCTGTGCCCTCGCTCGACAGCCTGCCCGAAGACATCCGCGTCCGCATCCTCGAAGTGCAGGAGAAGGCTGGCTTCATCCCCAACGTGTTCCTGGCGTTTGCCCGGCGCCCGGCCGAGTGGCGCGCGTTTTTTGCGTACCACGATGCGCTCATGCTCAAGGAAGAAGGCAGCCTCACCAAGGGCGAGCGCGAGATGATCGTCACCACCACCAGCGCCGCCAACCAGTGCCTGTACTGCGTGGTGGCGCATGGCGCCATCCTGCGCATCTACGAAAAGAAGCCTTTCCTGGCCGACCAGGTGGCGGTCAACCACCGCAAGGCCGACATCACGCCGCGCCAGCGCGCCATGCTCGACTTCGCGATGAAGGTCTGCGAACGCTCGCACGAGATCGAGGATGCCGACTTCGCCGCGCTGCACGCCCACGGCTTCGACGACGAGGACATCTGGGACATCGCGGCCATCACCGCGTTCTTCGGCCTGTCCAACCGCATGGCCAGCTTCGCGGGCATGCTGCCCAATCCCGAGTTCTACCTGATGGGCCGCGTGCCCAAGGCCAAGCCGGCCGCCTGACGCCATGCGCGCCGCGCCCGGGGTCTTGCTGCTGGCGCTCGCCTTCACGGCGGGTGCGGCGCGGTGCGCCGGGTTCGGGCCTCCCGCCGGAACGCTGGCCGTGCACCCACTGCCCTTGGCCGTGCCCCCCGGCGCGCTGTCGCCGCTGCTGTCGTCCACGCTCTACCGCAGCGGGGACGCGGCACCGGCCTACTACCTGGGCGCGGGCGTGGGCATACCACGGCTGCAGATCGCGGACTCCCCCGGCGCCACGGCATGGAAGGTGGTGCCTGACACGGACTGCGCCCACCTGGAACCGGTGCCCGTCGCAGCGCTGCAGGCACCGGCCGTGCAGCCCGTCATGGTGCGGCAGAACCCGCTGCCCATGGACTGCGCGGCCGCATTCGAGGGCAGTTGCATCAGCCGCGACGGCCAGCTGCGCATCGCCACCGCGTTCCAGGGCACGCACCGCAAGGCCCGCGTGGGCGGCGGCTTCTTCGGCACCGAAGGCCGCATCGACAGCACTTTCTATACGGGCGTGCGCACCCTGGCCATCGAACACCGGCCAACGGGCCGGATGCTGCGCATGCAGGAAAGCCTGTCCGACACCAATGGCTACAGCGCACCACAGACCGCGGTCCGCTACCTGCCCGAGTTGCGGCGGGTGCTGCTGCTGGGCGCAGCGCAGGAGCGCGGCGCGGCGCTGGCCCACTGCATCGCGCTGCCGGCCGATTGAGCCCGCGGGCCGTCCGCCACCGCCTCAGCTGACCAGCGCCCGCATCCAGTCAGGCAGTTCCGTGGCCTTCTGCTGCGGAAAATCCACCCAGATCGTCGTGGCGCCGCCCGCGGCGCAGACCACGCCCGGCTGGTCCGCCCGCTCCATCGTGCCCCAGGTCTCGAACGTGGTGCGGCCCGGATCGCTCACATAGAGCTTGAGCAGCACGTCGGCCGGGTATTCGAGCTGGCGGTAGAAGTTGCAGAAGGCGTTGACGATCACCGGACCCTGCCCGTGCGGGTCGGGGTTGCAGCCCACGGACACCATCCAGTCGATGCGCGCCGTTTCCAGGTAGCGGAAATACACGGTGTTGTTCACATGGCCCATGGCGTCCATGTCGCCCCAGCGCACGGGAAAGCGCATTTCATGGACGAGTTTCTTGACCTCAGGGATTTCGATCTTCATCGTTGACTCAGTTGTTTGCACGATCACGGCCTACGCAGCTGGCGCGCCCCACCCAACACCCGTGCCACCGTGGAACTGGCCCTGCCAGACCGCGGGGTGGAGTCTCCCTCAGGGAGAAGGCGCGCAGCGACTCAGGGGGAACCTATACCGCAAAACCGTCGTCCGCCGCAATGACCGCGCCGTTGATGAAATGGCTCTGGTCGCTGGCCAGCATCACCAGCAGCGCATCCAGGTCTTGCGCGTTGCCCACGCGCTTGCGGGGCAGCATGTCGATGAGCTTCTTGCCCTGCTCGGTGTTCCAGTGGTGGTGGTTGATCTCGGTGTCGATGTAGCCGGGGCAGATCGCGTTCACGTTGATGCCGAACTTGCCCCACTCCATGGCCATGGCCTTGGTCATCTGCACCACGGCGGCCTTGCTCATGCAGTAGGCGCCGATCTGCGGCAGCACCTTGAGTCCGGCCATCGAGGCGATGTTGATGATGCGCCCGCCCGTGAAGCTGCCTGGCGCGGCGCCGCGCGAGCGGGCCAGCATGCGCTTGCCCACCTCCTGCGCGACGAAGAACGCACCCTTCACGTTGGTGTCGAAGATGAAGTCGTAGTCCTCGGGCGTCACGTCCTGGATGCGCTGCGTGGTGCTCACGCCCGAGTTGTTCACGAGGATGTCGATGGAGCCCATCTCCGTCTCGGCATGCGCCACGGCGGACTTGATCGAGGCATGGTCCGTCACGTCGAGTTCGATCACATGGGCATCGCCGCCCTCGCCTTCGATGCGTGCGCGCAGTTCCTTGAGCTTTTCGACCCGGCGGCTGGCCAGCACCACCCCGGCGCCGGCGCGGGCCAGCGTGCGGGCGAACTGCGCGCCCAGGCCGCTGGAGGCGCCCGTGATGAAGGCCACGCGGCCGGACAAGTCGATGCTGTAAGCCATTTAGAGTTTCCCCACTGATCAAAATAGAACGGTCGTTCGATTGTCTCTATTCCGTGAATACAATCAGTCGCCAGCCAGACAGGGCATTGCACCCTGCTCTGTAGAAAATAGCCCATTATCAAACGCCCGACGAGAAGCCCATGACAAACGAAGAAATCATCGCCCAGTATGGTCCCCGTGAATCGATGGAATACGACGTGGTGGTCGTTGGCGGCGGCCCCGGCGGCCTGGCCACCGCGATCCGCCTGAAGCAGCTGGCCGCTGAAAAAGGCCAGGATGTCTCGGTGGTGGTGCTGGAAAAAGGCTCCGAGCCCGGCGCGCACATCCTCTCGGGCGCCATCATGGACCCCAAGGCGCTCTCCGAGCTGATCCCCGACTGGAAAAAGCGCGGCGCCCCGCTGAACCAGCCGGTGACCGATGACGCCTACATCTTCCTGTCGGAAAAGTCGGGCTTTCGTGTCCCCAACGTCTTCCTGCCGCCGTTCGCGCAGAACCACGGTAACTACATCGTTCGCCTGGGCGACGTGACCAAGTGGATGGCCGAGCAGGCCGAGGCGCTGGGCGTGGAGATCTTCCCCGGCTTCGCGGCCGCCGAGGTGCTCTACAACGACAACGGTTCCGTCAAGGGCGTGGCCACCGGCAACATGGGTGTCGGCAAGGACGGCGAGCCCACCGAGAACTTCCAGCTGGGCATGGAACTGCTGGGCAAGTACACCGTGTTCGCCGAAGGCGCACGCGGCCACCTGGGCCGCCAGCTGATCGCGCGCTACAAGCTGGACGCAGACCGCGACCCGCAAAGCTTCGGCATCGGCGTGAAGGAGCTGTGGGAGATCGACCCCAAGAAGCACCAGCCCGGCTTCGTGATGCACACCGCCGGCTGGCCCATGGAGAACGACACCTACGGCGGCGCATTCCTGTACCACCTGGACGACAACAAGGTCGCGCTCGGTTTCGTGACCGGCCTGGGCTACCAGAACCCCTACCTCAGCCCGTTCGAGGAATTCCAGCGCTGGAAGACGCACCCGAACGTCCGCTACTACTTCGAGAACGACAAGGGCGAGATCACCGCCAAGCGCCTGTCGTATGGCGCGCGCGCCATCAACGCCAGCGGCATCAACGCCCTGCCCAAGACCATCTTCCCGGGCGGCGCGCTCGTGGGCTGCAACGCGGGCTACCTGAACGTGGGCCGCATCAAGGGCAGCCACGCCGCCATCAAGACCGGCATGCTGGCCGCGGAGGCTGCCTACGACGCCATCGTGGCCGGCCGCCAGCACGACGAACTCAAGGCCTACCCCGAGGCATTCGAGGCCAGCTGGCTCTACACCGAGCTGAACAAGGACCGCAACTTCAAGAACTGGTTCAAGTACGGCCTGACCACGGCCACGCTGATGAACGGTTTCGAGCAGTTCGTGCTGCGCGGCCACATCCCCTGGACGCTGCACCGCGACAAGCCCGACCATGCCTACTTGAAGCCCGCGGCCGAGTGCAAGCCCATCGTCTACCCCAAGCCCGACGGCAAGCTGACCTTCGATCGCCTCTCCAGCGTCTTCATCAGCAACACCAACCACGAAGAAAACCAGCCCGCCCACCTGACGCTCAAGGATGCGAGCGTGCCGGTCAACATCAACCTGGCCAAGTACGCCGGCCCCGAGGCCCGCTACTGCCCGGCGGGTGTGTACGAGTTCGTGCCCGACACCGCCAAGGACGGCGGTGCGCAGCGCCTGCAGATCAACGCGCAGAACTGCGTGCACTGCAAGACCTGCGACATCAAGGACCCGACGCAGAACATCGTGTGGGTCACGCCCGAGGGCGGCGGCGGCCCCAACTACTCGGGCATGTAACTATAAAAATCATAGCGCCTTGCGCTTGATGGGCCTGCGCTGCAGGCCCTTTTTTATTGGATTTTCCAAAATCAAACCGCTGCACGGACGAGCTGGAACTGCCCCATGGCCTGCGCCAGCCGGTGCGCCTGGTCCTGGAGGCTCTGCGCGGCCGCCGCGCCCTCTTCCACCAGCGCGGCGTTCTGCTGCGTCATGTGGTCGAGCTGGTCCACCGCCTGGCTCACCTGGCCGATCTGCGTGCTCTGTTCGGTGCTGGCCTCGTTGATCTCGGACATCAGCGCGGTCACGCGCTCCACGCTGCGGACGATGTCGTCCATGGTGGAGCCCGCGGTCACCACCAGCCTCGCGCCGTCGCTCACCTTGTCCACGCTGTCGGCGATCAGCGCCTTGATCTCGCGCGCCGCGTTGGCGCTGCGCCCGGCCAGGCCCCGCACCTCGCTGGCCACCACGGCGAATCCGCGGCCCTGCTCACCGGCACGGGCCGCCTCCACCGCCGCGTTCAACGCCAGGATGTTGGTCTGGAACGCGATGCCGTCGATGATGCCCACGATGTCGGCGATCTTCTGGCTGCTGGCATTGATCTCTTCCATCGTCGTGACCACCTGGCCGACCACCTCGCCACCTTTGCTGGCCACCCCCTTGGCATTGCGCGCCAGCGCATGGGCCTGACCGGTGCTGTCGGCATTGGCCGCCACCATCTGCGCCAGCTGGGCAATGCTCTCCGCCGTCTGCTGCAGGCTGCTGGCCGCATGCTCGGTGCGCGCGCTCAGGTCGGTGTTGCCCGCCGCCACCTCGGAGCTGGCCACGTGGATGGAATCGCCCGCATCGCGCACCTCGGTCACCACATAGTGCAAGGACTCGACCATGGCGTTGAGCGCGGTGAGCAACTGCCCGATCTCGTCCGTGCGGCGGGTCTCCAGGTGCACCGTGAGATCGCCGTTCGCCACCTGCGCGGCGGCCTCGCACGCCTGGCGCAGCGGCAGCACGATGGAGCGCCGCAGCAGCCACCCGAACAACCCCGACAGGCCCACCACCACCAGCACGGCGATGGCGCTGATCCATTGCGCGCGCAATGCGTCGGCGACCATGGTGTCGGCCGCCGCCAGCGATGACTGCTCCGACGCATCGAGCAACAGGTCGATCGCCTGCAGGTAGCGCGTGAGCGCTGCGGCATGGTCCTGCAGCTCCTTCTGGCTGATCACCTTGGACTCCAGGGCGTTCTGCACCAGCGTGTCGCGCAGTGCCGCGTACTGCTGGCGCTGCGCCTGGGCCGCCGCCCACAGGGGCTTGGTGTGCTCGGCGGTGGAAGCACCGGCCAGCGCCGCCTCGATGCGCCCGCGCATGGCGTCTTCATCCGCCAGCTGCTTGCGCAGCTCGGCCACCAGGGGGAAAACGTCGGACGACACCGTGGCGCGCAGCGCGATCTGGCCGATGGTGACGGACTGCGTCTTCCAGTCGCGCACCGAGCGCTCGATGGGCAGCTGCTCACCCGCAAGCAGAGCGGCCTGGCGGCGGGTGCCCTCGCCTGTCATCCAGGTCATCGCACCCAGCAGGGCCACCGCGCAGCCCAGCAGGCCAAAGCTGGTGGCGAGCTTCTGGCCCACGCTCAGGTTGCGCCGCCGGGGGGGCGCCGCGGTGCCGCCGCCGCCGGCGGTGCGCGCCGACGCCTGGGCCCGTGGCGAAGCCCTTGCCTGGGCGGGCAATGCCGACGCGGTGGTGGCAGGCAGATAGCTCATGAAAATCCCTTCCCTGGTTCAACATGCGCCCCACGGGGGCGGCTGGCGTGCAGGAACGCAAGCGCCGTGCCTGCCCCTGGCCGCGGCGTTCCTGCCCCGGCTCAATGCGCCGCACATTCCCCATAGCCGCCGCCGCCGGGCGTGGAGATCTCGAACACATCGCCCGGCTCCATGAGCGCGGCGCCGATGTGGCCCAGTTCCTCAACCTGGCCATTGGCGCGCAGCACCCGGTTGGACCCGGCACGGCCCGGCTGGCCGCCTGCCATGCCAAAGGCGGGATTGAGCCGGCCGTTGGACAGGATGCTGGCGGTCATGGCCTGCAGAAAGCGCACGCGCCGCACGCCGCCATCGCCGCCGGCCCAGCGCCCGGCGCCGCCGGACCCGCGCTGGATCTCGTAGCTGTCGAGTACCACCGGGAAGCGGAACTCCAGCACCTCGGGGTCGGTCAGGCGCGAGTTGGTCATGTGGGTCTGGACCACGCTGGTGCCGTCGAACCCGCGCACCGTGCGGCCCGAGGCATCGAACACCGCGCCCGCGCCGCTGCCGCCGGCGATGGTTTCGTAGTACTGGTACTGCGCGTTGCCAAAGGTGAAGTTGTTCATGGTGGGCTGGCTGCCCGCCATCACGCCCAAGGCGCCGAACAGCGCATTGGTGATGCAGGTGGAGGTCTCCACATTGCCCGCCACCACCGAGGCCGGCGGGTTGGGGTTGAGCATGGAGCCCTGCGGGATGAGGACCTGCAAGGGCTTCAAGCACCCGGCATTGAGCGGAATGTCGTCGTCCACCAGCGTGCGGAACACGTACAGCACCGCGGCCATGCACACTGCACGCGGCGCGTTGAAGTTGTTGGTCTGCTGCGCGCTGGTGCCCGCGAAGTCGATCACCGCGCTGCGCTCGGCCACGTTGACCTTGACCGATACGCTGATCTGCGCGCCGTTGTCGAGCGGCAGGGTGAACTGCCCGTCCTTGAGCTGCGTGATCACGCGGCGCACCGATTCTTCGGCGTTGTCCTGCACATGGCGCATGTAGGCCTGCACGACGGGAAGGCCGAACTGCTCCACCATCTTCGCGAGCTCCTGCACGCCCTTTTCGTTGGCCGCGATCTGCGCGCGCAGGTCGGCCAGGTTCTGCTCTGGGTTGCGGCTCGGGTACGCCGTGGTGCCGCCGCCCGTGGCCAGCAGGGTGCGCACCTCCTCTTCCAGGAAGATGCCGCGGTCCACCAGCTTCACGTTGTTGATCTGCACGCCCTCTTCGTCGATGCGCGTGGAAAACGGCGGCATGGAGCCCGGCGTGGTGCCGCCGATGTCCGCATGGTGGCCCCGGCTGCCGACGTAGAACGTGGGCTCCGCGCCTTCGGCCACGTACACCGGCGTGATCACCGTCACATCGGGCAGATGGGTGCCGCCATGGTAGGGGTCGTTGAGCATGAACACATCGCCGGGGTGCATCTTGCCGGTGTTCTCGCGGATCACGGTCTTGATGCTCTCGCCCATCGAACCCAGGTGCACCGGCATGTGCGGCGCGTTGGCGATCAGGTTGCCGGTGGCATCGAACAGCGCGCAGCTGAAGTCCAGCCGCTCCTTGATGTTCACCGAGTACGCGGTGTTCTGCAGCTGCAGGCCCATCTGCTCGGCGATGTTCATGAACAGGTTGTTGAACACCTCCAGCAGCACCGGGTCCACCGTGGTGCCGGCGGCGTACTGCACCTTGCGCGCGGTCACGCGGTCCAGCACCAGGTGGTCCAGGTCGGTCAGGCGCGCCGACCAGCCCGGCTCCACCACGGTGGTGGTGTTCTTCTCGGCAATGATCGCGGGGCCGGGGACCACGTCGCCGGGGCGCAGGTCCTCGCGCACCACCAGGGCTGCGTCGTGCCACTCGCTGCCCGAATACATCTTCACCGTTTCGCGCAGCGGGTGCTTGCGGTGGGCGTGCACCGGCAGGCGCGGCTCTGCGGGCGCATCGCCGGCGATCACCGCCTCGACCGACACGGCCTCCACCACCAGGCCCTTGCCCACCATCAGGAAGGCAAAGCGCTGGCGGTACGCCGCTTCGAAGGCGGACTGGATGGCCGCCATGTCGCCAAAGGGCACGACCAGCGCGGAGTCGGTGCCTTCGTAGCGCACATGCACGTTGTGGCGCACCTGCACCGGGTTGGCACTGACCTGCTGGCGCTCCAGCTCGGCCTGGGCGGCAGAGCCCAGCGTGTCCAGGCGCTCGGCGATCAGAGGCAGCACCTCGGCGGCCAGCGGCATCTCCACCGCCTGCTCGCGGATCACGTTCTGGTCCGCCAGGCCCATGCCGTAGGCACTGAGCACGCCCGCCAGCGGGTGCACGAACACCCGCGTCATGCCCAGGGCATCGGCCACCAAACAAGCATGCTGGCCGCCCGCGCCGCCAAAGCATTGCAGCGTGTAGCGCGTGACGTCGTAGCCGCGCGCCACGCTGATCTTCTTGATCGCGTTGGCCATCTGCTGCACGGCGATCTGGATGAAGCCTTCGGCCACTTCCTCGGGCTTGCGCCGGGTCTGCGTGGCGATGTCCTGAAAACGTTCGCGCACCGCGTCGGCGTCCAGCGTCTCATTGGCGGCCGGGCCGAACACGCTGGGGAAGTAGCGTGGCTGCACCTTGCCGACCATCACGTTCGCGTCCGTCACGGCCAGCGGGCCACCCCGGCGGTAGCTGACGGGGCCGGGGTTGGCACCCGCGCTCTCCGGGCCCACGCGGAACCGCGAGCCGTCGTACGCCAGCACCGAGCCGCCGCCGGCCGCCACCGTGTGGATGCTCATCATGGGCGCGCGCATGCGTACACCCGCCACATGAGTCTCGAACTCGCGCTCGAACTCCCCCGCGTAGTGGCTCACGTCGGTGGAGGTGCCGCCCATGTCGAAGCCGATCACCTTGGCGTGCCCCGCCAGCCCGGCGGTGCGCGCCATGCCCACGATGCCGCCCGCGGGGCCGGACAGGATCGCGTCCTTGCCCTGGAAGGTGCCCGCATCGGTCAGCCCGCCCGACGACTGCATGAAGAACAGCTTGACCCCTGGCATCTGGCTGGCCACCTGGTCCACATAGCGGCGCAGGATGGGCGACAGGTACGCATCCACCACGGTGGTATCGCCCCGGCTCACGAACTTCATCATGGGGCTGGTTTCATGCGATGTGCTGATCTGCGTGAACCCCACCGACAGGGCGATGCGCTGCGCCGCCTTTTCGTGCTGCGCGTAGCGGTAGCCGTGCATGAACACGATGGCCACGCTGCGCAGGCCGCGCCCATAGGCGGCCAGCAGGTCGCCCCGGAGCGTGGCTTCATCCAGCAGCTGCAGCACGTCCCCCCGGGCGCCCATGCGCTCGCGGGCCTCGATCACGTCGCTGTACAGCAGCTCGGGCAGCTGGATGTGGCGGTCGAAGAGGCGTGGGCGGTTCTGGTACGCGATGCGCAGCGCGTCGCGAAAGCCGCGCGTGGTGACCAGCAGCGTGGGCTCGCCCTTGCGCTCCAGCAGCGCGTTGGTGGCCACCGTGGTGCCCATCTTCACGCACTCCACTTGCGCTGGCGTGACCGGCTCGCCGGGTTTCAGCCCCAGCAGGTGCCGTATGCCCGCCACCGCCGCGTCCTTGTACTGCTCGGGGTTTTCGGACAGCAGCTTGTGGGTGGTGAGCGACCCATCGGGCCGCTTGGCCACGATGTCGGTGAAAGTGCCGCCCCGGTCGATCCAGAACTGCCAGCGGTTGCCAGCCGGTGCGGTGGTCACTGTAGAGGGAACTTGCATGGTGATGAGACTCACTGGTTAACGTTGAAAGTAGTACGGAATGAAAATCTTGTTGGCCTCATTGCCGACGGACTGCACCCACTCGCGGGAGAAGCGTTCTCCCAGGCGCCGGAGTTCGGAGTCCAGCTCGGCAGGGGCGCGGTCCACCTTGATGCCCCTGCGCTGAAGTTCGGCCACCGACTCTTCGGCCACCGCCGCGCTCAGGGCCCAGCCGCGCGCCTCGGCCTGCGCGGCGGCCTGGACCACCGCCTCGCGCACGCTGGCGGGCAGCGCATCGAAGGCCTGCTGGTTGACAAAAACGATGTTCTTGGGAAACCAGGCGTTGATGCCGTAGTACTGCCGGATCTGGCCCCAGACCTGGTTTTCCACCCCGGTCAGGGCCGAGGTGATCATGGAGTCGAGCTTGCCCGCCGACAGCGCCTTGTTGACGTCGACCATGGGCACATCCACCGGCGTGGCACCCAGCATTTGCGCGATGCGCACCGTGGCGGGGTTGTACGTGCGCATGCGGGTGCCCTTGAAATCGGCCGATGAGCGCACGGGTGCAACGCTCAGGAGCCCCTGCGGCGGCCAGGGCACGGCGTACAGCGCCTTGATGCCCTTGGCCGCAAGGTGCGTGTCGATCAGAGGCCGCTGCAGGTCCCACAGGCGGCGCGCATCGGCATAGCTGTGCACCACGAAGGGCACGGCATCGGCCCCGGCGATGGGCATGTCTGCCACCAGGCTGGTCATGATGGTCTCGCCCGCCTGGGCCTTGCCGCCCTGCACTGCGGCCGGAATGTCCGCCAGCCTGGCCAGCGTGTTGTTGGCGTGCACCTCGATGCGCAGGGCGCCTGAGGATGCGCGCTCCACATCCTGCGCAAACTGGACGATGTTGCGCGTGTGGAACGACTCCACCCGGTAGCCGGTGGCCAGCTTCCACTGTGTCTGGGCGTGCAGCGCCGGGGCCACGGCGAGCGCGGCCAGCAAGACCATCTTCATGGCAAGCTCCTGTTGGGGGATGAGGGGCCGGCGCGGGGGCCGGCAGACACAGGGGAAAACGGGCCGACGCAGGCCGCGGTTGCTACTTCGGCTGGCCCATCACGAGGTCAGGGACGATGGTGACGATCTGCGGGAAGACCGTGATCAGGCCGATGCACACCACCAGGCACAGGAAGAACGGTATGGCCGCCTTGGCGATCAGGTTGCTGTCCTTGCCGGTCATGTTCTGCAGCACGAAGAGATTGAACCCGACGGGCGGCGTGACCTCGGCGATCTCGACCAGCAGGATCACGAAGATGCCGAACCAGATGAGATCGAACCCGGCCTTCTCGACCATGGGCATCACGACCGCAGCGGTCAGCACGATCATGCTGATGCCGTCGAGCGCGGTGCCCAGCACCAGGTACACGCCCACCAGGCAGGCGATCAGCGCGTAGGGCGACAGGTGCATCGAATCGACCCATTCGGCCAGCTCGCGCGGTATGCCGGTAAAGGCCATGGTCTTGGTGAGGAACGCGGCGCCCGCCAGGATGAACATGATCATGCAGCTGGTGCGCGCCGAGCCCGCCAGGCCTTCCTTGAAGTTCTGCCAGGTCAGCGCCCTGCACCATGCGGCCAGTGCCAGGGCACCCACCACACCGTAGGCCGCGCACTCGGTGGCCGTCGCCCAGCCGGCCACCAGGGACCAGCAGATGAACACGATCAGCAGCGCACAGGGAATCAGGTTGCGCGACAGATACAGCTTTTCGCGGAAGGTGGTGGGCGGCTCGTCGGCAGGCATGAGCTGCTTGTTGCGCACGGACCACCAGGCGATGTAGCCCGAGAACAGCAGCATCAGCAGCAAGCCGGGCAAGAAGCCCGCCAGGAAGATGCGGATGATGGAGGCATCGGCCGCCACGGCGTACACCACCATGGTGATGGACGGCGGAATCAGGATACCGAGCGTGCCTGCCGTGGCCAGCGAACCGATCGCGATGCTCTCGTTGTAACCGCGCTTCTTGAGCGCAGGCAGCGAGACCTTGGCGATGGTGGCGCAGGTGGCCGCCGACGAACCCGACACCGAGCCGAAGATGCCGCAGCCCAGGATGGTGGTGTGGAACAGCCGGCCGGGCACACGGCTCAGCCAGGGGGCGAGGCCGCTGAACATGTCCTCGCTCAGCCGGGTGCGAAACAGGATCTCCCCCATCCAGATGAACAGGGGAAGCGCCGCCAGCTCCCAGCTCGCGTTGCTCTCCCAGAAGGCCGAAAAGAGGTTCAGCCCGGGCTGGCTGCTGGTGAAGAAGGCCTGGCCGACCCAGCCGCAGATGGCCAGCGTCATGGCGATCCAGACACCGCCGGACAGCATGAGCAGCATGAGCAACAGCAGGAAGGCGCCGATGGAAAGAATGTCCATGGGGATGCTCCTTAAAGATCCGAAGAAAAGTCGCCCTTGGCGTGGCGCTCTTCCACCAGCCGCACAAAGGTAGGCACGCCGCCCTGCACCACGATCCACCACTCATCGACCACGGCGACGAGAAAGAGCACGGAGCCCAGCGCAAAGCTCATCTGCGGGATCCAGATGGGAATCGCCCACAGGCCCTGGGCCAGTTCCTTGAACTGCCAGCTTTCGTAGGTGAAGACACAGGCCCACCAGGTGAGGTAGCCGATGGCCACGGCCGCGACGGTCAGGCAGGCTACTTCGTACTTGCGGCGCGTGGCGGGAGACAGCTTCTCCAGCACCAGCGTCACGCGCACGAAATCGCCGTGCTTGAAGGCATGGGCCATGGTCAGGAAGGCCGCTGCGGCACACAGCCAAGCCACCACGTCGTTGATGGCGCCGGTCGGAAAGCCGAACTGGCGCCCGAGCGACTGGACCACCATCAGCACGCAGATAACGGCGATGCAGGCAGCCCCGACGGCGCCGGCGGCCAGGTACGCGCCGTCCAGCGCGCGCCGCAGCACGTGCGGGGGCATGGCCAGGGCCGGGGGCGCATCGCCCGCAATGGCCGATGTAGGAGGCATGAGGGACATGGCGGCCTGCTCACTTCTTGCCGTTGTAGGCATCGATGACAGCCTTGCCGTCATCGCCCGCGGTCTTGATCCAGTCGGCCGTCATGCGCTCACCCACGGTCTTGAGCTCCTTCTTGAGGTTCTCGGCGCTCACGTCCACCTGCATGCCCTTGGCGGCCAGTTCCTTGAGGTACTCCTGGTCCTTTTGCTCGCTCAGCGCCCAGCCGCGCTGCTCGGCAATCGCGGCCTGCGCCAGCACCGCGTCCTGGTTGGCCTTGTCCAGGCTGTCGAAGGCCTTCTGGTTCACCACCACGGCATTGCGCGGCAGCCAGGCCGCCACGCCGTAGAAGTACTTCACGCTTTCGTAGAGCTTACTGTCCACGCCGCTGGCGCTGGAGGTGAGGAAGTTGTCCACGGTGCCCGTGGCCAGCGCCGCCGACAGCTCGGCCAGCTGGATCGTCACCGGCTGCGCGCCGATGAGGTTGGCGATGACCGACGTGGCCGGGTTGTAGGCCCGCATCTTGGTGCCCTTGAGGTCCTTGAGGGCCGTGACAGGCTTCACCGAATACAGGCTCTGCGCCGGCCATGGCACGGTGTAGAGCAGCTTCATGCCCTGTGCCCCCAGCGTCTTGACCAGCAGCGGGCGCGAGGCCTGGTCCAGGCGCTTGGAGTCCGCATAGCTCGTGGCAAGGAACGGAATGGAGTCCACACCGTAGACCGCCGCCTCGTTGGCAGCGCCGGAAAGGATGAACTCGCCGATCGCCACCTGCCCGGACTGCACGGTGCGCTTGATTTCATTGGCCTTGAACAGCGATGCGTTGGGGTGCACCGTGATCTTGAGCTTGCCGCCGCTGGCCTTGCCCACGTCCTGCACGAACTGCTGCAGGTTCTGCACCTGGAAGGTGTTGACGGCATAGCCCGAGGGCAGGTCCCACCTGGTCTCGGCATGGGCCAGGCATGCGGCGGCCGCGGCGCACAGGCCGAACATCATTTTCTTCATGGGGAAACTCCTTGGTTAAAAGCTGGCGAGGTGGTGATTGAGAAGGTCGGTGACCAACATGCACCCTGGGGAATGGGTGATGCAGAACGCGGGCTGGGCGTTCAGGATGGCGGACTGTGGCGTGACGCCGCAGGCCCAGAAGACAGGGATCTCGCCGGGCATCAGCGGCACGGCGTCGCCGTAGTCGGGTTCTGCGATGTCCGCAATGCCGATGAGCGCAGGGTCGCCGATGTGCACCGGCGCGCCATGCACGTTGGGAAAGCGCGATGTGACCTGCACCGCACGGATCACGTCGGCCGCAGGCATGGGCCGCATGGAGACCACCATGGCGCCCCCGAAGGGCCCTGCCGGCTGCGTGGCAATGTTCGTGCGGTACATCGCCACGTTCTTGCCTTCGTTGATGTGGCGCAGGCTGATGCCGGCCTCCTGCAGCGCGGACTCGAACGAGAACGAGCAGCCGAGGATGAAGGTCACGAGGTCGGGGCGCCACAGGTCGGCGATGTCTGGCACCTCCTGCGTGAGCTCGCCGTGGCGCCAGACGCGGTACTGCGGCACATCGCTGCGGATGTCGATGCCGCCCCCGAGCGTGGGCAGCGCGAACTGGCCGGGCTCGCTCACCGCCAGCACCGGGCAGGGCTTGGGGTTGCGCTGGCAAAAGCGCAGGAAGTCGCCCGCTTGCACTTCAGGCAGGATCACCAGGTTGCCCTGCACCCGGCCATGGGCCAGGCCGCTGGTGTGTGATGCCCAGCCGCCTCGCCGGATCACGCTGCGCACATGGACGGGGTCGTCGATGCCCTCGGACCCAAAAACCGCCAGCGCTTTTTCTTGAACTGAATCCACCGTGTTTCCTTGTCGTGGGAAATGCCATTCGTCTGGCGTTGGGCGGATTGTGTTGGGGGGTGGCAGGCGCTGGCAAATTCAAAAAATTTTGCTCAGGTCATCGATTTTTTCGATGCACTTCATTGGGGCAAGGGGAACCAAGTTGGTGCCAAGGGATTACCCTGATATCCGCTTCAGGGTTAACCCCAGGGTGTTGTGGAGCGCCCGCCACGGGGACGGTTGCGATGGCGACACCGAGGCACTGCGGCATCCGCAGATGCATGGCCCTGGGCCGTGAAGTGGCACGCCTGTGCTCGGGTGCCCTGTGCCTCTCAGGACCGCGGGGCGCTGCTTCTTTTGCGGGGAGTGCGGGTGGGCCCCTTGGGCCCCGGCTGGATGTTCTCGATGAAGTCGATCGAGGAGCGAACGATGGCTTCCATCGCGGGCGAGGAAGGATCCTCGCGGTAGCTCACGTGGATGGGCAGGGGCTTGAGCACGGTGTCGCACGCCAGGGCGCGCAGGTCTGGAAACGCCAGCATGCGTTCCACCGCCAGGCGCGGCAGCGTGGCCACGCCGAAGCCGCCCTGCACCAGCTGCACCATCGCCGAAATGGACGACACCGTGTGCACGCGGCGCGGCTCCACCTGCGCATTGCGAAAGGTGTCGAGCAGGTACACGTGCGGCTGCGAGCCGCGCTGGAAGGTGAGGATGTCCGTGTCGGCAAAATCATCGAGCACATAGTGGCGCTTGCGGTGGATATTGCCGTTGCCCACGAACACCATCTCCATGGGCGTCACCGCCTGGCTGCGCATGCCGTCGGCCGATGCAGGCAGCGCCGCGAACACGACGTCGAGCGAGCCCCGCCGGATCTGATCGAGCAGCACGGGCGTGGACTCGACCGTGAGCTCGAGCTCCAGCAAGGGGTTGTCCTTGCGCAGCTGCTCCACCCATGGAATGAGCCAGGAGTGCAGCACCGATTCGATGGCGCCCAGCCGGATCGACACCTCCAGCGGCCCGCCCGATCCCATCTCGGTCTTGAGCTGGCGCTGCAGCTCCAGCATGCGCTTGGCGTAGGTCAGAAACCGTGTGCCGGCCACGGTGAGCTTGAAGTGCTTGTCGCGCCGGTCCAGCAGCAACACACCCAGCTCCTCCTCCAGCGCGGCGATGCGGCTGGACATGGCCGACTGCGTGAGAAACAGCTTTTCCGCGGCGCGCGTGACACTTTTGAGGGAGGCCACCCAGTAGAAGGCTTCGACGAAACGCAGGTTCATGGCGAGGGGTCCCAGGGCATCACTGACGAATGGCTGACGGGGCGCGCGCACCGCCGTGGTGCGCAGGAGCGCGCCAGGCTGGGTGGCGTCATGCCGTCCGGTGCAAAAACGGCGCCATTCTGCAACGGCCGACTCCACAGCACTTTTTGCCGGCAGGAAAAAAGAGGCCACGGGGCAACGCCTGGTGACCCAGGGCATGGCGCGCCGTGCGCGCCGCCAGCGCGGTGCATGGACGACACGGATCAGGACCATCGATGTCCGAACCCCTCCCTCTGCACTGCAGCGCCACGCTGAGGCGAATCAGCCCGCAAACAGTGGCAGGTCTGCCTTCTTGAGCGTGCGCAGCACGAAGCTCGAGCGGCTGTGGCGTATGCCCTTGATCTTGTAGAGCTTCTCGCGCAGCAGGCGCTCGTAGTCGCGCGTGTCCTTGACCACGATGCGCAGCAGATAGTCATAGTCGCCGGAGACCAGATGCGCCTCGATCACCTCGGGAATGCTGGCCAGCGTTTCGCCAAACTTTTCAAGCGTGTTGTCCGAATGGCTGTCCAGCGTGACCTGCACGAGCACCGTGTCCGCCAGGTCCAGCGACTGCGGGTTGATGCGCACGGTGTAGCCCTGGATGACACCGGCCTCCTCCATCTTCTTGATGCGGCCCCAGCACGGCGAAGCGCTCAGGCCCACCGCCTGGCCGATCTCCTGCAGGCTGGCACGGGCGTTGCCCTGAAGCACAGCGAGAATTTTTCTGTCAAGACGATCCATGGCCACAATTATTCATGAATATCATCATATGCAGCAAATTTTTCTGCAAATTTGAAAATTCAAGCGAAACATGGAAAGAACTGCTGCGCCTCGCAGCGCATACTTTGGACATCAAGGCGCTCTTACCGGAGCGCACAAACTGACAGGGCCCCGGACTGGTTACCGCCAGACCGGGGCGCTTGACAAGCAAGCACCTACCTTCGCGGCCGCCCGGCCGCCCGGCTGCCCCCCTTCCCCCTCCCCCTTGCCTGGCCCAGGCCAGCAGCCTGCCTTTGTCGCCCCGGCGACGATTGCCTCCTTCCAGCGCGTTAATAAGCACGCTTACCAGCACAAACCCCGATGCTCGGGGCCATGCTGCAGCGCCATAATTTTCAGGACCGCCAACCCATGCTGCCAGCACCCTTTCCGCTGGTGCGTGCAAGGGGGCGCGGCAAGAAACATACTCACAGGAGACACCATGCAATTGACTTCCCTCGCTGCGGGCCTGGGCCTTGCGCTCGGCTTGATGGCCACCGCCAGCGCGCAGACCACCACGCTCAAGATCGGCTACGCCACGGCGCCCGATTCGCACTACGGCGTGGGCTCCAAGGTCTTCTGCGACGAAGTCGAGAAGGGCACGCAGGGGCGCTACAAGTGCCAGTACTTCCCCAACTCCGCGCTGGGCGGCGAGCGCGAGCAGATCGAGGCCATCCAGCTCGGTACGCAGGACCTGGTGAACACCTCCACCGGCCCCGTGGGCAATTTCGTGCCCGAAGTGAAGATCGTGGACATCCCCTTCCTGTTCCGCGACTACGACCATGCGCGCAAGGTGATGGACGGCCCCATCGGCCAGGACATCCTGACCAAGTTCCCGAGCAAGGGCATCATCGCGCTGGCCTGGACGGAGAACGGTTTCCGCCACATGACCAACAGCAAGCGCGACATCGTCAAGCCCGAGGACGCCAAGGGCCTGAAGATGCGCACCATGGAGAACAAGGTGCACATGGACGGCTACCGCACCTTCGGCATCCTGCCCACGCCCATGGCCTTCCCCGAGCTGTTCGGCGCCATGCAGCAGGGCACGGTGGACGGCCAGGAGAACCCCATCCCCGTGATCCTGTCGGCCAAGTTCTCGCAGGTGCAAAAGCACCTGTCGCTCACGGGCCACGTGTACTCGCCGGCGCTGCTGCTGCTCTCGCCCAAGGTGTGGAACAAGCTCAACGACGCGGACAAGAAGGTCTTCACCGACGCCGCCAAGAGCGCCTCGGTGGCCCAGCGCAAGAAGGTCAACGACGACGAGAACAACGGCATCGCCCTGCTGGAGCAGCAAGGCATGAAGGTCACCAAGACGGTGGACGGCGCCGCCTTCCGCGAAGCCCTCAAGCCCGCCTATGTGGGCTACGCCAAGGAGTTCGGCGCCGACAACATCAAGAAGATCCAGGACGTTCGTTAACTCTTTTGAGCGACTCGCACAGCCCTCCTGGCGTCGTTGTTGCGTCTTGCCGTACTGGTTGTACTGTCTGCGACGCAACGCCTAACCAGGACCGCTTCGCTGGGCTGTGTGAGCCGCTCTTGACCCGCGCCCCGCATCGCCCGGCCCACACAAGGCGCCGGGCGCTTTTGCTTTGACCCTGCACGCCCTTGTCCAAGACCGTCCCGTGAAAACCTTCGAACGCTATTTTCTGGCCGCCAACCGCTGGGCATTGATCCTGCTGCTGGCGGCCATGTCCATCATCATCTTCACCAACGTGGTGATGCGCTACGTCACCCACAACTCGCTCGAATGGGCCGAGGAGGTGTCGCGCCACATGATGATCTGGCTGACCTTCCTGGGCGCCGGCCCCGTGCTGCGCTATGGCGGCCACATCGCGGTGGAGAACCTGCAGGATGCCCTGCCCCGCGCGGGCGCCATCGCCCTGCGTGCCGTGGTCGCGGCCTTGCTGTTCGCCTTCTTCGGCTTCATGGTCTGGTACGGCTGGCTGTACATGCAGCGCACCATGTTCCAGATGACGGCCGTGACGCAGATCCCGTTCGCCTACATCTACAGCGCCATGCTGATCGGCGGCGTGCTGCTGATCGTGCACTTTTTGTTCATCGTGCGCGGCTACGTGCTCGACCGCAACTTTGCGGCCGATGAACACTTCGATGCGAATGCGAGTGCCTCCCTATGAGCGCGTCCATCATCCTCATCGTTTCGGCCTGCCTGTTCCTGGCCATGGGCGTGCCCGTGGCGTTTGCGCTGGGCCTGGCCACCGCGGCCACGCTGATCCTGGCCGAGAGCTACCCGCTGATGGTGCTGCTCAAGGAGACCTTCACCGGCATCGACAGCTTTCCGTTGATGGCCGTGCCCTTCTTCATCCTCGCGGCCGAACTCATGAGCGGCGGCTCGCTGACCGAGGTGCTGCTGAGGTTTGCCGGGCAGTTCGTGGGCCACAAGCGCGGCGGGCTGGGCTACACCAACGTGGTCTCGCTGACCTTCTTCTCAGGCATCTCGGGCTCGGCGCTGGCCGATGCGGCGGGGCCGGGGTCGATGCTGATCCGCATGATGGACAAGGCCGGCTACGACCGTTCGTACGCGGCGGCTCTCACGGCCTCGACGGCCATCGTCGGGCCCATCATCCCGCCGTCCATCATCATGATCATCTATGCGCTGCAGGATGAAACGGTGTCGGTGGGTGCGCTGTTCGTGGCCGGCCTGCTGCCGGGCCTGCTGATCGCGGTGGCCATGTGCGTCGTGAACTTCCACGTCTCCAAGAAGCGCAACTACAAGGGCGACGGCCGGATGCCGCCGCTGGCCGATATCCTGCAGACCACCTGGAAGGCGCTGCCCGCCATTTTGCTGCCGGTGGTGATCCTGGGCGGCATGCGCGCCGGCTGGTTCACGCCCACCGAGGCCTCGGTGGTGGCGGTGTTCTATGCGCTGGTGTGCGGCAAGTTCGTCTACCGCACGCTGCAGTGGAAGGCGCTGCCCGACATCCTGGCACGCTCGGCCCTGCTGTCGGCCTCGGTGCTGATCATCATCGGGCTGTCGGCCGCGTTCGCGTGGATCCTGACCATCGAGGGCATTCCGCAGCAGATGGCCGACTGGCTGGTGGGCATGAACCTCTCGCCGTGGATGTTCCTCATCATCGTGAACATCTTCCTGCTGCTGTTCGGCATCTTCATCGAGCCGCTGCCGGGCGTGATGGTGCTGGCGCCCATCCTCGCGCCCGTGGCCGTGAAGCTGGGAATCGACCCCATCCACTTCGCGATGGTGGTGATCTACAACCTCACGCTGGGCATGATCACGCCGCCCGTGGGCGGGCTGCTGTTCGTCACCTGCAACGTCTCGCGCGTACCGATGTCGCAGCTGGTGCGCGAGCTGGTGCCCTTCCTCTGGGCGCATGGCGTGGTGCTGGTGGTGCTGACCTTCATCCCGCAGCTGTCGACCTGGCTGCCGAAGGTGCTCGGGTTCATCAAATAGCGTCTGCGCGGCTTCTTCCAGCGGATATACTGGCGGCCGTCAGGAGAGAGCCCCTTCCCATCAACGAAAGGGGCCGCCGAAGGCGCAGGCAGCAGCCGAACGCTCAGGCAAAAGGACTGGCAACCGCCCGCAGTGATGCGGGCGTTCCCTTGCTGGAGAGAGATGGACCGTGCAGCACGGCACCCATCCACCGAAGGAGCAAGCCGCGCGGCCAGCCAGGGCGCTGCGGTGAATCTCTCAGGTAAAGCGGACAGCAGGGCAAATCCCGCGACCCATAGGGCCGCGGCCACCATTTGCCCCGGAGTCCGCCTTGACCACCCCTACCGCCCCGCTGCTGACCACCCCCCTCAACGCCCTGCACACCGAGCTGGGCGCCCGCATGGTGCCGTTTGCGGGTTACTCCATGCCCGTGCAGTACCCTGCCGGCCTGATGGCCGAGCACCTGCACACGCGCAACGCGGCGGGTTTGTTCGACGTCTCGCACATGGGCCAGCTCAAGCTTGTCGGCCCCGGCGCCGCTGCCGCGTTCGAAACCCTGATGCCCGTCGACGTGATCGACCTGCCCGTAGGCAAGCAGCGCTACGGCCTGCTGCTCACCGACGAAGGCACGGTCATCGACGACCTGATGTTCTTCAATCAGGGCAATGACACCCTGTTCGTCATCGTCAACGGCGCCTGCAAGGTAGGCGACATCGCGCACATCCAGGCACGCATCGGCCAGCGCTGCGACGTCATCCCCATGCCCGACCACGCCCTGCTGGCGCTGCAAGGCCCGCAGGCAGTCACCGCCCTGGCGCGCCTGGCACCCGGCGTCGAAAAGCTGGTATTCATGACGGGTGGCGACTTTTCCATTGCGGGCTGCGACTGCTTCGTGACCCGCAGCGGCTACACCGGGGAGGACGGCTTCGAGATCTCGGTGCCCGCGTCCCAGGCCGAAACCCTGGCGCGCGCGCTGCTGGCCCAGCCCGAGGTCAAGCCCATCGGGCTGGGCGCCCGCAACTCGCTGCGCCTGGAAGCCGGCCTGTGCCTGTACGGCAACGACATCGACACCACGACCACCCCACCCGAGGCGGCGCTGAACTGGGCCATCCAGAAGGTGCGCCGCACCGGCGGCGCGCGCGCGGGCGGCTTCCCCGGTGCCGACAAGGTGCTGTCGCAGATCGACAACCCCGCCAGCCTGCAGCGCAAGCGCGTGGGCCTGGTCGCGCTGGAACGCGTGCCCGTGCGCGAGCACACCGAACTGCAAGGCCCCGACGGTCAAAAGATCGGCGAAGTGACCAGCGGCCTGCTGGGGCCCACCGTGGACAAGCCGGTGGCCATGGGCTACGTGGCGCCAGCCTTTGCCGCCATCGGCACGCGCGTCAACGCCATCGTGCGCGGCAAGGCCGTGCCCATGGAGGTGGTGTCCATGCCGTTCACGCCTGCGCGCTACCACCGCGGCTGACCCTCTGCAACCGCCCCAGCCCGGCTAAAGTGGCGGCTGGCATCGGCACTTTTTCTGTTTTCCCCTTTTTTGGAGCTTCCCCCATGACCATCAAGTATTCCAAGGACCACGAGTGGATCGACATCTCCGACCACGAAGCCGCCACCGTGGGCATCACGCTGCATGCCCAGGACGCCCTGGGCGACGTGGTCTTCGTGGACCTCCCCGAGGTCGGCACGACCTTCACCCAGGGTGACGTGGCCGGCGTGGTCGAGTCCGTGAAGGCCGCGGCCGACGTGTACATGCCTGTCACCGGCGAAGTCGTCGAAGTGAACGAAGCACTGCGCGCCGACCCCTCGCTGGCCAACAGCGATCCCATGGGTGCCGGCTGGTTCTTCAAGGTCCATGTGACGGACATGCTGCAGTTCGATGCGCTCATGGACGAACCCGCCTACGCCGAGTTCGCCAAGAACGCCTGACCCTCCGATGCCCGCGGCCCGGCACCTCCCCGCCGGGCCAATGTGTTTCCTTGCACTGTGCCGCCGCCGATGACCTCCCAAGCCCCCCTGCCCACCCTCGCCGCGCTCGAGAACGCCACCGAATTCCTGCCCCGCCATATTGGCATCGACGCAGCGGATGAAACCCACATGCTGTCAGTGATCGGCGAAGCCTCGCGCAGCGCCCTTATCGAAAGCATCGTGCCGCGCTCCATCGCGCGCAGCGCGCCCATGGACCTGCCCCTGCCCGCCACCGAAGCGGCGGCGCTGGCCGAGCTCAAGGCCATCGCTGGCAAGAACAAGGTCCTGCGCAGCTTCATCGGCCAGGGCTATTACGGCACGCACACGCCGGGCGTCATCCTGCGCAACATCCTGGAGAACCCCGCCTGGTACACCGCCTACACGCCCTACCAGGCCGAGATCTCGCAAGGCCGCATGGAGGCCCTGGTCAACTTCCAGACCATGGTGTGCGACCTGACGGGCATGCCGATCGCCAACGCATCCATGCTGGACGAAGCCACCGCTGCGGCTGAAGCCATGACCCTGGCCAGGCGCTCGGTCAAATCCAAGAGCAATGTCTTCGTGGTGGCGGGCGACGCGCACCCGCAGACCATCGAAGTGATCCAGACCCGCGCCAAGCCCCTGGGCCTGGAAGTGCGCCTGGCCAACTCGGCCGAGGAATGGAACGACCTGCTGGCCGGTGACTACTTCGCCGTGCTGGCCCAGTACCCTTCCACCAGCGGCCGCATCGACGACCTGCGCGCCGAGGTGCAAAAGGCGCACGAAAAGCAGGCCGCCTTCATCGTGGCCGCAGACCTGCTGGCCCTGACGCTCATCACGCCGCCTGGCGAATACGGCGCCGACATCGTGGTGGGCACCACGCAGCGCTTTGGCATGCCCATGGGCGCGGGCGGCCCGCACGCCGCCTACATGGCCTGCCGCGACGAGTTCAAGCGCAGCCTGCCCGGCCGCCTGGTGGGCGTGAGCGTGGACGTGCACGGCCAGCCCGCCTACCGCCTGGCGCTGCAGACGCGCGAGCAGCACATCCGCCGCGAAAAGGCCACGTCCAATATCTGCACTGCGCAGGTGCTGCCTGCCGTGATCGCCAGCATGTACGCCGTGTACCACGGCCCAGACGGCCTGAAACGCATCGCGCAGCGCGTGGCCAGCTACACGGCCATCCTGGCCAGGGGACTCACGCAGCTGGGCGCCCCCGTGCGCCCCCAGGGCTGCTTCGACACGCTCACGCTCAAAACCGACAGCGCTACCAAATCAATAGCTGCTCGCGCAGTGCAGATGGGCGCCAACCTGCGAATCTACTTCGAGAACTACCTCTGCATCTCGCTCGACGAGACAACCACGCGCGCCGATGTCGAACTGCTGTGGAAGATCTTCGCCCAGGACGGCCAGGCCCTGCCCACCTTCGAGGCGTTCGAGCACGGCGTGGAGCCGCTGATTCCCGCCGGGCTGCGCCGCGCCAGCAGCTACCTCACGCACCCGGTGTTCAACACCCACCACTCCGAAACCGGCATGCTGCGCTACATCCGCCAGCTGTCCGACAAGGACCTCGCGCTCGACCGCAGCATGATCCCGCTGGGCAGCTGCACCATGAAGCTCAACGCCACGAGCGAGATGATCCCCATCACCTGGCCCGAATTCGCCGGCGTGCACCCGTTTGCCCCCGCCGACCAGCTCCAGGGCTACCGCGAACTGGATGAACAGCTGCGTGCCTGGCTGTGCGAAGCGACCGGCTACGCGGGCATCAGCCTGCAGCCCAACGCCGGCTCGCAGGGCGAATATGCCGGCCTGCTGGCCATCAAGGCCTACCACGAGGCCCAGGGCGAGGGCCACCGCAACATCTGCCTGATCCCCAGCAGCGCGCACGGCACCAACCCCGCCAGTGCCCAGATGGTGGGCATGCAGGTGGTGGTGACGGCCTGCGACGCCAATGGCAACGTGGACCTGGCGGACCTGAAGGCCAAGTGCGAGCTGCACAGCGCGCACTTGGCCTGCGTGATGATCACCTACCCCAGCACGCACGGCGTGTTCGAGACCCAGGTGAAGGAGCTGTGTGCCCTGGTGCACAGCCACGGCGGGCGCGTCTACGTGGACGGCGCCAACATGAACGCCCTGGTGGGCGTGGCCGCCCCCGGCGAGTTCGGCGGCGACGTGAGCCACCTGAACCTGCACAAGACCTTCTGCATTCCCCATGGCGGCGGCGGCCCCGGCGTGGGCCCCGTGTGCGTGGTGGAAGACCTCGTGCCCTACCTGCCCGGCCAGCCCGGCCGTGGCGACCAGCCCCTGGAGCCGGGCGCCGGCAAGGTCGGCCCCGTCAGCGCCGCCCCGCTGGGCAACGCCGCGGTGCTGCCCATCAGCTGGATGTACTGCCGCATGATGGGTGCCGAGGGCCTGCAGGCCGCGACCGAGACAGCCATCCTCAGCGCCAACTACATCAGCGCGCGCCTGAAGGACCACTACCCCACGCTGTACGCCAGCGCCAACGGCCACGTGGCGCACGAGTGCATCCTGGACCTGCGCGGCCTGAAGGAAACCAGCGGCGTGATGGCCGAGGACGTGGCCAAGCGCCTGATCGACTACGGCTTCCATGCGCCCACGCTGTCCTTCCCCGTGCCCAACACGCTGATGGTGGAGCCCACCGAAAGCGAAACGCTGTTCGAGATCGACCGCTTCATCGACGCGATGATCGCCATCCGCGAGGAAATCCGGCAAATCGAAAATGGCGCGCTGCCGCAGGACGACAACCCGCTCAAGAACGCGCCGCACACGGCGCAAAGCCTGCTGGGCGCGCAGTGGACCCGCCCCTACGCCCGCGAGACCGCCGCCTATCCCGTGGCCGCCCTGCGCAGCAGCAAGTACTGGTCGCCCGTGGGGCGCGTGGACAACGTGTGGGGCGACCGCAACCTGGCGTGCAGCTGCATCCCGGTGTCCGACTACGCCTGATCCCAGCGGGCAGGCGCCCGGCGCCGTTCCTCCCCGCCCACCACAAGCCTTCGTGCAGCCTGCCCGCACGAAGGCTTTTTTATTGCCCGGCCCCCACCGGCGGCCCACGGGCAGCCGCCGGAACGCGACTAAGATCGCGGGCTGTCCGATACCCCCACCTCCAAGGAGACCCCTTTGCGAAACCTTTTTTGCGCACTGCTTGCCGGCTTTGTGATCGCCCCCGCCGCCATGGCGCAGGCCAAGCCCGTCACCACGGCCAGCGGCCTGGTCTATGAGTCCCTCAAGGAAGGCACGGGCGAATCGCCCAAGGCCACCGACACGGTGAAGGTGCACTACAAGGGCACGTTCCTGGACGGCAAGGAATTCGACAGCTCCTACAAGCGCGGCGAGCCCACCGAGTTCCCGCTCAACCGCGTGATCCCCTGCTGGACCGAAGGCGTGCAGCGCATGAAACCCGGCGGCAAGGCCAAGCTGACCTGCCCGGCAGCGATTGCCTATGGCGAGCGCGGCGCTGGCGGGGTGATTCCGCCCAACAGCACGCTCAACTTCGAGATCGAGCTGATCTCGGTGCGCAAGTAAGAAGACCCATGCTGCTGAAGGTCGGGGACCTCGCGCGGCGCACCGGCCTCACGGTGCGCACGCTGCACCACTACGACGAAATCGGGCTGCTCAAGCCCTCGGGCCGGTCGGACGCCGGCTACCGGCTGTACAGCCAGGCCGACGTGCAGCGGCTGCATGGCATCCAGACCATGCGGCAGATGGGCCTGCCGCTCAGCGACATCGGCGACCTGCTGGTGGGCGACACCATGGCGCCCGAGCGCATCATCGGCCAGCAAATCCGCGCGCTCGACCAGCAGATATCGCAAGCCACCGAACTGCGCGGCCGCCTGACCATGCTGCGCGATGGCCTGATGGCAGGGGCCGAGCCCGACATGGGCAACTGGCTCGAAGCGCTGGCGCTCATGACGACCTATGGCAAGTACTTCAGCTCGGCCGAGCTCAAGCAGATCTTCACCAACTGGAGCCTGATCGAAGCCGACTGGCTGGTCGTGAAGGACCTGGTGCAGAGCGCCATGGACCGCCAGCTGCCGCCCGACGCCCCGGAGGTGCAGGCGCTGGCGTACCGCTGGATGGCGCTGATGCTGCACTGGATGGGCGGCGACATGGACCTGCTGGAGCGCTGGGGCCACATGTTCCGCACCGAGCCCACCACCCACGGCCGCAACCATGCGCCGCCGGGCGAAATGATCGAGTACGTCGAAGTCGCCATCAAGCTGCGCATGAACCTGCTCGACAAGTACCTGACCCGCGACGACCTGCGCGCGCTGGGCCATGTGCCCCACACCCAGTGGGCGGCGCTGGAGTGCTCGGTGCAGCAACTGCTGGCGCGCGGAGTGGCCCCGCAGCACGCCGACGCTGCGGCGGCGGCACGGCGCTGGGATGCGCTGTTCGGCCAGCTGACACGCAACGATGCGGCGCTGCGCCAGAAGCTGCTCACCGCGTCGATGCAGGAGCCCTTGCTGCAGGCGGGCTCGCCACTGAGCGCGCCCGTGCGTGCGTACCTGCACGCTGCCCTCGCCCACGTGCATGCCGCCGCTGCGGGGCCAGCCGCGCCACCCATCCGTAAAAAGCAGTAAAAATCGCTTGACCCTCACGCAACGTGAGGCTTGACAGTCGGTCTTCTGACAGACCGACCCATGACTGCCGACCCTTCCTCTCCCGTTCTCCCCGCGTCCCCTGCCGCCGCAGGGCGCCTGCACGCGCTGGACCACCTGCGCGCCACCATGATGTGGCTGGGCATCGTGCTGCACGCATCCATCGCGTACATGGCAGCCCCCTCGCCCCTGCCCTGGCACGACGACCTGTCCACGCCCGTGGCCGACCTGCTGGTGGCGGTGATCCACGCGTTTCGCATGCCGCTGTTCTTCATCCTGGCGGGGTTCTTCGTGGCACTGCTGGTGCAGCAGCGTGGGCTGGCCGGCATGGCCCGCCACCGCGTGCGCCGCCTGGGCCTGCCGTTCGCGGTGTTCTGGCCGCCGCTGTTCATCGCCACCACCCTGCTCGGGCTGATGTTCCTGCACCGCATGGCGCACGGCACCTGGGGTGTGGACCGCAGCCTGCTGCCCCGGGGCCCCAACGTGCCGCAAGGCCCGCCCACCATGCACCTGTGGTTCCTGTGGATGCTGCTGTGGCTGACCTTGCTCACCCCACCGGTGTGGGCCATGGCCCGGGCGCTGCCACAGTCCGCGCAGCGCGCCCTGCAGGCCATCGCGGCATGGCTGTGCGCATCGCCGGTGGGTGGGGTGGTGCTCACGCTGCCGCTGGCCTGGATCGGCGCGCACTACGACCACGGCATCGTCACACCCAGTGGGTCCTTCCTGCCGCCGCTTGCGGAATGGGTGCACAACGGCCTGTTCTATGCATTCGGCCTGTGCCTGTACGCCCAGCGGCGACGGCTGATGGCGCGCTACGAACGGCTGTGGCCGGTGTTCGCCGCCGCGGGTCTTGCGTGCTTCGTGGTGACCGGGTTTCTGTCGGAGATATTGGCCCAGCCCGAAGCATCGGCCTTTGCGCTGGTGCTGCTGACCGGTGGCTTCACCGACGTGCTGGCCGCGCCCGTGTCGGCCACCCGGCACCTCCAGTTCTGGATGGCGCTGGCCTACAACGCCGCGTCCTGGCTGTGGAGCTTTGCGCTCATCGGCCTGTTTCTGCGGCATATGGCGCGGCCCAGGGCCTGGCTGGCCTACCTGGCAGACAGCGCGTACTGGGTGTACCTGGTGCACCTGCCGCTGACGGTGGGCTTTGGCGCGCTGCTGTACGGCGTGCCGATCCCCGCGACGGCCAAGATCTTTCTCAACGTGCTGGCGACCACGGCCCTGTGTTTGGCCAGCTATCACTTGTGTGTCCGCTTTACCGCGGTGGGCCAGTTGCTCAACGGCCACCGCCATTCCCGCCCCTACCCTGGAGAACCTGCCCATGCCCACTGACACCCCCACCCGCGACAATCCGCCGCCGCGCACCGAGCATGCCCAGCCCGCCCCGGCAAACGGGGACCCGCGCGCCGTGCTGCTCAAGGACCGCAACTTCCGCTGGCTGACCGGCGGCGCATTCCTCTCGATGCTGGGCGACCAGTTCACGCTCATCGCCCTGCCCTGGCTGGTGCTGCAGATGACCGGCGACACGCTGGTGCTGGGCACCGTGCTGGCGCTCATCAGCGTGCCGCGCGCGCTGTTCATCCTGATCGGCGGCGCGCTGGTGGACCGCCACTCGCCCAAGCAGGTGCTGATGATCACCAAGTACATCAATCTGGTGCTGCTGGCCGTGCTGGCCGCCCTGGTGCTGGCCGGCAGCCTGACGCTGTGGATGGTGTACGCGCTGTCGCTGGGCATTGGCCTGGCCACGGCGTTCAGCATCCCGGCGGGGGTCGCGATGATGCCGCACGTGGTGGCCCGCCACCAGCTGCAGGCCGCCAATGGCGTGAACCTGGGCCTGCGCCAGCTCACGATGTTCCTGGGCCCGCTGCTCGCGGGCCTGCTCATCGCGCTGTTTGGCGACGCCGCCACGGCCGGCGCCGGCGGCCATGGCGGCACCCGCGCCAACGCCACCGGCATTGGCCTGGCCTTCGCGCTGGACGCACTGAGCTTTGCGCTGTCGGCCTGGACGCTCTCCAAGGTGCGCACCCACGGCGGCACGCCACAGCCCGCGGCGGCCCCGCAGGCCGTGCTGTCATCGGTGGCGCAAGGCCTGGTGCATTTCTGGCGCGACGGCGAGCTGCGCACCTGCTTTCTCTACTGGAGCGCCATTGCCCTGTTCATCATGGGCCCCATCCACATCGCCATCCCGGTGCTGGCCAGCAGCACGCCGCAGCTGGGCGCGGCGGCCTTCGGCATCATGGTGGGCGCCCATGGCGCGGGAACATTGCTGGGCATGGTGGTGTCCGGCATGGTGCCCCGGCTGCGCATCGGCAGCCTGGGCATGACCATCCTCACGTTCGACGCGGTCATCGGCGCCCTGTTCATGCCCATGGGCCTGATCACGGCCGTGTGGCAGGGTTCGGTGCTGATGCTCGCCATCGGCCTGCTGGGCGGCTTCATGCAGGTGAGCGTGTTCACCTGGATCCAGCAGCGCGTGCCTCCCGCGCTGCTGGGCCGCGCGATGAGCCTGTTCATGTTCATCTTCATGGGCCTGGCACCCATCTCCGCCGCCGTCACGGGCTGGGTGATGAAGAGCATCACGCTGGCCCAGCTGTTCGCGGCCAGCGGCGGCACGCTGGTCGTGCTGGCGGCGCTGGCCTTCGTGCTGACGCCCATGCGCCGCGTGAGCGATGCACCTGCGCCGGTGCGCTGAAATGCCAGAACCCGGCCGCACCCAAGGAAGGGGGCGGCCGGGAGGGTCGGTGCACGAGGCCTGGGACAACCTGCCTAGCGCAGGCGCACGCGGGAAACCCCGCCGGGCTCAGACCTCAGTCACGAACTGCTCGCGGGGGCGGCGCACCTTCTTCAGGCTCACCAGCCAGTCGCCCTCCTCGGCACGATAGCCCAGCGGGAGAATCGAGACGCTGCGCAGGCCGCGTGCACGCAGGCCCAGGATCTCATCGAGCGCGTTGGGGTCGAACCCCTCCATCGGCGTGGAGTCCACCTCCTCGAACGCGGCGGCAATCAGGGCCGCGCTCATGCCGATGTAGGCCTGGCGCGCCGCGTGCTGGAAGTTCACCTCCGCATCGCGCTGGGGGTAGCTGGAGAGCAGCATCTGGCGGTAGTTTTCCCAGCCCTCGTTCTTGAAGCCGCGCTGGTCATTGGTCAGGTCGAACATCATGTTGATGCGCTCGGCCGTGTAGTTGTCCCATGCCGCGAACACCAGCAGGTGGGAGCCGTCGGTGATCTGCGCCTGGTTCCATGCGATGGGCTGGATGCGCGCGCGCACGGCGGGGTCGGTCACCACGATGATCTCGAAGGGCTGCAGTCCGCTGGAGGTGGGGGCGAGGCGCGCGGCTTCGAGAATGCGCTCGACCTTGTCCTGCGGCACCGCCTTGGCGGGGTTCATCTTCTTGGCGGCATAGCGCCATTGCAGTTTGTTCAGCAGGGGCTGGGCGGCCGCAGTGGTATCAAGGGTGGTCATGGTCGAATCCTGTGGTGAAAGGGTATTTGCAGGGCATGGGTGACAAGGGCCCGGTGTAATGAACTGTAGGCAAACACCCCCGGTTCGGTAAGCCATCCCCGGGAAAAGCATTGTTCCCATTTGGCCAACAATCGGCCCTTGAAATGCGGGTTACCGGTCCGTGCCCGCTCGCGTGCGCCGCTTCGCGGGGGGTGCCCTGCGGCGGCTCCCTTGTGCGTCCAGGGTTACGCCGTGGGCCCCCCAGGGGCCAGACCTCACGGGCGTACACTTGCGCGCATGCGCCCCGGGCGGCCCCGGCTGGGCGCCCCACCACGCCCGCGCCTGCCTCTCCTTCACGTTGACGCCACGCCCCCTTCATGAGCGAACCCGACCTGTCCTTTCTGGATCCTGCCCGGCGGATGCCAGCCCATGCGGCGGACACCGCGGGCCCACCCGTCGTGCGGACGGCGCCGCCTGCCGCGCGGGAGGGCTCGCCGGCCGACAGCCTGGTGGCGGAGCTGCGGGCCTACCAGGCCGAACTCGAGAGCCAGAACAAGGTCCTGCGCTACAGCCAGACGGTGGCCGAAAGTGCCTACGAGCGCTTCGAGACGCTGTTCGCCAGCGTGCCGCTGGCCCTCATGGTGGTGGACGAGCACGATCTGGTGGTGCAGGCGAACTCCATGGCGCACCGATCATTCCAGCCCACCGAGCGCGACCGCCCTCTCTCGGCGCTGATGCCCTTCGTGCGCGCGCAGGACGCCAGGCGCGTGCGCGAGGCCTTCGCGCTGGCGCGGGACCTGGGCCGCAGCGAGGCCAAGGAGGTCGTGTTTTCCATCAATGCGGACACGCGCATCACCGGCGACCTGCACATCGCGCACATCGAGGCACCACAAAGCAACGGCCCGCCGCTGCCGCAGTTCCTGTGCGCGGTGATCGACCAGGGCCCGCTGCTCGCGGAACGCCAGGCGCTGCAGCACAGCGCGGCCACATTGCAGCAGCGCAACGAGCAGCTGCACGCGAGCGAAAGGCGGCTCGAAGCCGTCATCAACTCGGCGCTGGACGCCATCATCTGCGTGGACCAGCACCGGCGCATCACGGTCTTCAACCCCACAGCGGCCGCGCTGTTCCAGTGCAGCGCGAGCGATGCGCTGGGCAGCACCCTCGACCGCTTCCTGCCCGATGCCGCCCAGGCCCTGGCGTTTGCGCAGCTCACCACGCAGGCCATGCTGGGCGAGATGACCGCCCTCACCGCCAGCGGCAAGGAGCTGGCCGTGGAAGTGAGCGTCTCGTTCGAGCGCCACGCCGAAGGCGAAACCACCACCGTCTTCGCCCGCGACCTCACGGGCCGCAAGAAGGCCGAGGCGCACCGCAACGAACTCGAGGCGCAGCTGCGCGAGTCGCAGAAGATGCAGGCCGTGGGCACCATGGCCGGCGGCATCGCGCACGATTTCAACAACATCCTGGGGGCCATCCTGGGCAACGTGGCGCTGGCCCAGGCCGACTGCGCGCCGGGCTCTCCCGTGCTGGTGAGCCTGGGGGAAATCGACAAGGCCGGCCGCCGCGCGCGCGACCTGGTGCGCCAGATCCTCACCTTCAGCCGCAACGAACCGCCACAGCGCTCGGCCGTGTCGCTGGCCGAGGTCGTGCACGACACCGAGCGCCTGCTGCGCGTGACCCTTCCACCCGCCATCGAGCTGCACATGCAGCTGCAGGCGGGCCTGCCGCCTGTTCTGGCGGATGCCACGCAGGTGGAGCAGGCGCTGCTCAACCTGTGCACGAACGCGGTCCACGCCATTGGCACGGAGCGCGGCAGCATCCATGTGGAGGCGGCCACCGTGCAGCCCGACCAGCGCCTGAGCGAACGGCTGGGCCTGGCGCCCGTGGACTACGTGGCCCTGTCGGTGCGCGACAGCGGCCCGGGCATGGATGCGGCGACGCTGGAACGCATCTTCGAGCCGTTCTTCACCACCAAGCCGGTGGGCCAGGGCACCGGCCTGGGCCTGGCGGTGGTGCATGGCGTGATGCGCACCCATGAGGGCGGCGTGGACGTGCACAGCGCGCCGGGCCAGGGCAGCCGGTTCACGCTGTATTTCCCGGTGGCCGCCGCAAGCGCCGCCGCCGAGCCCCCGGTGCCGATGCCGGCAGCGACGGCCACCGCCCCCGCCGCCGCGCCGGACACACCAGAGCCCCCAGGGTGCGAGCCGCCCCCGAGAAAGCCCCATGTGATGTACGTGGACGATGACGAGGCCCTGGTGTTCCTGGTGCAGCGCCTGCTGCGCCGCCGCGGCTACGAGGTCAGCGGCTTCACCGACCCGCACGAGGCCAAGGCAGCTCTGAACGCGGCGCCCGATTGCTACGACCTGCTCGTGACCGACTACAACATGCCGGGCTTTTGCGGCGTGGACCTGGTGCGGGAGGCCCGCCTCATCCGGCCCGACCTGCCGGTGGCCCTGGCCTCGGGCTACGTCACGGCCGAGATCGAACAGGCCGCGCTGGCCGAGGGAGCGCAGGCGCTGATCCACAAGCCCAACGACGTGGAAGAGCTTTGCGCCACCGTGCAGCGCCTGGTGGGCGGCGACGATGCCGCCCGGTGAAGGCCCCTCCGCGCCCGCGGCCCAGGCGTGCGCGCCTGGAGCCGCCGCCTGCCCCGCCCCACGGGCGCTGTACGAGGACGCGGACCTGCTCGTGCTCTGCAAGCCGTCGGGCCTGCTGTGCGTGCCCGGGCGCGGCCCGGACAAGCAGGATGCCTTGAGCACCCGCGCCCAGCAGCACTGGCCAGGGGCGCTGATCGTTCACCGGCTGGACCAGGCCACCTCGGGCCTCGTGCTGATGGCGCGCCACCTGGAGGCCCAGCGCCGCCTGAGCCGTGCCTTTGCCGAGCGCACGGTGCACAAGCGGTACCAGGCGGTGGTGCGGGGATGCATGGGCCAAGGCACTGCCGACCCCGCGGCATGGCAGGAGATCGACCTGCCCATCGCCGCCGACTGGGCCCGGCGCCCGCTGCGGGTGATCGACGCCACGCAGGGCAAGCCCAGCCTGACCCGCTGGCGCGCGCTGAGCTGCGACCTGGCCGCCCGCACGACGCGGGTCGAGCTTGCGCCCGTCACCGGCCGCACCCACCAGCTGCGTGTGCACCTGGCGGCCGTGGGCCACGCCATCCTGGGAGACGCACTGTATGCCGACGCGGCCACCCGGGGCCTCGCGCCGCGCCTGCTGCTGCATGCCAGCCACCTGGCCTTTGCACACCCGGCCACCGGAGCGCACCTTGCCCTCGAATGGGCGGCGGATTTTTGACCCCGCGGCCGGTACCGCCCGCCGCTACAGCCGCGCCGGCGCCACGGGCCGCGACATCGCCCATTGCACCGCCAGGATGCTGGCCAGCACCACCAGCATGCCGGCCAGCGACACGCCCGTCATGGCCTGGCCCAGCAACACCCAGCCCAGCAGCACGGCCGTGACGGGGCTGAGCAGCCCGAGCGACGACACCGCCACCGACGGCAGGCGCGCTATGCCGCGAAACCACAGCGCATAGGCCAGCAACGCGCCCGCGATGCTCAGGTAAAGATACCCGCCCACCTGGGGGGCGGTGAGCGCGGGCAGCGGCGGGTCCACCAGCCAGGCCACGGGCGCGAGCATGATGCCGCCGGCCAGCAGTTGCCACCCCGTGAACGCCAGCACCGGCAGGTCGGACCGCCAGCGCCGCGACCAGAAGGTGCCTGCCGCCATGCACACGGTGCCGACCAATGCCGCGCCGACGCCCACCATGTCCCACCGCGCACCGGGCGACAGCAGCAGTGCGGCCATGCCGAGCACGCCGGCCGCGCCTGCGCCCAGGGCCAGGGCGGGCGGGCGGCGGTGATCCAGTGCCCAGGCCAGGCCCATCACCACCAGCGGGCCCACCGCGCCCACCACGGCGGCCACGCCGCCCGGCAGCCGGTAGGCGGCCACGAACAGCAGCGCCTGGAAAACGCCGATGTTGAGCGCCGCCAGCACCATCAGCCGCCGCCAGCCCACCCAGTCGCCCCACGCCGGCCAGCGGCGGCACCACAGCACCAGCAGCAGGCCCGCGGGCAAGGTGCGCAGCAGCGCGGCGGTGAAGGGCCGGTCGGGCGGCAGCAGCTCGGTGGTGACGATGTAGGTGGAGCCCCAGATGACCGGGCCCACGGCCGTGGCGAGCGCATCCAGCCAGGGAGAGGTGCGGGTGCTTTGCATGGCAACTTATCTTCAAATCAAGATAAAATACTCTACCATACAATCTTGAAATCAAGATAAATCGATCACAAAGCCCATGGCCACCCCACGCCAGCCCGACGCCGTAGATGCCATCCTGGCCCAGTGGAGCCGCGAGCGCCCCGACCTGGATGTGAGCCCCATGGGCCCCATCGGGCGCATCAAGCGCTGCGCCGCGCTGCTGCAGCGCAGGCTCGACGAGACCTTTGCCGGGTTCGGACTGAGCTTCTGGGAGTTCGACGTGCTGGCCACGCTGCGCCGCAGCGGCGCGCCCTACTGCCTGGCGCCGACCACGCTGTTCTCCACCCTCATGGTCACCTCGGGCACCATGACGCACCGCATGGGCAAGCTCGAGGCCCAGGGCTGGATCACGCGCCTGCCCAACCCCGACGATGCGCGCAGCTCGCTGGTGCAGCTCACCGCCGAGGGGCTGGCGCTGATCGACCGCGCTGTCGAGGCCCACGTCGCCAACGAGCACCGCATCCTGGCGCCGCTCAAGGCCGCCGACCTCGCGGCGCTGGACGCGCGGCTGTCGCTGCTGCTCGCGGCGCTGGAGCCTGCCGGAGACAGCTGAGCCGGGCGTCCCGCAGTACGATGGGGGGATGCCTCATACCCACCTCTACATCCTCACCGGCGCATCGCGCGGCATGGGGCTGGCCATGGCCCAGCAACTCCTGCGCAGCGGCAACACCCTCATCTGCATCGCGCGCAGCGCCAATGCGGACCTGGCCACCGAAGCCAAGGCGGCGGGTGTCACCCTCGAACAATGGCAGCAAGACCTCTCGCAGGGCGAGCAGGCGGCGCACAGGCTGCAAAGCTGGCTCGCGGCGCAGGGCCCTCAGGTGTTCGCGAGCGCCACGCTCATCAACAACGCGGGCGTGATCCCGCGCATCGCCCCCCTCTCGGGCAGCGATGCCGCCGACCTGGCCCATGCCCTGCGCGTGGGCCTGGAGGCGCCCATGCAGCTCACCGCCGCCTTCCTGGGCGCGACGGATGCCTGGACGGTGCCGCGCAAGGTGCTCAACATCTCCTCGGGCCTGGGCCGCCGGGCCATGGCCTCGCAGGCCGCGTACTGCGCCGCCAAGGCGGGCATGGACCATTTCACGCGCTGCGTGGCGCTGGACGAAGCCATCAAGCCCCAGGGCGCCAAGGTATGCTCGCTGGCCCCCGGCGTGATCGACACCGACATGCAGGTGCAGCTGCGCGGCGCCGCCCCCGAGGCGTTCCCGGACCAGCAAAATTTCGCCAACCTCAAGACGGGTGGCCAGCTCACATCGCCTGCCGACGCCGCCACCCGCGTGCTCGCCTGGCTGGAACGCGCAGACTTCGGCACCAACCCGGTGGCCGATGTCCGGGACGCCTAGAGCCCCAATACTCCTGTTTTTATAGCTGCCAGCGCTTTATGGACAAGCGCTAGCGGCCAATTTGATCTGAAACTCATCTGAAAGGACCTCCCCATGACCCGTGAAGTCGTCGTCGTTTCCGCAGTGCGCACCGCCATCGGCACCTTTGGTGGCAGCCTCAAGGACGTGCCCCCCACCGAGCTGGGCGCGCTCGTGGTGCGCGAATCGCTCGCGCGTGCCAACGTGGAAGGCAAGGACGTGGGCCACGTGGTGTTCGGCCACGTGGTCAACACCGAGCCCAAGGACATGTACCTCTCGCGCGTGGCCGCCATCCACGGCGGCTGCGGCGAAGGCACGCCCGCCTACAACGTGAACCGCCTGTGCGGCTCGGGCCTGCAGGCTATCGTCAATGCCAGCCAGTCCATCCTGCTGGGCGACACCGACGTGGCCATTGGCGCCGGCGCCGAGAACATGAGCCGCGTGCCCTTTGCCAGCCTGAACATGCGCTGGGGCGCCCGCATGGGCGACACCAAGATGGTGGACATGATGATCGGCGCGCTGCACGACCCCTTCCACAACATCCACATGGGTGTGACGGCCGAAAACATCGCCGCCAAGTGGGGCATCAGCCGCGAAGACCAGGACAAGCTGGCGGTCGAGAGCCACAACCGTGCCGAGCGCGCCACGCAAAACGGCCTGTTCAAGGACCAGATCGTGCCCGTCACCTTGAAGAGCAAGAAGGGCGACGTGCAGTACGCCACCGACGAGCACTTCCGCCCCGGCGCCACGATGGACGACCTGGCCAAGCTCAAGCCCGTTTTCATCAAGGAAAACGGGACCGTGACGGCCGGCAACGCCTCGGGCATCAACGACGCCGCCGCCGCCGTGGTGCTGATGGAAGCCGGCGCCGCCAAGGCCCGTGGCGCCAAGCCGCTGGCACGCCTGGTGGCCTATGCCCACGCGGGCGTGGACCCCAAGTACATGGGCATCGGCCCCGTGCCCGCCACGCAGCTGGCGCTGAAAAAGGCAGGCCTCACGGTGAACGACCTCGACGTGATCGAAGCCAACGAGGCCTTTGCCGCCCAGGCCTGCGCCGTCACCAAGGACCTGGGCCTGGACCCGGCCAAGGTCAATCCGAACGGATCGGGCATCTCGCTGGGCCACCCCATCGGCGCCACCGGCGCGCTGATCACCGTGAAAGCGCTGCACGAACTGCAGCGCGTGCAGGGCCGCTACGCGCTGGTGACCATGTGCATCGGCGGCGGCCAGGGCATCGCCGCGATCTTCGAGCGCATCTGACCCGTGCCGCCCGGCCTTGCCATCGCCAGTGGCGATGTTGCCACCCTGTATCGGCAAGGCCAGCCCCGCGCAGGATCGGCGATCATCCGCGGGTGCTGGCGCCAAGACCAGCAGAGCGGAGCGCGCCCGAGCGGCCGCCTGTCCATATTGAACCGACGGAGACATCTCTCACCATGATTCGCACCCTGCTTTCCTTCACCGCCCTCGCCTTCGCCGTGGGCACCACCGCGCACGCCCAGGCCCCCGCACCGGCTGCGGCCTACCCCACCAAGCCCATCCGCCTGATCGTGCCCTTCCCGCCCGGCGGCGGCACCGACATCCTCTCGCGCCTGGTGGCCACCAAGCTCACCGAAAGCGCCAAGTGGACCGTGGTGGCCGACAACAAGGCGGGTGCCGGCGGCACCATCGGCATCGGCGAGGCCGTCAAGGCGGCCCCCACGGGCTATGACCTCGTGATGGGCCAGAAGGACAACCTCGTGATCGGCCCCTGGCTCTACAAGAACCTGCCCTGGGACCCCACCAAGGACCTGACCGCCGTGGCCCACGTCGCCTACACGCCCGTGGTCATCGCCACCAGCGTCAACTCCAAGTACAAGACCCTGGCCGACGTGGTGGCCGCCGCCAAGGCCGCGCCCGGCACCATCACCTATGGCTCGCCCGGCAACGGCACGTCCATCCACCTGGCGGGCGACCTGTTTGAGAAGGCCGCGGGCGTGAAGCTGAGCCACATTCCCTACAAGGGATCCAATCCCGCGCTGATGGATGCGCTGGCGGGCAATGTGGACCTGCTGGTCTCGTCCCTGCCCTCGGCCATGGGCCAGATCAAGTCCGGCAAGCTGCGCCCCCTGGCCGTGACCTCGGCCAAGCGCAGCTCGTCCCTGCCCGAGGTGCCCACCGTGGCCGAGTCGGGCTTCAAGGACTTCGACGTGAGCACCTGGTACGGCGTGTTCGCCCCCGCCGGCACGCCGGCCGCCGTGGTGAGTGCCATCAACGCCGAGATCAACAAGCTCCTGGCCACGGCCGACATGAAGGCCGCCATCCATGCCCAGGGCGCGGAGCCGGAAGCCATGTCCGCCGCGCAGTTCGGCACCCTGCTCAAGACCGACTACGCCAAGTGGAAGGGCATCGTCGAAGCCTCGGGCGCGAAGATTGAGTGACCCCCTGAGGCGCTTCGCGCCTTCCCCCTGAAGGGGGACGCAGCCGGTGGCCTGGCAAAGCCAGATCCACGGGTGCACCGGCGGAGGGCATGCCTGTTCCACGAGCTGTGGAATGTGGGATGCGCTGGTGCGCGGCGCCATCGAGAACTGAAATGAAGAACGGCTCCTTTCGGAGCCGTTCTTCATGGAGGATGGCGCTCAGTCCCTCACGACCAGCACCGGGATGTGCACCACGCCCAGCACGCGCTGCGTGACGCTGCCCAGCACCAGCTTTTCAAGCCCGCGGCGGCCGTGCGAGCCCATCACGATGAGATCGGCGCCCGTGCTTTCCAGCGCGCGCAGGATGCCTTCATGCACTGCGTGGCCTTCGCCCACCACGGTGGTCACCGGCACGCCAGCCTCGGCCATGGCCTTCTTGGTGGCATCCAGGGCGCTGTTGGCCTCGGCGGTGGCTGCGTTGATGTACTGGGCCTGGCCGTAGGCGAAATCAGCCCCCACGCCCGTGAAGGGATAGGGATCGACCACGTAGACCGCCGTCACGGCGCTGCCAAAGGTCTTGGCCAGGGCCGCGGCCTTGGAGACCGCGAGCATCGAGGTATTGGAACCGTCGACTGGAACCAGAATGTGCTTGAACATGGTGCTTCTCCTTGAGTTGAGTGTGGGACCTGGCTTGTGGCCCGGCCATGGACATCAGTTTGAACGCCCACCATACCGCGCATCTTGATTCGCATCAAATCGGACGCACTCCCTTGCCGGCGTTCAGCGGCCCGCAGGGGCCTGCCCGACCACATCCGTCCCCTGGAAACCACCCCGGCGGCAGGTGACCACGAGGGTGTCGCGATACCCCCCCTCGCCCAGGGGCTGGATGGGCGTGGATTCATGGATCATGCGCGCATCGTCCAGCAGCAGCAGGGACCACGGCTCGGTCAGCGTGAAGCGCTGGCCGCTGGGGCCCGCCGCCTCGAACACCCGCGTCTCGCCGCCCTTGATGCCCTCGCGCCCCACGAGGAACACGGCCACCAGGTCGACGCCGTCGCGGTGGGCGCCCTCGGGGGTGGGCCGGCCAATGCCGTCGGTGGTGTCGATGCGGAACTGGTGGGCCTCGACGAACCAGGATGCAGGCGCCTCGGAGCGCGCAAACACGGCATCGGACACCCCGGCCAGCGCTGCCAGCAGCTGCTGCCACACCGGCCGGGCGACGGTGGCGGGCTCCATGGGGGCAAACCAGCGCTCCATGCCGCCATGCAGCGCGTTGTACTCCACAGGCTGCCAGTGCGCGCGGTGCGGCACCTGCCGCACCTGCCCGTCCTGCACCACAAAGCAGGCATGGCGGCGGCGGCGGTAGCGCCCGCCGTCCTTGAGGAAATCATCGGGGGGCAGCCCCGCCCAGTCGCCGTTCAGGCCCAGCAATTCCGGCAGGGCGCAGCCCGTCCAGCGGGCCACGTCCACCGGCGACAGGACGGCAAAGCCGTTCTGCCGCAGCTGGCTGGCGACATCCTGGGGGGCGGTGAAGGGGGGAGAAAAAGTGACTTGGGCCATAGAGGCCCGAGCTTAACCGCTGGTGCCGGCACCGCGTCTGCGATGGCGCAAACGCGGTGCAGCGCGGCGCGGCCTTGCAGGGAGGTGCGCCGCGCAGTCCGTCAGTCAGTCGCGGTGGCCATGTCCATGGCCCTTGCCATTGTTGCCGCGGCCCCGGTCATGGTCGCGGTCCTGCTTGCCGCCGTGGCGATGGTCGTCATCCCACCGGCGGTCATCGCGGCCCGGGCCCCGGTGCGGAGGGCCACGGCGTGGTGGCGGCTCCTGCACGAAGTACACCGGCTGGCTGCACGCGTTGTAGCGCGCACAGTGCTTGCCCCAGTTCTTGGCATGGCCGGGCGGCACGTAGAGGTAGATCGGCGAGCGCGGCACCACGACCGCGGGGCGGTGGATGATGACCGGCTCGGCATACAGCAGCGGCGGCGGTGGCGCATTGCCAATGTTGATGCGGCCGTACACGCCGGGGGCCAGCTCGCCGCCCACCGTGGCATTGATGTAGGTCTGCGCATGCGCGCCGCCCGCCGCGGCGAGCAGCAGCGCGGCCGCCGCGCCAGACAGGAGGAGACGGATCGTGGACATCGTGGACATCGTGGTCATGGTTGTGGTTTTCATCGGGAACTCCTTGCTTGTACCGCCCGGAACAGCACACGATGTGCGGCTGCGGTGCGCGGACCCTGATTTGTAACAAAGCCCGCCCTACCCTAAACCCGAATCCGCGCAAAAGATGTAAGCAAATGGCGACAGAACCGGGCTGCCCGCCGCCGCCGCACGCCGCCTGAAGCAGGTTCATCCGGCGGCCCGGCGTGCCCGGCAAATGCGTGCAGCCGCCGGGCTTGGAGTAGCATGTGCCACCACCCGCTTCGGTCCAGGAGACAGCGATGCCCCACGAACGCCGCCACTTTGTCCGCGTCGGCTTTGACGCGCCGGCCTTGCTGACCACGTCCACCGACGCCTTCAGCGTCCACGTGCAGGACCTTTCGCTCAAGGGCGCGCTGCTGGTGGCACCGGCGCAGGCGAACCTGCAGACCGGCATGCTGTGCCAGCTGACCATTCCCTTGGCCGAAACCGGCAACCACATCGCCATGTCCACCGAGGTCGCGCACGTGGAGGGGCTGCACACCGGTCTGCTGTGCCGCGGGATCGACCTGGACAGCGTGACCCACCTGCGCCGCCTGATCGAGCTGCAGCTGGGCGACCCCGCACTGCTCGAACGCGACCTGGGCGAGCTGACCGCGGCCTCCTCCCTTTCCTGAACAAGCGACGGCCCCCGGCGCCGAAGCCGGTGGAACGTGCCGTTCGTCCGCCAACCCCGGACTACTGCGTTTCCAGCTCCTGCAGCTGCCTCCACATCACCTTGCCGCTGCCGCTCTTGGGCAGTGCGTTCACGAACTGCACGATGCGCGGCACCTTGTACACCGCCATGTTCTCGCGGCACCAGTCGATGATCTGCTGTTCGGTGGTGTCCTTGTGCGATGCGCGCAGCACCACCACGGCCTTCACGGTCTCGCCCCGGTAGCTGTCCTTGGCGGAGATGATGCAGGCCTCCTGGATGGCGGGGTGGCGGAACATCAGCGCCTCGACCTCCGCCGGCCAGACCTTGAAGCCGCTCGCGTTGATCATGCGCTTCAAGCGGTCGGTCAGGAAGAAGTAGCCGTCCTCGTCCATGCGGCCCAGGTCGCCCGAGCGGAAGAAGCGCTTGCCCTCGAACTCGATGAAGGCCGAGGCGGTGGCATCCGGGCGCTTCCAGTAGCCCTCGAACACCTCGGGACCATGGATGATGATCTCGCCCTGTTCGCCGACGGGCACTTCCTGCAGCGTGTCGGGATCGACCACCCGCGCATCAGTGCTCATGAACGGGATGCCCAGGCACTGCTGCTTGGGGTGGTCGGGCGGGTTGGCGTGCGACGGAGCGGCTGTCTCGGTCAGGCCATAGCCCTCGGCATACCGCAGGCCATACTGCTCCAGCAGGCGCTGCGCCACTGCCTGCGGCATGGCGGCTCCACCACCACCGATATAGGCCAGGCTGGACAGGTCATAGCTGGCAAAGTTCGGGCTGCCCAGCAGGTCGATGACCATGGTGGGAATGTTGGTCCAGGTGGTGACCTGGTAGCGCGATATGAGGCGCCCGGCCAGGTCGCGGTCCCACCGGGGCATGATGACCAGCGTGGCGCCGCAGTAGATCGACGTGTGCATCACGCTCACCATGCCGGTGATGTGGAACATGGGCACCACCGCCAGCGTCACATTGTCGGCTGACCCATTGCCCCACAGGCTGGCGGCCACCGTGTTGTGCATGATGCTTTTGTGCAGGTGCATACAGCCCTTGGGCAGACCGGTGGTGCCACTGGTGTAGGGCAGCAGCGCCAGGTCGGCTGGGCCTACCGACAGGGCGGGTGGCGCTTCCGCACAGGCCAGGGCGTCCGTCCAGGCGTGGGCCAGCCCGCCCTCCAGTGCAGGCAGCGGGTGGCGCGTGCCCAGCCAGTCCATCCATGCTTCAGGCGGCGCATCGATGCCGGTCACGTTCACGTCGAACGCATCCGAAAACTGCGTGACCACCAGATGCGCCAGGCGCTCGCCAGGGGCCAACGCATTGCTGGCCTTAGCCATCTCTGAGGCCAGATCACCGGTAGTGATCGCCACCTTGGTGTCGGGATCGGTGATGTAGTGCTTGAGCTCTTCGGCCCGATTCATCGGATTGACCGGCACCACCACCGCATTGGCCCGCAGGATGGCGAAATGCGCCATCACCAGCTGCGGGCAGTTCTGCATGCACAGCACCACGCGGTCGCCCCGCTGCACCCCCAGTTGCGCCAGCCTGGCGGCCAGGCGCTCAGCGCTCTCCATCAACTGGCGGTAGCTCGTCGTGCTTCCAAAAAACACCAGAGCCGCCTTATCGGGGTAGCGGCGTGAATTGGTCGCCAGGTTGTCCCACAGTGAGGTGGCAGGCAGCGTGATGGACTTGGGCAAACGACGGGGCCAGAACTGGTAGTGAGGGCGCATGGGCAAACAGTCTCCTTGTTTCCCGCAGCCTAGATGGCCCACCTGTACCAAGCAAGGGGAATGCCCCCATGATCGTCACCCATGTGACGCATGGCTCCCCGCCGAAGGTCGGGCTTACTCGCCTTGTTCACGCAAGCACATGGCCGTGTGCTCGCAATCCATCGCCCTGCCACAAACCATTAACCAAATGTATCGGTCGCACCTAGAATGCCCCGCAGGGAGGACCACGCATGACGCCAGAGGCCAGAGGCCAAGGCCAGGCTAACCATTGATGCACTGCTGACAGCAGCAGGCTGGCACGTGTGCAACGTTGCAGACGCCAACATCCACGCAGCCGTGGGCGTGGCGATTCGCGAATTCCCACTGAACCCTGGCTACGGCTATGCCGACTACCTGCTCTACGTCAACGGCAAAGCCTGCGGCGTGATCGAAGCCAAAAAAGAAGGCGCCACCCTGACCGGCGTAGAGCTGCAAAGCAGCCGCTACGCCAAAGGCCTGCCCTCCACACTGCCCGCCTGGGGCCGCCCCCTGCCCTTTGTGTGGGAAAGCACGGGCGTAGAAACCCACTTCACCAACGGTCTGGACCCCGAGCCGCGCGCACGCAGCGTGTTCGCCTTCTTCCGCCCCGAGCTGCTGGTGCAATGGCTGGCGCTGCTGCCACCAATGATGAACGGCAACGGCGTCAGCGAACCACCCAACACCTTCCTGGCCCGCATGCGCAACATGCCCAAGCTGGTGACCGAATGGGGCAGCGGCGGCGCGCACTACCAGCTGTGGCCTGCCCAAATCGGCGCCATTACCAACCTGGAAAAATCCCTAGCCGCCAACACGCCCAAGGCCCTCATCCAGATGGCCACCGGCAGCGGCAAGACCTTTACCAGCATCGGCTTCATCTACCGCCTCATCAAGTTTGGCGGCGCGCGCCGCGTGCTCTTCTTGGTAGACCGGGGCAACCTGGCCCGCCAGACCAAAAAAGAGTTTGACGCCTACGCCAGCCCCTACAACAACTACAAGTTTGGCGAGGAATACATCGTCCAGCACCTGCAGGGCGGCCACGTCGACACATCCGCCCGCGTGGTCATCTGCACCATCCAGCGCATGTTCAGCATGCTCAAGGGGCGCGAGCTGGCCGACGAGGCCGACGAAGAAAGCACCGAACGCATCGAAGGCCTGTTCAAAGACCCCGAGCCCGTTGGCTACAACCCATCCATCCCCATCGAGAGCATTGACATCGTCGTCACCGACGAGGCCCACCGCAGCATCTACAACCTGTGGCGCCAGGTGCTCGAATACTTTGACGCCTACACACACAGGCCCCTCATTTCACGCCATGCTGACCTTCCTTTACTACGCGCTCATGCTCCTTGTCGGCTACGTGTGGTACCGGTATGGGCAAAAGCTGCTGAACCAGGGTCTGCGGGATGAGAAAGATGAGCTCACCAAACCTCCGGTCGGGCCTATCGGCTTTCTGCTCGTTGCTGCTGTGGCGTGCTACCTGTTGTTCGCAGCCCTGCGCGCATTGGTTCTGCGCGAGATTCCGTGCGTCGGCAAGGGCTGCGCGGGTCAGATCTACGCACTCGCGGAGCACGCTGGCCCGTACTGGGCCAACCTCTTCTTCTTGGTGTGGCTGGTGCTGGCGCTGGGCTATGCCATGTATGTAACCGTCAGGATCTGGACCAGACCCTAACGCGCCCGGACCGCAGGCCTGACCTCGCGCAACCCACAGGCCACGGCTCAGCTATTGACCTGCGCCCACAGCTTGTCCAGCCGCTTCACGCTCACCGGCTGGGGCGTGCGCAGCTCCTGCGCAAAGAAGCTCACGCGCAGCTCCTCCAGCAGCCAGCGCAGCTCCTGCATGCGCGCGTCCACGGCGCCCTTGCGCTCGGCCACCAGGCGCCAGTAGCGCTGCTCTTGCGGGCGCAGCTCGGCCAGCTTGGCAGCGTCACGGGCGGGGTCGGCGCGGTATTTATCAAGCCGCAGCGTGATGGCCTTGAGGTAGCGGGCGTAGTGGGCCAGTTGCATCCACGGGGCCACGGCAATGAAGTTCTTGGGCACCAGGCGCTGCAGCTGCTGCAGTGCGTCCGCAGTGGCTTCGGGGGCGTTTTTGGTGTCCTTGATCTTGCGGGCGGCGGCTGTGTATTCGATGAGGATGGTGGCGGCCAGGCGCGCCACCTCATTGGCGATCAACGTGAGGCGCCCCCTGCCCTCTTCCACGCGACGTTTGAAGGCAACTTCGTCGGTGGGCAGCGGGTCGAGCAAAAAGGCCCGGTCCAGCGCCACGTCGATGATCTGGGTGCGCAGCTCTTCTTGTGTACCCAGGGGCATGTAGGCCACGGCCATCTTCTGCAGGTCGGGGATGTTTTTTTCGAGGTACTTGAGGGCGTCCTTGATCTGCAGCGCAAACAGGCGGCGCAGGCCCGCGCGGTGTTTGGCGGCGGCGACTTCGGGCTCGTCAAAGACCTCGATGGTCACAGCGTCGCCGCCGTCGATGAGCGCCGGAAAGCCGATCAGCGTCTGCCCGGCCTTTTTGATCTCCATCAGCTCGGGCAACTCGCCAAACGTCCAGGTGGTGTAGCGCTGGCCTGCGGGGGCTGAGGGGGTGACGCTCGTAGGTTTCGCTGTGGCGGGCGCTGCCCCCTTTACTCCTGATTTAGTAGCTGCTTGCGCTTTACCATTAAGCGCTGGAGGCATTTTTGACTCATTTTTTTCACTCTCTGCTGCCCCACCACTGAGCTTGAGTCCCGCCAGCGCCTGGAATGCCCCGCGCGCCTTGGCGCCCCACTCCGCTTTCAGCGCGCCCAGGTTGCGGCCATGGCCGAGCTGGCGGCCATGCTCGTCCACCACGCGGAAGTTCATGAACAGGTGCGGACTGAGCATGTCGAGCTTGAAGTCGGCGCGCTTCACATCGAGCGAGGTCTCGTCGCGCACCTGCTTGAGCAGCACATCGGTCAGGCTGCCGGTGCCAAAACGTTCGGGCGTGCCCAGCAGCTCGGCCAGGCGGGTAGCGGACTCGGGCAGTGGCACGAAGCGGCTGCGTGGGCGCTGCGGCAGGCTTTTGAGCAGCGCCTGGATCTTGTCCTTGAGCATGCCGGGCACCAGCCATTCGCAGCGCTCGTCGCTCACCTGGTTGAGCACGAAGAGCGGGATGGTCACGGTGATGCCGTCGCGCGCATCGCCGGGCTCGTGCAGGTAGCTGGCGGCGCAGTCCACGCCGCCCAGGCGCACGGTCTTGGGAAACGCGTTGCTGGTGATGCCGGCCGCCTCGTGGCGCATGAGCTCTTCGCGCGTGAGCTTGAGCAGATCGGGCTGCTGGCGGGAGGCCTCGCGGTACCAGGCCTCGAAGCCATGGCCGCTGCACACGTCGGGTGGCAGCTGCTGGTCGTAGAAGGCGTAGATCAGCTCGTCGTCCACCAGCACATCCTGGCGGCGCGACTTGTGTTCGAGCTCCTCCACCTTGGCGATGAGCTTCTGGTTGGCGGCCAGGAAGGGCAGCTTGCTCTCCCAGTTGCCCCCCACCAGGGCCTCGCGGATGAAGATCTCGCGCGCGGCGTGCGGGTCGATCTTGCCGAAGTTGATGCGCCGGCCGTTGTAGACCACCAGGCCGTAGAGCGTGGCCCGTTCGAGCGCCGTGACCTCGGCCGACTTCTTCTCCCAGTGCGGGTCGAGCAGCTGCTTGCGCAGCAGGTGACCACCTACCTGCTCGATCCACTGCGGCTCGATGGCGGCGATGCCCCGCCCGAACAGGCGCGTGGTCTCCACCAGCTCGGCCGCCACGATCCAGCGGCCGGGCTTCTTGTTCAAGTGGGCGCCCGGGTGCTTGTAGAACTTGATGCCGCGCGCGCCCAGGTACCAGTCTTCCTCTTCGCTGCGCGCGCCGATGTTGCCCAGCAGCCCGGCGAGCATGGACAGGTGCAGTTGCTCGTAGCTGGCGGGCTGCGTGTTGATGGGCCACTTGTGCTCGGCGACCACCGTGAGCAGCTGCGTATGGATGTCGCGCCACTCGCGCAGGCGGCGGATGCTGATGAAGTTCTGGCGCAGCAACTGCTCGTACTGGCGGTTGCTCAGCTTGTGGGTGGGCGCCGGTGCGGTGGCACTGGCCACCGCGGGCGCGGGTGCCGCCGCGGCCACCAGCCGCTGGGCCACGGGCAGGTGGGCCTGCGACGGTGCGCGCTGGTGGGCCATGGCCTTCTGCGCGCGGGCAGAAGGCAGCGTGGGCGCCCCGCCCCGTGCCTCGTTGATCCACTTCCACAGCTTGAGGTAGCCGCTGAACTCGCTTTTCTCGTCGTCGAACTTGGCGTGCGCCTGGTCGGCCTGCTGCTGGGCTTCCATGGGCCGGTCGCGCACGTCCTGCACGCTCAGCGCGCTGGCGATCACCAGCACCTCATCGAGCGCCTTGCGGTCGCGCGCCTCCAGGATCATGCGGCCCACGCGCGGGTCGAGCGGCAGGCGTGACAGCTCCACGCCCATGGGCGTGAGTTCGTTGGCCTCGTCCACCGCGCCGAGTTCGCCCAGCAGCTGGTAGCCGTCTGCAATGGCGCGGCCCGAGGGTGCTTCGATGAACGGGAACTGCACCACGTCGCCCAGGTGCAGCGACTTCATGCGCAGGATGACGCCGGCCAGCGATGACCGCAAGATTTCGGGGTCGGTGAAGCGCGGGCGGGCGTTGAAGTCCGCCTCGTCATACAGGCGGATGCAGATGCCGTTGGCCACCCGGCCGCAGCGGCCCGCGCGCTGGTTGGCGGCCGCCTGGCTGATGGGCTCGACCAGCAGCTGCTCCACCTTGCTACGGAAAGAATAGCGCTTCACGCGCGCCGTGCCTACGTCGATCACGTAGCGGATGCCCGGCACCGTGAGCGAGGTCTCGGCCACGTTGGTCGCCAGCACCAGGCGGCGGCCCGTGTGGCCGTCGAAGATGCGGTCCTGCTCGGCCTGCGACAGTCGCGCGAACAGGGGCAGCACCTCGGCATTGCGCATCACCGGCTGGTGGGCCAGGTGTTTGCGCAGGTGGTCGGCGGCCTCGCGGATCTCGCGCTCGCCGGGCAGGAAGATCAGGATGTCACCGGCCGCATTGCCCTGCCAGAGTTCGTCCACGCCATCGGCGATGGCTTCGTTGAGGCCGTAGTCGCGCGTGTCCTCGAACGGCCGCCAGCGCTGCTCCACCGGAAAGGTGCGGCCGGAGACATAAATGATCGGCGCCGGCCCCTTTGCCGACTCGAAGTGCTTGGCAAACCGGTCTGCATCGATGGTCGCCGAGGTCACCACCACCTTCAGGTCTGGCCGGCGCGGCAGGATCTGGCGGATGTAGCCCAGCAGGAAGTCGATGTTCAGGCTGCGCTCGTGCGCCTCGTCGATGATGATGGTGTCGTAGGCCTTGAGCAGCGGATCGGTCTGCGTTTCGGCCAGCAGGATGCCGTCCGTCATGAGCTTGACCGAGGCGTCGCGCGAGAGCCGGTCCTGGAAGCGCACCTTGAAGCCCACCACGTCGCCCAGCGGCGTTTGCAGCTCTTCGGCGATGCGCTTGGCCACGCTGCTGGCCGCGATGCGGCGCGGCTGGGTATGGCCGATCAACTGGCCCTTCTGGCCTGCGGGCGCATTGCACTTGCCCCGGCCCAGGGCCAGCGCGATCTTGGGCAGCTGCGTGGTCTTGCCCGAGCCGGTTTCGCCGCAGACGATGACGACCTGGTGCTTCTCGATGGCCTCCATGATCTCGTCGCGCTTGCCAGATACGGGCAACGATTCGGGAAAGGTGATGCGCAGCGGCGCGGTTCGCGGGGCGGATCGGGGGGGAGTGGGAGGCGCGGATTCGGTCATGAAGCCACGCATTATCCGAGGCGGGCGTTGGCCCCGTGCAACACAGGCCATGCGCGCGGCCAAACGGAGCACCCCGCGCTCCCTCACTTGCGCGGTCTTTTGTCAAACGCCACTTTTTGGTGCCGGGGATTTCAGTATGTAATACCCCGGTTCCGCCCCGAAGATGTCTGCGTGGCGGGTGCCCTCCGGAATGACCGCATGCTCCCGCAGACATCTGCCCCGAATTTTTCCGCCCGCGACAGCGCCACCCCACCGCCCCCCTCGCGCCGCGACTGGCTCGCATGGGCCGGCACCGCAGCCCTGGGCCCCCTGCTGCCGGCCTGCGGGGGCACCGGCAACCCCGGCCCCGCGATGTCGGCCACCATGGCCTGGGGCCGCAACGAAATACGCCAGGCCATGCTGCGCAGCGATGCGCGGGCCGCCTCCGTCGCGCTGCTGCACGGCGACCGCCTCGTCTGGCAAGAGGCGTTCGGGGTGCTGGACGACACGTCCGCCACCCCGGCAACGCCCGACACGCGCTTCAATGTCGGCTCCGTCAGCAAGGTGCTCGCGGCGCTGGCCGTCATGGTGCTGGTGGACCGCCAGCTCGTGCAGCTCGACGCCCCCGTGGTGCGCTATCTGCCCCGGTTCACGATGCTGTCAGAAGACTACCGCGACATCACCGTCCGCCACCTGCTGAGCCATGCCTCCGGGCTGCCGGGCACCCACGCGCACAACATGTTTTCCTTTGCGCCGCTGTCAGGCTATGCGGCGGGGCTGGAGGCGGCGCTGGCCGGCGTGCACCTCAAACATGCGCCCGGGGCGCTGGCGACCTACTGCAACGACGGCTTCACGCTGGTCGAGCGCATCGTGCTCGCGGTCACCGGGCAAGGCTACCCGGCATTCGTGCAATCGGTCCTCTTCAACCCGCTGGCCATGGCCCGCTCGGGCTACACGCTGCTGCCCCTGCCCGAAGGCAGCTTCGCCCATGGGTACATCCACAAGGTGCGCCAGGGCCAGGAGTTCGTGATGGGCTACGCCACCGGCGGGCTGTGCACCACGCCGGGCGACATGATGAAGCTCGCCGCGATGCTCCTGCAGGGCGGTGAATACGACGGCCGGCGCATCGTCTCGAAAGCCGCAGTGCTGGAAATGGGCCGCGACCAGGGCCAGGGCACGCACCTTCACCTCACGCCCGACTGGCACGCCGGCCTGGGATGGGACAGCACGCGGCATCAGGGCCTGGGCGCCGCGGGCGTCCTCGCATGGCAAAAGAGCGGCAGCACGATGTTCTACGCCAGCGACTTCCACGTGCTGCCGCAGGCGGGCCTGGCCCTGCTGCTCACGGGCAGCGCCTCCAGCTTCAAGCCCGGGCCCATCGCCGAGGGCATTCTGCTGCGCGCGCTGCAGGAAACCGGCCAGCTCCCTGCGCTGCCGCCCAAGGTGTCCACCGCCGCCCCCGCGCTGGCCACCTCGTCGTCCAGCGCGGTCGATGCGGTGCTCGGCATCTATGGCCGCTCCTCGAAACCCCTGAAAGTCCTCTCGCCCGACAGCCAGCAGATCGACTTGTGGATCTGGTCCGCGCCGGCGAAGGACTGGGCACCGCTGTGCACGGGGCTTCGCCCGCGCAGCGACGGGTGGTGGTGGTCGGATGCCCAGCCCCGCACCCACTACCGCTGGGAGATGGCCGACGGCCGCCGCTACCTGCTTTCGCGCGAGCCCGCCACGGCGGGACACTACTGGGTCACCATGCCCGTGGGCCAGCAGATGCCGCGCGCCGCCGCCGCGCTCCCTGCGCAGTGGATATCGCGGCTGGACAGCACCTGGCTGCTCGCGAACGAAGCGTCCGAATCCATTCCGCTGGCCCTGGGTGTGGGGGCGGCCGCCCTGCGCGAGCTGCCCGAGCTTCCCGGCTACCTCTTCTGGGACGACAGCCAGTTCCTGCTGCCCCTGTCGCCGGACCGCGCCGGCATGGCGGTGCAGGTGCCGCTCAACGACGGCCGCGATCTGGTGGAGCTGGTCGTGGAAACCCGCGACAAGGAGGAATGGATGCACGCCGCCGGCTGGGCCTACCGCCGGCAGGGCTGAGCGCCGGCCCTGCCCGCCCCGCAGCCACCGCAGCACACAGGCGCAGGGCACGGGCTGCCCGGCACTGTTCCTTTCACACGACAAATGCAGCCGTTCGCGGCCCCTTGCGCTTGCCAAGCCCCGGGGGCCTCGCCACAATTCGCGCTTCTTTCTTTCAGGCATGTGCCCGCCGCCACGGCAGCCCCTGAAAACACTGGAGGTCACTGCTATGTTTGTTCCCTTGTCCGCTCCCGCCTGACCACCGTCCACCGCCCCGGCTGGACTGTGTGCGCACGCACTGTCCAGCCTTGGCCCCCGGCGCCCCCACGCGCTCCGCAAGCCCTGGCTCCATTGCCGGGGTTTTTTGTTTGTGGAGTGCACATGAGTGCCAAAAAATTGTCCCGGGCCTATGCCCAGGGTGAGATCAAGAAGCTGCGCCGCATGAAGCAGCCCCTGGTCGTAGTTCTCGAGTCCTCGGGCCCGCCCCGAAATCCCGTGGCCACCGCACTGGCCCGGCGCAGCCTGTCGAGCGCGGCAGGCAAGCACATCCGAGCCCGCGGGGCCCAGCGCCGCGCGGACAACGTCGCCCTGCGCAAGGCGATCCAGACATCCCGCTTCACCGAAAGCGACTGATGCGACACAACGATTGAAAACCATGGACCTTTCCACCCTTTCCGAAGACACGCCGCACAAGCGGCCCGCTCCGCCCATCGCGCAGCGGGAGCTGCTGGCCCAGCGCCAGCAGGCGCTGGCGCTGGCCGCAGCGCAGCTCAAGGCCGAGCTGTTTGGCATCGACGACGTGATCGACCGCGTGGTCGACGCCATCCGCGCCTGGTACGTGCTGCCCCAGCTCATCACCCGGCCCGTGATCGTGTGCCTGTGGGGCCTGACCGGCACGGGCAAGACGCAGCTCACGAGGCGCCTGGCGCAGCTGCTGGGCTTCTACGACCGCTTCGTGGAGGTGCAGATGGACGGCTTCAGCCACGGCGCGAGCTACCGCAGCTCGTCCATCTCGGGCATGCTCGCGGACTCCGGCATCCACGAGGGCGCGCCGGGCATGCTGGTGCTGGACGAGTTCCAGCGCTTTCGCACGGTGGACACCAAAGGCGCCGACGTGAAGGTGGAGCGCTACCAGGACGTGTGGACGCTGCTGTCCGACGGGCGCCTGCCGCCCGCGCTGAGCGCCCTCACCAACATCGAGCGCAAGCTGGCCGACGCGCATTACGAAGCCGAACGCGCCGACGACAACGAGGACGAGCGCGCCGGCAAGAAGCCCTACCGCTTCCAGCTCGACGCCTGGGATGCCCAGGAGCTCAAGCGCATGCTCAAGCTCTCGGAGCCCCTGGCCGAGATCATGCAGTGGCCGCCCGCGCAGGTGCAGGCGCTGTTCACGCGGTTCCAGCAGTCGCTGTCGTCCTGGGAGACCGACTACAGCAAGCTGCTGGTGTTCGTCTGCGGCAACCTCGACGAGATGTACCACGAGACCGCGCAGCGCGTGGAAGACTGCGACACCGACGCCGACATCTTCCACCGCCTCACGCGCAAGCTCTCGCTCATCGACGTGAAGAAGGCCCTGAGCGAACGCTTCAAGCCCGAGCAGATCGCCCGGCTGGGCAACGAGCACGTGATCTACCCCTCGTTCAACAAGGCCACCTACGAGGAGCTCATCCGCAACCTGTGCGCGCGCTACTGCGACGACATCGCCGCACAGTGCGGCGTGCGCTTTGCCATCGGGCAGGACGTGCTGGACGAGCTGTATGCCAACGCGGTGTTTCCGGCGCAGGGCACGCGGCCGCTGTTCTCGTCGGTGCACGCGATCCTGAGCGCCAACCTGGTCAACGCCGCGCTGTGGGCGCTGGAGCAGCAGCTGCCCCTGGCACAGGACGTCGCCATCACGCTGGCGGCCGACAAGCGCCACCTGGTGGTGCGCGGCCTCGGCGGCCAGGGCGAGGCGCGGCAGGCGCAGTTTGCGGTGGCGCTGGAGCTCAACCGCCTCAAGCAGCGCGCCAATGCCGACTTCCGCGCCCTGCTGGCGGTGCACGAGGCCGGCCACGGACTGGTGTACTGCCTGCTGTTCGGCCAGGCCCCGCAGGAGGTGAAGATCAACATCGCCTCGTTCGAGGGCGGCTACAACAGCTTCGCGGGCCTGAAGGTCACCACGCGGCAGAACGCGCTCGACATGATGTGCGTGGGCCTGGCGGGCCGGGTGGCCGAGGAGCTGGTGTTTGGCGAAATGGCCTGCACGACCGGCGCCGAGCAGGACTACAAGCAGGTCACGGCCGAAGCGGCGCGTTTCATCCGCCACCACGGCTTTGGCACGCGCCTGTCCCGCACCGACGTGACGGTGGAGCTGGACAACCACCTCAACACCGACGTGGAACCCAGCAACGCGGCCATCGAGCAACTGCTGCAGTCCCAGTACCAGCGCGCCAGCGCCCTGCTGCGCCAGCACCGGGAGGCCCTCACCCGCCTGGTGGAGGCCCTGCTGGACCACGGCATGATCGCCCAGCCCGAGATGCAGACGCTGATGGCCCGAAGTGGCGTCGCCATTGCGGTGGCAGCCCACACAGGGCCCGACGAAGCCCTGATCCTGGAGCCCTTCGCGGCCCGGCTGGCCGCGTTTCGGCAACAAACCGGGAGCCAACCCGCACCTGCCCCGGACAGCGAAAGCCCTGCATGCTTATGATGCGCGACTTGGCGGCCGCACGCGGCCGCCCGCCGTTGCCGGTTTTCCCCTCGCTCCAAGGCCACCCCACCGCCCTCCACCGCCCATGTCCGCCGTTTTCAACTTCACCTTCGTCCCCTGGTTCCGCTCGGTGGCGCCCTACATCCACAAGTTCCGCAACCAGACCTTCGTGATCGGGCTCACGGGCGAAGGCATCGCGGCGGGCAAGCTGCACAACATCGCGCAGGATCTGGCGCTGATCCAGGCCATGGGCGTGCGCATCGTGCTGGTGCACGGGTTTCGCCCGCAAGTGAACGAGCAGCTCGCGGCCAAGGGCCATGCGGCGAAATACTCGCACGGCATCCGCATCACGGATTCGGTGGCGCTCGACTGCGCGCAGGAAGCCGCAGGCCAGCTGCGCTACGAGATCGAGGCCGCGTTCAGCCAGGGCCTGCCCAACACGCCCATGGCGGGCGCCACGGTGCGGGTGATCTCGGGCAACTTCCTCACGGCGCGGCCCGTGGGCATCGTGGACGGCGTGGACTTCCAGCACTCGGGCCTGGTACGCAAGGTGGACGTGGCCGGCATCCAGCGCACGCTGGACATGGGCGCGCTGGTGCTGCTCTCGCCGTTCGGCTTCTCGCCCACGGGCGAGGCCTTCAACCTGAGCATGGAAGAAGTGGCCACCAGCGTGGCCATCGAGCTGCGCGCTGACAAGCTGATCTTCCTGACCGAGGTGCCGGGCATCCGCATGCTGCCCGGCGAACCCGAGAGCGAGGACAACCCCATCGACACCGAGCTGCCGCTGGCCGCCGCGCAGGCCCTGCTGGCCACGCTGCCCACCGCGCAGACGCCCACCGACACGGGCTTCTATCTGCAGCACTGCGTGAAGGCCTGCAAGGCCGGGGTGGAGCGCAGCCACATCCTGCCATTCGCGGTGGATGGCTCGCTGCTGCTGGAGGTGTACGTGCACGACGGCATCGGCACCATGGTGATCGACGAGAAGCTCGAAGAGCTGCGCGAAGCCACCATCGACGACGTGGGCGGCATCCTGCAGCTGATCGAGCCGTTCGAGAAGGACGGTACCCTCGTCAAGCGCGACCGCACCGAGATCGAGCGCGACATCGCCAGCTACACCATCATCGAGCACGACGGCGTGATCTTCGGCTGCGCGGCGCTCTACCCCTACCCCGAGGCCAAGACGGCCGAGATGGCCGCGGTGACCGTGTCCCCGCAAAGCCAGGGCACGGGCGACGGCGAGAAGCTGCTCAAGCGCATCGAGCAGCGCGCGCGCCTGCAGGGGCTGGACAGCATCTTCGTGCTGACCACCCGCACCATGCACTGGTTCATCAAGCGCGGCTTCCAGCCCGTGGACCCGGACTGGCTGCCCGACGCGCGCAAGCGCAAGTACAACTGGGACCGCCGCAGCCAGGTGCTGGTCAAGAGGCTCTGAGTGTTTCGCGCGCCGCCGCCACGGCGCGCGCCACCTGCGCAATGGCCGCGTCGCGCTGCTGCGGCGCGGCGGCGGACCGCGTGAGGTAGCAGGTCACCAGTACCGGCGCGCCGCCGCCCGGGGGCCACAACACGCCGATGTCGTTGGCCGTGCCGCTGTCGCCGGCCGTGCCCGTCTTGTCGCCCACCTTCCAGCCCGGCACGCCGGCGCGCAGGCGCTGGTCGCCGGTGCTCGTCTCCACCAGCCAGCGCTGCAGCCAGGCGCGCGACGCCGGTGTGAGCACATCGCCCAGCACCAGTTTCTGCAGGGTTTGCAGCATGGCCAGCGGCGTGGTGGTGTCGCGCGGGTCGCCCACCTTGGCTTCGTTCAGCGTGGGCTCGGTGCGGTCCAGGCGCGTGGTGGTGTCGCCCAGCGAGCGCACGAAGGCGGTGAACCCGGCCGGCCCGCCATGGCGCGCCAGCAGCACGTTGGCGGCGGTGTTGTCGCTCAGGCTCACGGTGGCGGCGCAGAGTTCGCCCACCGTGAGGCCCCCGCCGTCGCCCGCGCGCGGGCCGCTCGCGGGCGAATGCGCGATGACGGCCTCGCGGCCGTAGTGCAGGCGGTGGTCCAGCCGCTCCTTGCCCTGGTCCACCAGCGCCAGCATCCAGCCCGCCAGCACCGCCTTGAAGGTGCTGGCCATGGCAAAACGCTCGTCCTGGCGCCAGCCCAGCGCCAGGCCCGAGCCGGTGTCCAGCATGGCCACGCCCAGGCGGCCCTGGGCGGCGCGTTCGATGCCGGCCAGCGTGTCATTCCACTGGCGGGCCGTGGTGCCGCGGTCCGCCGCGGTGCCGGCGGCGGCGCAGCCCCAGATAGGCAGGGCGGTGGCAGCCATCAAACCCAAGGAAAACTGTCGTCTTTGCATAAGAGATGGAGGGGTGAGTTGAAGCAAGGACCGAACGATACGGTGATACAGCCCCCAGCACCATCGACAATAATTGCCGCCAGCCCCCAGAAAAACTTATGCATCTGCCGCTCAATGCCCTGCGCGCGTTCGAAGCCTCGGCGCGCCACCTGAACCTCACGCGGGCGGCCGAGGAACTGCACGTCACCCAGACCGCCGTGAGCCAGCACATCCGCAAGCTCGAAGACCGCCTGGGCAAGCCGCTGTTCCGCCGCCTGCCGCGCGGCCTGGCGTTGACAGACGAGGGGCAGGCGCTGCTGCCGGTGGTGGTGGAATCGTTCGCCAGCCTGGAACGCGCGCTGGAAAAACTGGGCGACACCCGCCCGCGCGAGGTGCTGACCGTGGGCGCCGTGGGCACCTTTGCCGTGGGCTGGCTGCTGCCCCGGCTGCGCGACTTCCAGCAGGCCTGCCCCTTTGTAGATCTGCGCCTGCTCACGCACAACAACCGGGTGGACATGGCGGGCGAAGGGCTGGACTGCGCGATCCGCTTTGGCGACGGCGCCTGGCATGGCACGCATGCCGAACGCATCATGGACGCGCCCATGTCCGTGATGTGTTCGCCCGCGCTGGCCCACGGCCTGCGCACGGCGGCCGACCTGGCACGGCAACCACTGCTGCGCAGCTACCGCACCGATGAATGGGCGGCGTGGTTCGAGGCCGCGGGCACCCCCTGCCCCGTGGTGCGCGGCGCGGTGTTCGACTCGTCCCTCACCCTGGCGGAAGCAGCGGCACAGGGCGCGGGCATGGCGCTGCTGCCGGTGCGCATGTTCACGCGCGAACTGCAGCAGGGCCGCCTGGTGCGGCCCTTTGCCCAAGAACTGCACCGGGGCGCCTACTGGCTCACGCGGCTGCAGTCGCGCCCGGCCACGGACGCCCTGCTCGCGTTCAGCGACTGGCTCCGGGCCCAGGCCCGCATGGCGGCGGAAGAAATATGAAGAAAATTGGCTTCCAGCGCTTGTTCATAAAGCGCTAGCAGCTATCATAACAATAGCAAACGCATCCCGTCAGGCAACACGCCTGCGGGGCCCCACGGCCACCATCAGCGCCGCCGCCAGCACCAGCGCGCCGCTCAGGATGTACAGGCTCAGGCTGAAGCTCCCCGTGGCCGACTTGATGGCACCCACCATCACCGGCGCCACCACGCCCGCCGTGCCGCCCAGCGTGGTGATGAGCGCAATGCCCATCGCCGCGGCGTCCTTGGCCAGCAGGCTGGCGGGCACCGCCCACAGCACCGCGAAGGCGCTGGACACCCCCATGGCCGACAGCGACAGGCAGGCCACGGCCGCCCAGGGGCTGTGCATGAACAGGGTCGTCAGCGACAGCCCCACGGCCCCGAGCACCGCGCCCACGGCAAAGTGCCAGCGCCGCTCCTGGGTGCGATCCGAATGCCGCGCCACCACCAGCGTGGCAGCGATGCCCAGCGCCGCCGGAACCACCGAGTAGAACCCGATCTGCAGCACCGACAGCCCCATGGACTGCAGCAGGGTGGGCTGCCAGAACGACATGGCGTAGATACCCAGGATCACCAGGAACGAGATGAACCCCAGCAGCCACACCTGCGGGTTACGCAATGCGCTGCCAAAGGACTGCGGCGCGCCGCCACCGATGGCTTGCTCCTGCGCCAGATCGCGCCGCACCTGGGCTTTTTCTTGCGATGTGAGCCAGCCAGCCTCCTCGGGGCGGTTGTCGAGCCAGCGATAGGCCAGCACGCCCAGCAACACGCACGGCAAGCCCTCCACCACGAAGAGCCACTGCCAGCCGCGCAGGGACAGGGCGCCATCCAGGTACGTCATGGTCAGTCCCGCCAGCGGGCCCGCCACGATGGGTGCCGCCCCGTAGGCCATGAAGAACAGCGCCGTGGCCCGCGCACGCTGCTGCGCCGGGAACCACAGCGTGAGGTAGAACAGCACGCCGGGCGCAAAGCCTGCCTCGAAAACCCCCACCAGGAACCGCAGCACATAGAACTGCGTGGGCGTGGTGACGAACAAGGTGGCCGCCGATGCCAGACCCCACAGCGCCATGATGCGCAGCAGCGTGGCCCGCATGCCCACGCGCGCCAGCATCACATTGCTGGGGATCTCGAACAGCGCGTAGCCGATGAAGAACACCCCGGCCCCGAGGCCGAAGACCGCATCGCCGAAGCCCAGGTCGGCCTTCATCTGCAGCTGCGCGTAGCCGATGTTGGTGCGGTCCAGGTAGTTGAAGATGTAGCAGACGAACAGCAGCGGTATGAGCCGCCAGCTGATCTTGCGGTAGAGCGCGTGGGTGCTGGTGTCATCGGTGGCAGCGGATGCCGCCGCAGCCGCGCCATAGGTGGCCGTGTTCATGGGTTGTCTCCTGGGTTTGTTCTTGTCGCGTGGTGCACCTGCAGTGCGCAGGCGTCACACGCGCTGCAGCTGTCCCGATTCGGTGGTGCCCCAGAGGTGGCCCGTGGGCGCGCCCGGAAACAGCCAGTGCGGCGAACATTCGCTCGACGGCACCACGTTGCTGAAGCCGTGCGACGCCGAGGTGCCCGCGATGGTCTTCTCCAGCACCATCGAGAGGTACTGGTCGTTGCTGTTTTCCTGGGTGTTGCCGTTCAGGACCACCTCGGCCCCGGTCGCCTTGGCGAAGCGGCGGATGGCGTTGTGGCGCGAGACCTCGGGCGCCCAGCTGTCGGCCGAGACGCCGTTTTCACTGCTCACGCGCAGGCCGTCCGGCACGCGGTAGACCAGCGAATGGTTGCCCTCGGTGTGCCCCGGCGTGTGCACCAGCGCCAGGCCCCGGCCCAGCTGCACGCTGCCGTCGAATGGCACGATGCGGTCGCCGGCCACGCCGCGCAGGCCGTCGGGGCAGTACCAGTCGGCCTGGGTGGGCAAGAGGCCCGCCACGCTCGCCAGCTCCTGCCGATGCACCAGCAGGCGCGCGTTGGGCAGCAGGCCAGGCCCGCCGTCCGTGCCCAGCCAGCGCCGCAGGTTCTGCGTGTGCAGGTGGTCGTAGGTGATGTAGTCGATCCGCTCGGGCGCCACGCCCACGCTGGCCAGGGCATCCAGCACGGTGCCGTGGATGGGCGCGATGGTGCCGTGCAGGAAGGCTGGCGTCTGCTCGCTCAGGCGGCGGAAGTACGGCGTATCGCGCCCCGTCTCGTGGTCTGCCGGCGTGAACAGCAGGTGGCGCAGCTGCCCCCCGAAGTCCTCGAACTGGATGAGCACCGTGCGCGCCAGCAGATGCACCATGTGCGGCTTGAGCAGCTGCTGCGAATACACGCCGCTGAACGCATACCAGGCCGGATAGGGAATGCGCAGCAGGTCGAAGCTGCGGGCGTAGCGCACGGCCGGCTCGTCGAGGAACCACTCGCGGAACTGCGCGCCGCTGCGGCGCAGCGCACGCAGGCGGTCCTGCGGCGACGGCGCGCTGCGGGCGCCGTCGAAGTCCGTGACCGCCGCCAGGGCGGAAGGGGCGTTGTCTCTTTTCATGGAGTTCTCCTGGAGAAATGGGCAAGTCAGTAGAGCGAACGCCCGCCCGAGATGTCGAACACCGCGCCGGTGCTGAACGAGCAGTCGGCCGAGGCCAGCCAGGCCGCCATCGCGGCCACTTCATCGGGCAGCACGAAGCGGCCCATGGGCACGCGCGCGAGCAGGTTCTGGCGCAGCGCGGCCTGGTGTTCGGCCGGTACGGCATCGAACACCGCCGTGTCGGCCGCCGAGGGCGTGATGGCATTGACCAGGATGCCCGGCCCCGCCAGCTCCTTGCCCAGCGACTTGGTGAGTGCGATGAGCCCGGCCTTGGACGCGGAGTACGCCGCGTTCAGGCCGTTGCCCTCCTTGCCCGCCACCGAGGCGATGTTGACGATGCGCCGCCCCAGGCCGGGCGGCTGCTCACCTGCCAGGCCCCGCAGCATGCGCGGCACCACGGCTCGGCAGCACAGAAAGGCGCCCGTGAGATTCACCTCCATCACCTGGCGCCACTGCGCCGGGGTGTGTTCCCACAACGGGGCCAGCGGCCCCAGCACCCCGGCGTTGTTCACCAGCACGGTGATGGGCCCGAGCGCCGCCTCGCTGGCCTGCGCGGCCGACTCGACATCGGCCTCCTGGGCCACATCCACCCGGGCCGTGTGGATGCGGCCGGCGGCATCCAGCGCGGCACGGGCGGCCTGGAGCGCACGGGCGTCGCGGTCCCACAGGGACACACGGGCGCCATCCGCCAGGAAGCGCCGGGCAATGGCCAGGCCGATGCCCTGGGCACCCCCCGTGATGACGGCATGGTGCCCCGCCAGCCCGGCGCTCATGCGGCAGCCGCAGTGGTTTCTGGCTGGCGCCCTGAAGCTGCGGGCGCGCTGGTGGGCCCCGCCGCCAGGAGCGAGCCCACAATGGCCGGCAGCTGCGCGGGCGGCACGCCGGCCAGCAACTGGCGCAGCATGGTCATCGAGTCGAAGTACACGCGCTCGCAGACCAGGCGCTCGCCCTCGAAGATGAAGAGCGCGATCATGCGGCAGCGGAAGCTGTTGCCCGTGGGCGGCAGGTTGCCCAGCGGCCCCTGGTGGGTGCCCAGCAGCCAGAACTCCACGATCACCGCGTCGTCGGTGTGGCGCAGCTGGATGATCTCGTGCCGCTGGTCCGGGAAGGCCTTGCGCGAGGCCAGATAATAGGCACGCACCGCATCGTTGCCGTCGTGCACCTCACCGGTGGGAATCAGTTCGTAGTGCGGGTGCGGAAAGGTGTCCAGCACCGCGTCGAAGTCCTGGCGGGTCTCGTCGGCAAAATGGTCCAGCACGGTTTTCTCGCGCAGGGCCTGCAGGGCGGTGCGTGGGGTGGTGGGCATGCCGGAGGTGGAGGGGGTGGAGGTCATCGCGGATCGTCTTTCAGATGGAGGGTTCGGGTCAGGGCGCTGCGCTTGTTTTCTTGCGCCCTGCGCTGCTCAGCCATCGACTATCCGCAGCCGGCGTTGTGCAGACTGTCCGTTGTTGGCAATTGCGGCCCCGGACAAACCCGCACAGGCCTTCCACCCGGGCGCCGCATGCGGTACACCGTGCCACCCGCCCCGCCCGCCTCCTTCCTGCTCGCGCTCCACCCGTACGCACGCACGCGCCCTACCGCCCGCCATCGCCCCATGCCCCCCCTGCGCACGCCCCCGCCCCGCTCTCCCACCTTGTCCCCCGACGCGCCCCACGCGCTCACCGCACCCGACGCGGCCAACAGATTGCGCCTGCCGGACGATGTGCAGCTGCAACTGCTGCAGGTGGCGCACCACAAGCAGCTGCAGCGCGGCGATTCGCTGTTCCTCAAGGGCTCGGCGCCCGATGCGCTGTTCGGCGTGGTCAGCGGCTCGCTGCGCGTGAGCGTGGTGGCCCCCGGCGGGCGCGAGGCCGTGATCGCCGTGCTGGAGCCCGGCCACTGGTTCGGCGAGGTGTCGCTGTTCGTAGGCCGTGAGCGCGTGTACGACACCTGCGCGGCCGATACCACCGAGATCGCGGTGGTCTATGCCGACGACTTCCACCACCTGGTGAACACGCAGCCCCAGGTGCACATGGCGTTTACCAGGCTGGTGTGCATGCGGCTGCGCCAGGCGCTGGCGTGGATCGACGACGCCATCCTGCAGCCGCTGCCCGTGCGGCTGGCGCACCGGCTGCTGACGCTGGACGCGCGGCCCGAGGCTTCGGACGGGGCGACCACGCTGGCGGTGTCGCAGGAAGACCTGGCCTTCATGCTGGGGGTGTCACGGCAGAGCGTGAACCGGCAGTTGAAGCTGTGGGAAGACGAGGGAATCCTGCGGGTGGGGTACCGGGTGGTGGAGGTGATGGATCGGGGGAGGCTGGAGGGGTGTGTGCGGGATGGGGTGTGATTTGATCAAAATGGGCCGTGTGCGCTTATATAGAAAGCGCCAGCCGCTATTGTTTTTATAGTAATTACTGCTTCTGATCGAAGGGCGGAGGCCGGGGTGTGCGCCCGGCCCCCGCCCCCAACACAAGCACAGCACAACAACAGCACAAGCTATCAACAGCAGCTAGCAACCCCAGCTACACAAACCCCAATGCCCCCACATCCACCCCATCCACCTGCCCCGCTTCCAGAAACTCCTGTCCATACCGCAGATACACCCCCTCGCGCACGAACACCTCGAACAGGTCCGGGTCGATGTGCCCGTTGTCCCGCATCCGGCACATGATGGCCAGCGCCTCTGACAAAGTCATCCCGCTCTTGTACGGCCGGTCCGCCGCCGTCAGGGCCTCGAAGATGTCGGCGATGCCCATCATGCGGGCCTGCAGCGACATCTGCTCGCGCGTGAGGCCGCGCGGGTAGCCCTTGCCGTCCATGCGCTCGTGGTGGCCGCCCGCGTACTCGGGCACGTTCTTGAGGTGGCGGGGCCAGGGCAGCGTCTCCAGCATCTTGATGGTGGCGACGATGTGGTAGTTGATGGTGTCGCGCTCGGCCTGGGTCAGCGTGCCCGCGCGGATGGTGAGGTTCTCCACCTCCTCGGCCGTCAAGAAGCTCGTCTGCACGCCCTGCGGGTTGCGCCAGTGGCGCATGGCGGCGATGTCGCGCACGCGCTGCTGGTCCTCGGGCCGCATGGCCTCGGTGCCGGTGTTGCAGCGGCGCAGGAAGTCGCGGTCTTCTTCCAGCGCCTGGATCTCGTGCTGCAGGGCCTGCAGCTCCTGGCCCTCGGCCCGCGCATCCACCACGGGGCGCAGCGCCAGCTGGCGGCGCAGCGCGGCCAGTTCCGCATCGCGCTTGAGCACCTCGAAGCGCGTGTCTACCAGGCCGATGCGGTCGTAGATCGTCTGCAGCTTGGTGGCCTTGTCCACCACGTGCACGGGCGTGGTGATCTTGCCGCAGTCGTGCAGCAGGCCGGCCATCTTGAGCTCGTAGCGGTCGCGCTCGCTCATGCGAAAGCTCGCCAGCGGCCCCTGCCGTGTGGCGTTGACCGCATCGGCCAGCATCAGCGTGAGGGCCGGCACGCGCTGGCAGTGGCCGCCGGTGTAGGGCGATTTTTCGTCGATGGCCAGGTTGATGAGGTTCACGAACGACTCGAACAGGCGTTCGAGCTGCGAGATGAGCAGCCGGTTCGTGAGCGCGATCGCGGCCTGCGAGGCCAGCGACTCGGCCAGGCCCTGGTCGGCCTCGGAAAAGGTCGTGACCGCGCCCGTCTCCTGGTCGCGGGGGTTGATGAGCTGCAGCACGCCGATGAGCTCATGGTCGTGGTTCTTCATCGGCACGGTGAGGAACGACTGCGAGTGATAGCCCGTGCGCGCATCGAAGGCGCGCGTGCCCGAGAAGTCGAAGCCCTGGGCACTGTAGGCATCGGCGATGTTCACGGTGCGGTCGTGGATGGCGGCGTGCGCCGCCACGAGCGAATCATTGGGCGAGCCATCGGCGTTGCGCAGCGGCAGGTGCGGAAAATCGATGGGCTTGCCCGTGGTGCCGCCCAGGCGGATGCCCAGCGAATCCGTGCGCAGGATCTCGAACTTGAGCGCCGACTGGTCCTCGGTCACGCTGTAGAGCGTGCCGCCATCGGCGCCGGTGATGGCCTTGGCCGCCTCCAGGATGTTCTCCAGCAGCCGGTCGATGTCCCGCTCGCGCGAGAGCGCGGCGCCGATGCCGTTGAGCTGCTCCAGCCGGCGAAACAGGTTGACTGTGGATTCCTTGCCCATAAAACCACCTTGGGTGCAGCGTTGGCGACCGCTCATCGTAACGAAAAGTGACGGCTATCATCGACCTTCTGTTTCCCGCTTTCCCATTTCTTGTGCACTCGGTCACACCCCGCTTTCTCACCGTCGCCCTCTACCAGTTTGTCGATCTGCCCGACTGCGCCGCGCTGCGCGCGCCGCTGCAGGCCCTGTGCGACGAGCGTGGCGTGCGCGGCATGCTGCTGCTGGCGCCCGAGGGCATCAACGGCACCATCGCGGGCGAGCCAGCCGATGTGCTGGCCGTGCTGGCCTGGCTGCGCAGCGATCCGCGCTTTGCAGCACTGCAGCACAAGGAGGCGCACGCGCAGCGCATGCCGTTCTACCGCATGCGCGTGCGGCTCAAGCGCGAGATCGTCACCCTGGGCGTACCGGGCCTGAACCCGGCCCGCAACGCGGGCACGTACGTGAAACCCGAGGACTGGAACGCGCTCATCGACGACCCCGGCGTGGTGGTGGTGGACACACGCAACGACTACGAGGTGGGCATCGGCACGTTCGAGCGCGCCGTCAACCCGCACACCAGGAGCTTTGCGGAGTTTCCGGCCTGGGTGGCCGCGCAATCGGGGCCCGGCGGCGTGCTGGCGGGCAAACCCCGCGTGGCCATGTTCTGCACGGGCGGCATCCGCTGCGAAAAATCCACCGCGTTCCTCAAATCGCAGGGGTTCGAGGAGGTCTTCCACCTCGAAGGCGGCATCCTCAAGTACCTGGAGACCGTGCCCGAGGAAACCAGCCGCTGGCATGGCGACTGTTTTGTGTTCGACGAGCGCGTGTCGGTGGGCCACGGCCTGGTGCCCGGGCACCACCAGCTGTGCCGCTCGTGCCGCATGCCCCTGGGCGCGGCGGAGCTGCAGTCGCCGCACTACGTGGCGGGCGTGAGCTGCCCCTATTGCCACGGCACCCGCACGCCCGAGCAGGAACGCGCCCTGGCCGAGCGCGAGCGGCAGATGCAGCTGGCCGCCCGGCGCGGCCAGGAACACATCGGCGCGCGCCAGCCCGGCACGCCAGTGCGCGTGCACGGCGGAGCCCCGGAAGGCGCCCCCCAAAAGGACGACACCGCGTGAGCACCGCCACCGCCCTGCCCGTTCTGTATTCGTTCCGCCGCTGTCCCTATGCGATGCGCGCCCGGCTGGCCCTGGCCGTGAGCGGCCAGGACTGCGAACTGCGCGAGGTGGTGCTCAAGAACAAGCCCCAGGGCCTGCTGCAGGCCTCGCCCAAGGGCACCGTGCCGGTGCTCATCCTGCCCGATGGCCGCGTGCTGGAGCAGAGCCTGGACATCATGCTGTGGGCGCTGCAGCAGCACGACCCCCAAGGCTGGCTCGCGCCCGCCGGGGGCACGGTGCCAGAGATGCTGGCGCTGATTGCCGAATGCGACGGCCCCTTCAAGCAGGCCCTGGACCGCTGCAAGTACCCCAGCCGCCACCCGGGTGCGGACATCGGGGCCGAACGCGCGGCGGCCACCGCCTGGCTGGGCACGCTGGATGCGCGCCTGTCCGCCCAGCCCCACCTGTTCGGCGCACATGCAGCGCTGGCCGACATGGCGATCGCCCCGTTCGTGCGCCAGTTCGCGGGCATCGACATGGGCTGGTGGGCGGCCCAGCCCTGGCCGCATTTACAGGCCTGGCTGGCTGATTGGCAGTCATCACCACTGCTGGCCAGCGTGATGCCGAAGCTGCCGGCGTGGGTGGATGGCACGGAAGGTGTGGCGTTTCCGTTTGCCGAAGCAGATTTCGCCTGAGCCCGGGCGGGCCCACGCGGTCTAGCCACAAAAAAGGCGCCCCGAGGGGCGCCTTTGCCTTGAAACGAAGCCTGGAAAACTCAGGCCATGGACAGCCCGCCGCCACGGCGGCCACCGCGCATGCCGCGCACCAGCAGCGCCAGCAGCACCACCGCGAAACCCACGAAGCAGACAAACGACCAGTTGGCGATCGAGCCCCCCAGGAAGGTCCAGTCCACCGCCGCGCAGTCGCCCGAGCCCCGGAAGATCATGGGAATGGCGCGGCTGATGGGGTAGTTCTCGATCATTCCGTAGAAGTCGCGGCCGCAGGTGGCGACCTCGGGCGGGTACCACTGCAGCCAGCTCTGGCGGGCCGCCACGAAGGCGCCAAAGCCCGAGGCCACCAGGGCCAGCACGCCCCAGCCCATCCACCAGCCTTTAGCGTCCCTGGCGCTTGCCAGACCTGCGAAGATTGCTACACCAATGAGAGCATAACGCTGCACGATGCACATGGGGCAAGGCTCCAGGCCCACCACATGCTGCAGGTACATGCCGAAGGCGAGCATCGCCACACACGCCACGCTGATCAGCGCCAGCACACGGCGCGGGGCCGCAGTCAACCAGTTCATTTCTTATCCCTCTTCAATAGCCGTTGCAAACGGTGCCGCCGGTAAAACGGGCGTGCCCCGCACCAGTGCACCCGTGGATCTGGCCCCGCCAGTCCACCGGGTACGTCCCCCCAGGGGGAAGACGCGCAGCGGCTCGGGGGGAATCAGATCCCGGCGGCGTGGTCCAGAAAAACACGGGCGCGGCGCGGCGTCACCACCAGCGTTTCGCCCTCCTTGAACCCCATCTCCTTGAACTGCTGCGCAGGTATCTGCGCTTCGATCAAGTGCTCCGGGGACGCATTGTCCGCTGGTTTGTGATCCTGGGATGGAATAAGTTCCAGGCGCGCGATCGGGCCCACCACGATGGCACGGCTCAGCTGCGCCACGATGCCGCGCGGGCGGCCCTGGGCGTCGAGCCCGGCGCCCGGGGAGTAGCGCTCCACATCCAGGTCGTGGGGGCGCACATAGGCAAAAGCCTTGGCGTTCTGCGCGCCCTGGTGCTCGGGCGAATCGATCTGCATGCCCTCCAGGTGCACCAGGCCCTCGTGCGCCCGGCCGTGGAACAGGTTCACGTCGCCCAGGAAGCCGTAGACGAACGGGCTCGCGGGCTGGTCCCACACCTGCTGGGGCGAGCCGCTTTGCTCGATGCGGCCCTGGTTGATCACGACCACCCGGTCGGCCACCTCCAGTGCCTCTTCCTGGTCGTGCGTGACGAAGATGCTGGTCACGTGCAGCTCGTCGTGCAGGCGGCGCAGCCAGCGGCGCAGTTCCTTGCGCACCTTGGCGTCCAGCGCGCCGAAGGGCTCGTCCAGCAGCAGCACCTTGGGCTCCACCGCCAGGGCGCGGGCCAGCGCGATGCGCTGGCGCTGGCCGCCCGAGAGCTGCGAGGGGTAGCGGTCGGCCAGCCAGTCGAGCTGCACGAGCTTGAGCAGGTCGGTCACCTTCTGCTTGATCTGCGCCTCGCTCGGGCGCTCGCCACGGGGCTTCACGCGCAGGCCGAAGGCCACGTTCTCGAACACGGTCATGTGGCGGAACAGCGCGTAGTGCTGGAACACGAAGCCCACGTTGCGCTCGCGCACGTGCACGTCGGTGGTGTCCTCGCCGCTGAAGTGGATGGTGCCGACGTCAGCCGTCTCCAGCCCCGCGATGATGCGCAAGAGCGTGGTCTTGCCGCAGCCCGAGGGGCCGAGCAGCGCGATGAGTTCGCCCGATGCGATGTCCAGGCTCACGTCGCGCAGCGCCTGGAAGTCGCCGAACTGCTTGCTGACGTTACGGATTTCAATGCTCATGGTCTTCTTCCTTCAGCGGGCGGCTGGCGCGGGTGCGGGCCGCTCGGGGGGCAAATCGGCGGCGGCTTTCAAGGCCTGCTCGTTGCGGTGTTCGGCAATGGTCTTGATGACCAGCGTGACCAGGGCCAGCAAGGCCAGCAGCGATGCAGCGGCGAACGCGGCCACGGACTGGTACTCGTTGTAGAGAATTTCGACGTGCAGCGGAATGGTGTTGGTCTGCCCACGGATGTGGCCGGACACGACGGACACCGCGCCGAACTCGCCCATGGCCCGCGCATTGCACAGGATCACGCCGTACAGCAGGCCCCACTTGATGTTGGGCAGCGTCACGTACCAGAAGGTCTGCCAGCCGGTGGCGCCCAGCACGATGGCGGCCTGCTCTTCGTCGTTGCCCTGCGCCTGCATCAGCGGGATCAGCTCACGCGCGATGAACGGGAAGGTCACAAAGACCGTTGCCAGCACGATGCCCGGCACGGCGAAGATGATCTTGATGTCATGCGCCTGCAGCCAGGGGCCGAACCAGCCCTGCGCGCCGAACATCAGCACGTAGATCAGGCCCGCCACCACGGGAGAGACGGAAAACGGCAGGTCCACCAGCGTGGTCAGGAACGCCTTGCCCCTGAACTCGTACTTGGCGATGCCCCAGGCGGCCGCGACGCCGAACACGAGGTTCAGCGGCACGGCAATGACAGCGGTGATCAGCGTGAGCTTGATGGCCGCCCAGGCATCGGGCTCGCGCAGGCCTTCGAGGTAGGCCCCGAAGCCCTTGCGCAACGCCTCGGCGAACACGGCGGCCAGCGGCAGCACCAGGAACAGCAGCATGAAGGCCAGCGCGATGGTGATCAGCGTGTAGCGGACCCAGGGCGCTTCAGTCGTGCCCGCCTGTGCGCGGCGGATAGTCCGGGAGTTGTTGCCGCTCATGCTGGAGCCCCCGCGTGGCGTCGCTGCCATGCCTGTAGTGCGTTGATGATGAGCAGCAGGATGAACGAGATGACCAGCATGACCACGGCCACGGCGGTGGCGCCGGCGTAGTCGTACTGCTCGAGCTTGCCGATGATGATCAGCGGCGTGATTTCAGACACCATGGGCATGTTGCCGGCGATGAAGATCACCGAGCCGTACTCCCCCACCGCCCGCGCGAACGCCATGGCAAAGCCGGTGAGCAGCGCGGGAGTGATGGAAGGCAGGATGACCTTGGTGAAGGTCTGCAGACGCGTGGCGCCCAGGCAGGTGGCGGCTTCTTCCAGCTCTTTTTCGGCGTCTTCCAGCACGGGCTGCACGGTGCGCACCACGAACGGCAGGCCGATGAAGATGAGCGCGATCACGATGCCCGCGGGCTTGAACGCGAGCTGAATGCCCAGGGGTTCCAGGATGCTGCCGACCCAGCCGTTGCCGGCCAGCAAGGCGGTCAACGAGATGCCGGCCACCGCCGTGGGCAGGGCGAACGGCAGGTCCACCAGTGCATCGACGATCTTCTTGCCCGGAAACTTGTAGCGCACCAGCACCCAGGCGATCAGCAGGCCGAACACCAGGTTGACCAGCGCCGCGAGGAACGAGGCCCCGAAGGTCAACCGGTACGAGGCCATCACGCGCGGCGCGCTGATGGCCGCCCAGAACTGCTCCCAGGTCAGCGTGAAGGTCTTGAAGATCAGTGCCGACAGCGGGATCAGCACGATGATGCTCAGATAGAAAAGCGTGTAGCCCAGGGTCAGCCCAAAGCCGGGCAATACCCTCCTAGCGCTTCTTGGTGCGCTTTTTTTACCGTTCATATGTTGTTATCCATTGCGCATCGTCGGTAGGAACCGGCGCGACCCAAGCCAGCAGACGCCGCGCAAGGGCCGCCCCGCGGCGCTGGCGTCGTCCCCCTTCCCGGCGATAGCCCAGAGAAGGGGGAAGCCGCACAGCGGCTCAGGGGGTTGTCCACTACTACTTGGCGCCGGGCGTGTAGAGCTTGTCGAACTGGCCGCCGTCGTTGAAGTGCACCTTCTGCGCTTCGGTCAGCGAACCGAAGTACTTGGCCACCGTGAACTGCTTGAGCGGCTTGAAGGTATCAGCGTACTTCTTGAGCACGGCCTCCGAACGTGGGCGGATCGCGTGTTTGGCGGCGATTTCCTGGGCTTCCTCGGAGTACAGGTAGTCCAGGTACGCCTTGGCCAGCTGGGCGGTGCCCTTCTTGGCCACGGTGCGCTCCACCACTGCCACGGGGTTCTCGGCCACCACGCTCACCGACGGGTAGATCGCATCGACCTTGCCGGCGCCGAATTCGCGGTCGATGGAGACCACTTCGGATTCGAAGGTGATCAGCACGTCGCCCTGGTTGCGCTGCAGGAAGGTGGCGGTGGCATCGCGGCCACCCTTGGCCAGGATGGGCACGTTCTTGTAGAGCTTGCCCACGAATTCGGCGGCCTGCGCCTCGGTGCCACCCTTTTCGCGCACGGCGCCCCAGGCGGCCAGGTAGGCATAGCGGCCGTTGCCGCCGGTCTTGGGGTTCACCACGATCACCTGCACACCGGGCTTGATCAGGTCTTCCCAGTCCTTGATGCCCTTGGGGTTGCCGTTGCGCACCAGGAACAGCATGGTCGAGGTGGTGGGCGATGCGTCGTGCGGGAATTTCTTGGCCCAGTCCTTGGCGACCACGCCGCTGTCGGCGAGGAACTGCACGTCGGTCGTCGTATTCATGGTCACCACGTCGGCCGCCAGGCCGTCGTTCACGGCGCGCGCCTGGGCGCTGGAGCCGGCGTGCGACTGGTCGATCTTCACGTCCTGGCCGGTGGTCTTCTTGTAGTGGGCAGCGAAGGCGGCGTTGTAGTCCTTGTAGAACTCTCGGGCCACGTCGTACGACACGTTGAGCAGCGAATTCTGTGCAGCGGCCATGCCGCTGGCAGCCAGGGCCACGGTGGCCAGAAGGGTCTTGAGTTTCAAAGAGGTCATGGTGCCTTCGCCCGAAAAGTACTGGAGATGCTCCATTGTGCGGAGCCGTGCTTAAAACTCAAAAGAATATATTCTTGTTAAATAATCAGCTATTGGAATATAGATTTTCAATGGCGGGCCGGCCGGTGATTGCCAGCGGGCCTGGCAAGCGCCCTGGCGACGGATTTCAAGAAAAAATGGCCCGCAGCGCTTGATGATCAAGCGCAGGAAGCTATTAAAAATATAGCAATCAGAATGCCGCCGACGTGGCGTGTGGATGGGCGGCGGATGGCGGCAGGGCGCCGTGTTCGCCCTCCAGCGACTGCAGCAGCGCCCAGCCCAGGGGCCACTCTCCATGGCCGGACTCGATGTTGATGTGCCCGGCGTTCTGCATGCGCACGAACTCGCTGCCCCAGGCACGGGCATAGGCGCCCGCCAGGCGAATGGGGCAATACGGATCGTTGCTGCTGGCCACCACGATGCTGCGATACGGCAGCGCGGCATAGGGCACCGGCGCGAAGTCGCTCAGCACGGCCCGGCGCTCGGGGTCGGCCGGGGCCACCAGCAGCGCGCCGCACACACGGGCAGCCGCTTCGGGGCCGATGTGGGCCGTGGCGATGCAGCCCAGGCTGTGCGCCACGATCACCACCGGGCCGGGCGCCGCGAGCACGGTCTTTTCAAGCTGGCCCACCCAGGCAGACCGCGTGGGCGTGATCCAGTCGTCTTGCACCACGCGGCGGGCGTGCGGGATGCGCTCGGCCCACAGGCTTTGCCAGTGGCCGGGACCGGAGTCGCGCCAGCCGGGAACGATGATGATGGAGGTGGAGGTGCTCACGGAAATCAGAGGGCCCGCCACAGCCTCGCGCCGCGGCCCTGCCCTGTTGTGTCTTGCTTCTTCTGCTTACTTGTTGGGCTGGGGCGTGATGCGCAGGTAGGGGCGCACCGCCTTGAAGCCCTTGGGAAAGCGCAGCGCGATCTCGGCCGGGTCCTGCAGGCTGGGCACGATGATCACGTCGTCGCCGTCCCTCCAGTTGGCGGGAGTGGCCACCTTGTGGCTGTCCGTCAATTGCAGCGAGTCGATGACGCGCAGGATCTCGTCGAAATTGCGCCCCGTGCTGGCGGGGTAGGTGAAGGTGGTGCGGATGACCTTCTTGGGATCGATGATGAACACGCTGCGCACCGTGACCGTGGTCGATGCGTTGGGGTGGATCATGTCGTAGAGGTCTGCCACCTTCTTGTCCGCATCGGCCAGGATGGGGAAGTTGACGGTGGTGTTCTGCGTGTCGTTGATGTCGCCCACCCAGCGGTTGTGCGAATCGACAGGGTCCACGCTCACGGCGATGGGCTTGACGTTGCGCTTTGCAAATTCGCCGCCCAGGGCAGCCGTTTTGCCCAGTTCGGTGGTGCAGACGGGCGTGAAATCGGCGGGGTGCGAGAACAGCACGACCCACGAATCACCGGCCCATTCGTGGAAACGGATGGTGCCGGCGGTGGATTCCTGGGTGAAGTCGGGGGCGGTGTCGCCGAGTCGCAAGGTGGCCATGTGGAACGCTCCTTCAATGTCTGAGGGAGCATTCTCCGATCGGTCCTTTAAAACCCAAACGAATATATTGCTCTTACTTAATCGCCAAAACGTCTAACAACAGGCTGATGGACCACCTCCAGCGCCTGCCGAGGCTGCGATTTTTTGGAAGCCTTAACCCCATTCCCCCGCCCCGTTCGTTTCACCCAGCACCAACAACACTTTGATGGAGCTGCCATGAAACCCGGTTCATTCACCCTTCCCGCACTCACCGCGCTGGCCGCCTTGCTGGCAGTGGCCAGCCTGCCGGCCCAGGCCATTGGCCGCCTGGCCGATGTCACCATCGTGGACCGCGACACGGGCACCACGCTGCCGGTGCACTACGCCAAGGGCGAATACTGGGTGGCTGGCCGCCCTGGCGCGCGCTACGCCATCACGGTGCGCAACCGCTCGGGTGAACGGGTGCTGGCCGTGCCCTCGGTGGATGGCGTCAATGTGCTCAGCGGTGAAACCGCCGCCTGGGATCAGCGCGGCTATGTGTTTTCGCCCTACGAGCGCTACCAGATCACCGGCTGGCGCAAGAGCGACAGCCAGGTCGCGGCCTTCGAGTTCTCCAGCATTGCCAACTCCTACGCCAGCCGCACGGGCCGCCCGGCCCACGTGGGCGTGATCGGTGTCGCGCTGTTCCGCGAACAGCCGCCGGTGCCCTCGCCCGCCGTCACCCCCGAGCCGTACAGCCAGAGCCAGCGCCGCGACAACAGCGGCGGCAACGGCAACAGCCTGGGACGCCTGCGCGAGGAGCCTGTCCCCCATCTGCCCTCGCCATCGGCAGCACCCGCCGCTGCGGCACCCGCCCCCTCCTCGGAAGCCGAGTCTTCCGCACGGTCGATGGCTGCGGACAGTGTGGCCAAGGCGGCGCCCATGCCGTCTCCCAAGCTGGGAACGGCGCATGGCCAGCGCGAGACCTCGGTCGTCTCGCACACCACCTTCACGCGCCTGCAGGACCAGCCCAATGAAGTGATCAGCATCCGGTATGACAGCCGCGAAAACCTGGTCGCCAGCGGCGTGATCCGCGAGCCACTGGCCCGGCCGCATGTGCCCCGCGCATTTCCGCAGTCGGACAACCTGTCCTATGTGCCCGACCCGAGGTAGGCCTTGAGGGCTTCCGCCCCGCACAGGCCCGCCGGTGCATGAGGGCCTCGCATAATGCGCGGGTGCCGACCGCCCCCTCCCCCGCCCCCACGGACGAAACCGACGAGATGCTCATGCTGCGTTATGCCGGGGGAGACATGGGCGCATTCGACGCGCTGTATGGCCGGCACGAACTGGCGGTGTGGCGGTTCGTGTTTCGCAGCGTCAAGGTCCAGGCCGTGGCCGACGACCTGCTGCAGGATGTCTGGTTTGCCGTGGCGCGCCATGCCGGCAGCTACGAGGTGAAGGCGAAATTCCGCACCTGGCTGTTCACCCTGGCGCACAACCGGCTGGTCGACCATCTGCGCACCGCCAAGAACCACGCCAGCCTGGACGCGAGCGACGACGATGACGCGCGCAGCCTGGCGGACACGCTGGTGGCCGACTCCGGCTTCGGGCCGGTACGGCAGTTGCAGTCCCGCGAGCAGGCGGCGGCGCTGATCGCCGCCGTGGAGCAACTGCCCCTCGAACAGCGGGAGGCCTTTCTGCTGCAGGCCGAAGGTGACCTCAGCGTGCAGGAGATTGCACAGGCCACGGGCGTGAATTTTGAAACCGCCAAGAGCCGCCTGCGTTATGCGCGGGCCAGCCTTCGCCAGCACCTCAAGGAGTTTGCAGCATGAGCGCGCCAGACGACGAACTGGTCCGGCGATACCGCGAAGCCAGCGCGCAGGAAGATGCCCGCCCCGGCGCGCAGGTGCGCGATGCTGTGCGCGCGCATGCGCAGATGCTGGCGGCAGCAGCCGCCACGGCCCCATCGCCCACGGCGGCCCCACTCACCCGTGCCGCAGCCAACCAGTCGCGCTGGAAGATCTCGGCCCTGGCCACCGTGGCCGTGGTGGGGCTGACTGGCTTGCTGATGCTGCAATTCGAGCGCGGGTCGCCCGAAGAAAAAGAAGTCGCCTATGGCCAGCGCCGGGCCGAAGCGCCAGCCCCCGCCGCATTGCCAGCTCCCCCACCTGCACCTTCCACGGCCCCAGCGGCAGAAACAAACTCAGCGGCGCCATCGGCCGCTGCGGGTTTGCCAGACCGTGCCCGCGACACGGCGATCCCACCGGCCAGGTCCACGGCACAAAAACCTGCGTCTGCGGCGCCAGGCCAGGCCAGGCCACTGGCCAAGACCGCACCGGCACCGGCCCCCGCAATCGCGGCCCCCGAGGCCGAGTCCTCACCGGGCCGCAGCGCAGCCGGGGCCGTTTCAGGCTTTCCCGCATCGCCGCCCATGACGGCCGAGAAGGCCATCACGCCCCGTCCCGCACCGCCCCCCGCGCCCTCCGCTGCGCCAGCCCCCCGCGCCGAGATGCGCGAGCGCTCCGTTGCGCAAGATGGTGCCGCTTCGAGGGAAGTGGTGCCACAGCCCCAGGCCATGCCATCCGCTGCGGCACCTGCCGCCGCTGCTGCGGCCCGCAGCCTACAAGGGGGCAATGCTGCGAACGGCAAACTTGCTGCCACCGCACCCAGCGCCGATGCGGGTTCCAGCGCCTTGTTGTCGCGGCACTTGTGGGAAGCCTCCCGTACAGGCGACCCCCTCCAGGTGGAAAGCCTCGTTCGCCAGGGCGCGCCCATCGACGCCCGCGACAGCGCTGGCAGGACGGCACTGATGCTCGCGGCCATCCACGGCCAGGCCACCGCCGTCCAGAAACTCCTGGCCCTGGGCGCCAACCGAACCCTGGTGGACCGCGAAGGCCTGAACGCGGCGCAGCAAGCCCGGCAACGGGGACATGCGCGCATTGCGGACCTCATCGAGGCTGAACAACGCTAGCCGCGGAACCTCCAGCGCAGGGAGTGTCCAGGCTCAGAACCGCACGGCCTCGAAAGCCGGGTGCAGCGCGTCGATCCAGTGGTCCAGCTCATCCTGTGTCACATGCAGATGCTGCATGCAGGCCTGGCCATGCTGCAGCCATTCGCGCGTGGGGGCCAGGCTGTCGTGGTGGTTCACCAGGTACTCGGCCAGCAGGCCCAGCGCCACAAGGTGCCGAACCGTGGGGTTGAAGCGCTCATCGCCCAGGCACGCAAAGTCGTGGTGCAGCCAGATGGCCTGCGCCACATCCCCCGGCAGGTGCCAGGTGCGGGCCACGATGGCGCCCATCACCGCGTGGTCGGTGCGGTGGCTGGCGTTTTCGGTCTGGGTGAAGGTGCGGTCCTTGCGGGCCAGGGCCTCGGTCACGGTGCCGGCATAGCCCCGCACGGCCTTCACCAGCACGGGCATGCCCACATGGCAGAACAGCCCGAAGCTGTAGCCCAGGCCCGGGTCAAAGCTGTAGAGCTGGTGGCCGATGTGCTCGCACGCGATGGCGCGGCGCTGCGAGCTTTCCCAGAAATGCTCCAGCAGCGGAGACCGCACCTGCAGGGCATTGCGCGTGATGAAGGCCGACAGCAGCTCCACCGCCGGCTGCAGGCCCAGCACCGTGAGCGCCATGCCCACGGTCTGCACCGGCTGGGCCAGGCCATACAGCGGGCTGTTGGCCAGCCGCATCACGGCGGCGGCCAGGGCCACGTCCGAGGAGGCCAGTTGCTCCAGGGCGGCAGAGTCCAGCTCGGGCGCGGCCACGATCTGCTGCAGGCGCAGCAGCGACTCGGGGCACGGCGGGACCACGATGGCCCGCACCGCAGGGTGCACGCGGGCTTGCCGAATATCTTGATCGATGGGGTGTGGAGCGGTCACGAAGAATCACCGGGCCGCCCCGGTACGGTACACACAGGGGTTGCCCGCACAGTTGCAATTCGTTGCATTGTGGCGCCAAAAGGCGGGGCGCAGGCGTGGCACGGGTGGGGCACCGTCTTTTCCACGACCGGCGACGCCGCACGCCGGGCGCGCCGCGCCGCAGCCACGGCTCAGATATCCGCCCCGTCCACCCCCATCAGGGCCTGGCGGGTGCTCAGGCTGCTGCGTCCGGGCATGGCCTCGCCCAGGTAGTCCAGAAAACGCCGCACCGCCGGGGACAGGCCTCGGCGCGATGGAAACACCGCATGCACGATGGCGGGCAGGGGAGCCCAGTCCGGCAGCACCCGCACCAGCCGGCGCGCCCGTATTTCCTCGGAGCACATGTAGTCCGGCATCCAGCAGATGCCGGTGCCCGCCATCGCCGCGATCTTGAGGGTCAGGAGGTCATCGGCCACGTAGCGGGGGGCGTGGTGCACCACCTGGTGCACACCGCCGGGCCCGATGAGGTTCCAGGTGGACCGGCCATCGGGCGCCGACATGGCGATGCTGTCGAGCCGCCCCAGGTCCTCCAGCGTCTCGGGGGTGCCCTGGCGGATCAGCAGGTCCGGGCTGGCCACCAGGATCTGGGTTGCATGGTCAAGGCGCTTGACGACCATGCTGCCGCTGTCCTCCACCGAGGGCCGTACGCGCAGGGCCACGTCGATGCCTTCCTCCACCAGGTTCACGGCGCGGTTGCTCACCAGCATCTCCACCCGCACCTCGGGGTAGGTGGCAAGAAACTGCGGCATCAACTCGGCCAGCACGGTCTGCGCCAGCGTCACCGGACAGCTCACGCGGATGGTGCCCCGCGGTGCCGTCTGCACCTGGGCCACGGTGTCGGCAGCCGCCTGGGCGGATTCCCGCATGGCCTGGCAATGGCGCAGATAGGCTTCTCCCACCTCGGTGAGCGAGAGCTTGCGCGTGGTGCGCTGCAACAGCCGCACGCCCAGCTGCGTTTCCAGATCCGACACGCGCCGAGAGAGGCGCGACTTGGGGATCCCCAGCGCCCGCCCGGCGGCGGCGAAGCCGCCCCGCTCCACCACTTCGGCGAAATACAGCATGTCGTTGAGGTCTTGCATGGTGAGAGCGTGTTGTGAGCGTGTTGTGCACGTTGACGTGCCCGCGAAAGCCGGGACCACAAGGCCTGTGCCCGCGCCCAGTGATCACCGGCATGGAGGTCCCACGGTAGGGCAAGGCGCATCACACGCCCTGATCGTTCTATGGATAGAACAATCTATCGCAAGTTCACTACCTTATCAACATTTTGATGCGTCCCCACAATTCATCCCATGGCCACACGCCGTGGTCCCACCACTGACACACCCCCAAGGAGTTCTCTCATGCAACTGCTTCACATCGATTCCGCCATCACCGGCGAACAATCCGTCTCCCGCGAACTCACCGCCCGCATCGTGGGCGCATGGCAGGCCAGCCACCCCGGCACCAGCGTGCAGTACCTCGACCTCGCCGCCCAGGCGCCTTCGCACCTGTCATCCGACTCCCTGGGCTTTCGCACCGGCCAGGCCGCGGCGACGGAACTCCAGCGCCAGGAAAACGCCGTGTCCGAAGCGCTGGTGAGCCAGTTCCTGGCCGCCGACGTGATCGTGGTCGGCGCTCCGCTGTACAACTTCTCGATACCCAGCCAGCTCAAGGCCTGGATCGACCGCATCGCGCAGACGGGCCGCACCTTCAAGTACACCGACAAGGGCCCCGTGGGCCTGGCCGGGGGCAAGACGGTGATCGTGGCGTCCAGCCGCGGCGGCGTGTATTCCACCAGCGAAGGCGGCCAGGCACTGGAGCACCAGGAAAGCTACCTGAAGGTCGTGTTCGGTTTCTTCGGCATCACCGACGTGCGCTTCGTGCGCGCCGAAGGCGTGGGCATGGGCCCGGACGCCAAGGCAGCGGCCCTGGCCAATGCCGACCGTGACCTGCAGGCCCACACCACCGTCGCGGCCAACCAGGCCCGGGTGGCACAGGCAGCCTGAGCGGCATCCGCAGCCGGGCTGGACCGCCGCCAGCCGGCTGCACCGCAACTGCTGCCGCCGGCGGCCCCCCGCATCAGGGCAGCCGTGATCGCAGACCCTCTGAGCTTCTTCGAGCGGCATCTGCGCCCCTGCGCGCGCTGACGCCAAAGGTGCAGATGGCGCGGCCGTTCAGGCCGCGTGCGCCTTCACCCAGGCCACGTATTTGTCCACCCAGCCTTGCAGGAACTTCCTGCTGCCTTCGCCCACGTTGCCATCGGCATCGAAAAGACCATCCTTGGCATGGATGAATGCTTCGGGCTGGCCCAGGGTGGGCATGTCAAGGTAGGCCAGCACGTTGCGCAGGTGCTGCTGCGACAGGGCCGTGCCGATGGCCCCCACCGACGCGCCGATCACGCCCGCGGGCTTGCCCGCCCATGCACTTTGGCCATAGGGCCGCGACGCATGGTCGATGGCGTTCTTGAGCACGCCGGGGATGGACCGGTTGTACTCCGCCGTCACGAAAAGCACGCCCTGCGCGGCCTGGATCTCGCGCTTGAGGCGCAACACTGGCGCGGCCTGCTGGCCATCGTCGTCCTGGTTGTACAAAGGCAGGTCGTCAATGCGCAACTGCGTGAACTGGAAATCCGCCGGTGCCAGCCGCGCGATGGCGGTGGCCAGCTGGCGATTGAAGGAATCCTTGCGGAGGCTGCCGACGATGACGGCGATCTGGACATTGCTCATGAAAACTCCTTGTGAATGGACGACAACGGAGAAAAAAAGCACCGCATGGCATCGACCGGAACGTACCGGGCCATGCTGTACACAGCGCTTGCCATGATAGCCACAGCCCCGTGAAAACGCAGGGCGGCGGGCCCGGCGCAATTGCTGCATTTTGTATAGCGTATTGCGCCGCCATGAAGGCCCGCCCGGTCGGCCGCTAGCCCGCGCGCCGCTGCCCGGCCAGGCGCTGCACCACGGCCACCAGGCGGTCGATCTCTTCGAAGGTGTTGTAGAACGCCAGCGAAGGCCGCACCGTGGTCTCCACGCCGAAGCGGCGCAGGATGGGCTGGGCACAGTGGTGGCCGGTGCGCACGGCGATGCCCTCCTCGTTGAGCGCCTTGCCCACCTCTTCCGTGGTGTAGCCCGCGAGCACGAAGGACATCACGCTGGCCTTGTCGTCGGCCGTGCCGATGAGCCGCACGCCGCGGATCGCACCCAGGTGGCGCATGCCGTAGGCCAGCAGTTCGTGCTCGTAGCGCGCGATGTTCTCGATGCCCACCCGGTTCACGTAGTCGATGGCGGCGCCCAGGCCCACGGCGTCGGCGATGTTGCCGGTGCCGGCCTCGAACTTGTTCGGGATGGGCTGGAACACCGTCTTCTCGAAGGTCACGTCGGCAATCATGTTGCCGCCGCCTTGCCAGGGCGACATGTCTTCGAGCACCGCACGCTTGCCCCAGACCACGCCGATGCCAGTGGGCCCGAAGACCTTGTGGCCCGAGAACACGAAGAAGTCGGCCCCCAGGTCCTGCACGTCCACCCGCATGTGCGAGACCGACTGCGCACCGTCGACCAGGGTCGTGGCACCCGCCCGCCTGGCCAGGGCCACGATCTCCTTGACCGGCACCACGGTGCCCAGGGCATTGGAGACCTGGGTGACTGCCACTATCTTGGTGCGGTCGTTCAAGAGCTTCTGGTACTCATCGAGCAGCACCTGGCCCGAGTCGTCCACCGGGATCACGCGCAGGCGCGCGCCCTTGGCAGCCGCCAGCTGCTGCCAGGGCACGATGTTGGCATGGTGCTCCAGGTGGCTGACGATGATCTCGTCGCCCTCGCCCACATGCTGCGCGCCCCAGCTCTTGGCCACCAGGTTGATGGCCTCGGTGGTGCCGCGCACGAAGATCACCTCGTTCACGTCGGGCGCATTGATGAAGCGCTGCACGCGCTGGCGTGCGCCCTCGTAGGCGTCCGTGGCACGGGCGGCCAGTTCATGCGCCGCACGGTGGATGTTGGAGTTCTCGTGCGCGTAGAAGTGGCTGATGCGGTCGATGACCGACTGCGGCTTGTGCGTGGTGGCCGCATTGTCGAACCAGACGAGCTGGCGGCCATTCACGCGCTCCTGCAGCACCGGGAAGTCGCGGCGCACCGCATGCACGTCGAACGCGGGGTGGGCGCTGCGGTCGGCCTGCGGGACGCTGCCGGCAGCCGGGGCACGGCCGGGCGTGGTGTAGCCGCCGGGCAGCACCACGGCGTCGGCGAAGTAGAAACGCGGCTCGGTCGATGGCACCGTGCTGGGCACGCCGGTGCCGGCCGTGGGCGAGCCCACGCGCGGCACTTCGGGTGCAGCAAAAGGCAGGCGCGCCAGGGCATCGAGCCCGCCGGGAACGGCGCCATGCCCGTCGGGCGGTGCCACCTGCGGTGCGCGGTCGGCCGCCAGCGGGTGGCCATGGCGCTCACCGAGAAAGTAGTACGGCGATGCTGTCGATGGGACGGGTGGTGCGGAAGGCTACGCCGCCTCGGGCACCCCCAGCACGCCGCTGCCAAAGCGCGGCTCGTAGGCCGGCAAGGTGCTGATCACCGAGTCGGGTACGCCGTTGCCAGCCACCGCATGAGGCAGCAGGGCCGGCGCACGGTGCGCCAGCGAGGCCAGCGGCGTGGGCGAGGCCGGCACCAGGTTGGCACCCGGCACCAGCCCTTGCGGGATGGGGGTGCCGGGCACGCCGGGGCCAAAGCCCGCCGGGCTGACCAGCGGCGAGCCGGCCGGTGCGATGTTGACGGGCGCCTGCACGCCAGGAGGCCAGGGCGTGCCCTGCCCCGCACCAGGCAGCGAGCCCGGTGGCGTGGAGGGCCGGCCTGTGGCCGGCCCGGCAAAGCGCGGCTCTTCGCCAGGCCGGGCCGCGAACAGGGCCGTCACCAGCCCGGCCAGCAGCGCCGGGTCGATCGGCGGCTGCAGCGTGGCGGGTACGCTGGCAGGAAGGGAGGATGGAGTGGTCACCACGCGGCGCTTTACTTGTAGGTGTCGGGGTAGTCGTGGTACTTGTTGATCTCCACGTCGTCCAGCACGGCCAGGGCATCGGGCGTGAGCACGGCCAGCGAGCAGTACAGCGAGATCAGGTAGGACGCGATGGCATGGTTGTTGATGCCCATGAAGCGCACCGACAGGCCGGGGCTTTGCTCGCCCGGCAGGCCGGGCTGGAACAGGCCGACCACGCCCTGGCGCTTGTCGCCCACGCGCAGCAGCAGGATCTTGCTCTTGCCATCGGCCACAGGCACCTTGTCCGAAGGGATCAGCGGAATGCCGCGCCAGGTGATGAACTGCGAGCCGAACAGGCTCACCGTGGGCGGCGGCGTGCCACGGCGCGTGGCCTCGCGGCCGAAGGCGGCGATCGCCAGCGGGTGGGCCAGGAAGAAGGCGGGCTCCTTCCAGACCTTGGTGAGCAGCTCGTCCAGGTCGTCCGGCGTGGGCGCGCCGGTGAGCGGAAACACGCGCTGCTCTTCCGTCACCTGGGCCAGCAGGCCGTAGTCGGGGTTGTTGATGAGCTCGCTCTCCTGGTTTTCCTTGATCGTCTCGATCGTCAGGCGCAGCTGTTCCTTGATCTGGTCGTGCGGGCTGCTGTACAGGTCGGAGATGCGGGTGTGCACATCGAGCACGGTGCTCACGGCGTTCAGGAAGAACTCGCGCGGGTTCTCTTCGTAGTCCACGAAGGTGCGCGGCAACTGGTTCTCTTCCTCGCGGGCCGTGCAGGTGACCTTGATCAGCTCGGGGTTCTTGACCTGGTTGAGGCGGTAGATGCCTGCCTCCACCGGCACCCACTGCAGCAGGTGCGTGAGCCAGCGCGGCGAGATGGTCGAGAGTTGTGCGGTGGTCTTGGTCGCGTTGGCAAGTTGCCGTGCTGCGTTGTCGCCCAGGGCGGTCGTGCCGCCCACTGTTGCCGTCATGTGAGGCTCCGTATCAGAAAGGTTGGTAAACGAACAGGTTTCGATTCCCAGCCAGTGTCGGATTCCCCCGCTATCGCTTCAACATGCTATAGCCGCCAATCGCGAGCCTTTCAGCACATGGGCGCTGTTCAATTCGTCGCAATGTCCGAGCAGCGTGGCACTGCTCACGCCCAGGGCCTGCGAGAGCTTGTCAATGGTGACCAGCGAGGCAATGGCGCGGCCGCGCTCGATCTCGCCCACGTAGGAGCGGTTCAGGTCGGCATGCCCGGCCAGTTGCTCCTGCGACCAGCCGCGCGCTTCGCGCAGGCGCCGCACGGCGGTGCCGAAACTGCGTACCAGCACCTCACTCATGCCACGCCCACCCCGGGTTCGTCGCCGTCGTGGTGCCCGTTGTGGCGCGACAGGGCCTGGGTCACGTTGCCGCCCGCGGGCACGTCGTGCGTGATCCAGACATTGCCGCCGATGGTGGCGCCGCGCCCCAGCGTCACCCGGCCGAGCACCGTGGCCCCGGCGTAGATGACCACATCGTCTTCCACCACCGGGTGGCGTGGCAGGCCCTTCTGCAAGTGCCCATCCTCGTCCGTGGGAAAGCGCTTGGCGCCCAGCGTGACGGCCTGGTAGACACGCACGCGCTCGCCGATCACCGCCGTCTCGCCGATCACGACGCCCGTGCCATGGTCGATGAAGAAGCCCGCGCCGATCTGCGCGCCGGGGTGGATGTCGATGCCGGTCTGCGCATGGGCCTGCTCGGCCACGATGCGCGCCAGCAGCGGCAACTCCAGCTGGTACAGCGTGTGCGCCAGGCGGTGGTGGATCATGGCCAGGATGCCGGGGTAGCACAGCAGCACCTCGTCCACGCTGCGCGCGGCCGGATCGCCGTGGTAGGCGGCCAGCACGTCGCTGTCGAGCAGGCTGCGCGTCTCGGGCAGCGCCGCGGCGAAAGTGCGTGCCGCCTGCACGGCGCGCTTTTCGATGTTCTGCTCTTCCACCGGCTGGTGGCGCAGCACGTAGCGCAGCTCCAGGCGGATCTGCGCCAGCAGCGCGTGCAGGGCGGCGTCCAGCGTGTGGCCTACATAGAAGTCCTCGCTCTCCTGGCGCAGGTCGGGTGGACCCAGGCGCATGGGAAACAGCACGCCCTTGAGCTTGTCCACGATGTCGGCCAGTGCGTCACGCGATGGGAACTCGCGCCCGCCCGGCTCCTGGGAGCGCTTTTGCAGGCTGCGCCAGTCGCGGCGCACGGCGTGCAGGGACTGCACGATGGGTTCGATGTTGAAGACGGCCATGGGAAGAAGAGAGAGCAGTGGTTCAGTCGTGAGGGGGTTGGCCGCGGGCAGTCGGTTCTTCAGTCCTGGACCCAGGGCAGGCCGTGAAAGCGCCAGCCGTCGGAGCCGCCGCGCTGCTTGCGGCCATCGATCTCGCCCTCGAAGCCTTCGAGCACGTTGAAGACACGGGTGAAGCCGGCCTTGGCCGCCGCCTCGGCCGCCAGGGCCGAGCGCTTGCCGCTGCGGCACAGCAGCAGCGCCGTGGCCTCCTTGCCGCCGTGGCTGGCCAGGCGGGCCTCCAGCTCGCGCACGAAGCGCGGGTTGCGCTGCAGGGCGGTGCCCGTGGCCCAGGGCACGTGCAGGCTGTCCGGCACCTGGCCGACGAACTTCAGCTCTTCGGCCGAGCGCACGTCCACCAGCACGGCATCGCCGGCCAGGACGAGTTTCCACGCCACGGTGGGCGCAACGCCGCCCGCATAGGGCAGGCCGGAGGCCAGGGCGACCGAGCGAGCGGATTCCAGTTCCTGTGCGAGCACAGCGTCCTGGGTGTCCTGGATGGCGGATGAAGGCATGGCAGGGGTCCTTGAGGCTAGGGTTTCGCAGCCCTCATGGGCGGGGCTGCTGTGAACAATGTGTTCACTCTAGAACCCTTCTCATAAAACCCAAAAGAATAAAAATTGGTTTCTATAAAACCAAAACATCCTTCAGATTGATCAATCAAGCCCTGCGGACGGCAGGCCGCGCAAGGCGTGCCCAAAGGGTCGCAGGTCCAGGCGCTCCGGCAGGTCGAGCACCTGCTGCGCCAGGGCCTCCCCCACGGCGGCCGAGTGCTTGAAGCCATGGCCCGAACAGGCCGAGGCCACGTGCACGCCCGGCCAGCCGGGCAGGCGGTCGATGACGAAGCCATGGTCCGGGGTCACCGTGTACAGGCAGGCCCGCGCGTCCGTGCAGCGGGCGCCTGGGGCCTGAAAGCGCGGCAGCACATGGCGCTGGAGCATGGAATCCCGCTCGGCATCGGCCACGACCCTGTCCACCGTATCGGGCGTGGTGGTCTCAAGGTACTGTGCGGTGGCCACCTTGAAGGCCGGCGCGCCCGCATCCGCGATCGGGAACCCATAGATCGAGTCGTCCGGTCCGTCGCGAAAGGTCCAGATGAAGACCGGAAACACCCCGGGCTCGAACGAGGGCCTGGCGGCCCCCACGTCGAACCAGAACATCACCTGGCGGTACACCGCCAGCCGGGGTGCCCAGGCATGCCACAGCTCCTGGCCCAGCAGGCCCGGGAGCCAGGGGCCCGCGGCCAGCACCACCTGCCCGGCGCTGTAGCGGCCCTGCGTGGTGTCCACCCGCAGGTGCCCGCCTTCGCGCGCGAGGCCGGTCACGCGCACCCCTGTCTGCACCGTGGCGCCATGCACCTGGGCCTGTTGCAACTGGGCGCTGATGGCGGCCTCGGGCCGCACGAAGCCGGCGTCGCGCTCCCAGTAGGCGAATTCGTGGTCGTTGAGCTGGAACTGCGGGTAGCGCCGGCGCAGGTCGGCATGGTCCAGCACCTCGTGGTCTATGCCATGGCGGCGCGCGATCTCGATGGTGTTGTGCACGAAGTCCAGGCGGCGTCCCTGGTGCAGCGGCGCGCCATCGCGCGGACCGAGCACCAGGCCGTGGGTGCGGGTGTAGATGGGCTGGCCGGTCGCGGCCTCCAGTTCGCGCCAGATCTCGTGCGAGCGGCGCACCAGGGGCACGTATTCGTCGCCCTCGCCCACCGCCAGCCGGGTGATGCGGGTCTGGCCGTGCGAGGAGCCCAGGCTGTGCGGCGGCTGGAACTGGTCCAGCCCGAGCACCCTGGCCCCGCGCCGCGCCAGCTGGTACAGCGTGGCGCAGCCCACGGCCCCGAGGCCGACGACGATGCTGTCGAAATGTGCCATGCAACGATCCGATGATCAGCACCGGCAGCAGGTGGCCGGGCGGCACCATGGCGCCGCGCAGGGTGCGGCACGCCCGCGGACAAGCCGTGCCGGGGCCCGTTCAGGCACCGGCAGCTGGAAGCATCAGAAGCCTGGCAGCACCGAACCCTTGAACTCGGTCTGGATGAACTTGCGCACTTCTTCCGAGTGGTAGGCCTTCACGAGCTTGGCCACCCAGGGCTTGTCCTTGTCGGCTTCGCGCACGGCGATCAGGTTGACGTAGGGGCTCTTGGCGTTCTCTTGCGCAATCGCATCCTTGCCCGGGTTCAGGCCGGCGGAGAGCGCGAAGTTCGTGTTGATGGCCGAGGCGTCCAGATCATCCAGCGAGCGGGGCAGTTGGGCGGCATCGAGTTCCACGAACTTGAGCTTCTTGGGATTGCTCACCACGTCCAGCGGCGTGGCCTTCAGGTCGGCGCCGTCACGCAGCTTGATCAGGCCCTTGTCCTGCAGCACCAGCAGCACGCGGCCGCCGTTCGTGGGGTCGTTGGGAATGCCGAACTTGGCGCCTTCCTTCAGGTCTTCGAGCTTCTTGACCTTCTTGGAATACAGGCCGATCGGGAAATTGACGGTATAGCCCACGGGCACCAGCTTGTAGCCACGGTCCTTGACCTGGGCATCCAGGTAGGGCTTGTGCTGGTAGCTGTTGGCATCGAGGTCGCCGGCCGACAGCGCGGCATTGGGCTGCACGTAGTCGCTGAACTCGACGACCTGGATCTTGAGACCGTCCTTCTCGGCGACCTTCTTGACCACTTCGAAGATCTGCGCATGGGGGCCGCCCGTCACGCCGATCTTCAGGGGCTTGTCCTGCGCCAGGGCGCCGGTCGAAAAGCCGGTGGCGAGGGCCAGGGCGAGAGTGGTTTGCAGCAGCGAGCGCTTGTTCACGGAAGACACCTTTCGTTAAGAGATGCAGGCATCCTAGGGTTTCCCCGATAAAACAGGAACGAATAAGTTTTTATGTTCTTACAATTAATATGAATAACGTTTGTCACCCTCGCAGCGCGACGTTGTTGAGCTTGTCCAGCCGCTCGGGCCAGGTGCCTTCCACCGTCGCGCCCTGAAGCAGGATGCGCGTCCAGGCCACCCAGGCGTCCCACTGCACCCGCTTGTCCCACGAATTCCCCCAGGCGCTGAACAGTTGCAGCGCGCTGTCCGCCGCCGCCCTGGCGTCCTGCCTGCGGCCCGCCGACAGATACAGCTGCGCCAGCACCATCTGTGGCTCGCCCACCCAGGGGTTGTGACGGACCGCGCTTTCCAGCACCCCGGTGGCCACGTCCAGGTCCACCAGCGGCTGGTCCTGCTGGATCACCGACCAGTACAGCGAGGCGGCCGCCGCCTCGTCCGCCGCCGCCAGCGGCTGCGTGCAATGGGCAAACACGGGCGGCGTGGGCAGCAGGCCCTGGAGGCCCGGGTGCTGCAGCGCCAGGCCCAGGCCGTTGATCTGCGAGACCATGCGTCCGCTCGGCCGCATCGGCCCGGGCCACAGCGACGCGGCCCAGTGCACCGGCTGGGGACGGTGCTGCACCGCGGGGAAGCGCGAAAAGATGTCGTCCTGCCAGCTGAACCACTGCTCGATGGCGTCGGCCATGCTCACGATGATGAACGCCGCCACCTCGTAGGGCGTGAGCACGTGGCGCACGCCGTCCTTCTCCAGCGCCAGGCTGCCATCGCGCTCCAGCTGCCCGGCCAGCACGCGCTGCACGAACTGCGTGCGCGACTGCGTGCAGAACAGGTAGACCAGGTGCTCGGCCGATTCGCCCGCGATCTCGCGCACGCGCGCACGCTCCCGGGCGGGGTCGAACTTCACCAGGTCCACGAAGGCATTGCCATACACGCTGTGCAGCAGCCCCAGAAGGCGCACATCGCGCGGCTGCCGCCACACGGTGAGCGAGCGCGCCACGCCCACCAGATGGTGGCGGAAGGTGCCCGCCTTGTGCCAGTCCTGCCCCACGTTGCGTGCGAGCACCGTGGGCAGCGCGGGCGCGAGGTCGGCGTCGCGCGCCAGCCACTCTTCATCCAGCAGCGGCTGGGCACGGGCAAACAAGTCGGGGTCGAGCGTGTGAAAAGGCAGCGTCATGGTCTGAATGTCTCCGGCGGTTGTTCTGGCAGATCGAAATGCAAAGTACACACAGTATCAGCGCGGCTGGCGCGGGCCGCCAAGGCCACGTGGGTGTATCAACTCGATAAAAAATGGCTACAGCGCTTTATGGATGTACGCTTCCAGCTATGAAAACAGAAGCAAAAAGTCTCCCATCTGCCGCATCCCCATCCTGCGACACGCCCCCATCCGTGAGCTTGCCGCCACCAATTTCCAGTTTTATGGAATAAATTTCCATTAAACTGCCGCCATGGACATCAACCACCGCATCGCCCGCCGGTTGCGCGAGCTGCGCGACACCCGGGGCTACTCACTGGACACGCTGGCCGAACGCAGCGGCGTGAGCCGCTCCAACATCTCGCTGATCGAACGCGGCCAGAGCAGCCCCACGGCCGCCGTGCTGGACAAACTGGCCGTCGGGCTGAGCGTGGCACTCGCCTCCTTCTTCGAGGACGGCACCGAGGGCGAGGCCCTGCCCTCGCCCCTGATCCGGGCCGCCGACCAGCCCCGCTGGCAGGACCCGGCCTCGGGCTATGTGCGCCGCCGGCTGTCGCCGCCCGCGCCCTCGCCGCTGCAGCTGGTGGAGGTGGAGTTTCCGCCCGGCCAGCGCGTCGCCCTCGACTCGGCCGTGCACGATGCCGACATCCACCAGCAGGTCTGGCTGGTGGAAGGCCGCATGGACCTGACCGTGGGCACCACCACCTGGGCGCTGGGCGCGGGGGACTGCCTGGCCATGCAGCTCAACCAGCCCATCGTGTTCCACAACCCGGGCACGCGGCCCGCGCGCTACCTGGTGGCGCTCACCACGATGGGCCTGCCGCCTGCCCGCTTCGCATCCCCCACCCCGAGGAGAAAACCATGACCTCCGACACACGGGCCCCTTCGCCCGCCGTCACCATCCGGCGCCTGGGCGGCCGCGAGGCGGCCGCGAGCGTGCCGGCGCTGGCCGACGTGCTGATCGACTGCGTGCAAGGTGGGGCGTCGGTGAGCTTCATGTGGCCGCTGCCGCGCGACAAGGCCCTCGCGTTCTGGAGCGGCGTGGCCGACGGCGTGGCCCGCAACGAACGCGTGCTGCTGGTGGCCGAGGCCCCGGGAGGCCACATCGTGGGGACCGTGCAGCTCGTCACCGCCATGCCCGACAACCAGCCCCACCGCGCCGACGTGGCCAAGATGCTGGTGCACCGCCAGGCCCGCCGCCGGGGCATCGCCCAGCAGCTCATGGCCGCCGTGGACGACGCAGCGCGCGCCGAGGGCAAGACCGTGCTCGTGCTCGACACCGTGACCGGCGGCGACGCCGAGCGCCTGTACGAGCGCGCCGGCTGGCAGCGCGTGGGCGTGGTGCCCGACTATGCGCTGATGCCGGACGGAGCGTTCTGCGGCACCACGTTCTTCTGCAAGCGGATCTGACCTTTCCCTGCCCCTCCGGGGACAGCGCCCCCGGCACCCGCCCCGGACCAACCCGCATGCAGCGCGCCCGATAAAACTGTATATTTATACAGTCAATCATTTACGGAGAAGCGCCATGGAAGTTCTTGAATCCACTTACGCGGTCGCCCTGCGCGACTACCCTGAAGAGCTGCCACCCCGGGAGCGCATGGCCGCCGAGGCACGCTATGCCAGGGAGCTCGAAAAACAGCTCGGCGGCCCCGCGCAGGTCGCCGCGGCCCTGGACACCATGTCCAGCCTGGAAGAATCGCCGCCCGAGATCGTGTCGGCCGGTGACCTCGCCTTGATCAAGCAATGGGGCAAAGCCAGCGTCGCCGCGCGGCAGGCGGGGTTTCGCGACCTGGGGGAAGGAGACGGCGCGTACTTCGAGGTCCGGCTGCTGTAAGCCTCTTTCGGGGGCCCATTGCCTTGCCTTGCCCTGCCCTGCCCTTGCCTGGACGGACCAGGGGCCGGGAATGAGGGAGGCGGCAAGGCACGGTAGCGCGCAGCCAGTGCCCGTCACGGCACGGCCAGGGACTCCAGAGCCGCCCACACCGCCAGGATGGCCGTGTCGTGCACCTGCGACGCCCGCCGCGCCAGCCCCAGCTCCCGCCACAGCGGCGGGCTCAGCGGGCGCACCTGCAGGCCCGCGTTGTCCTGCTCCACATCGCCGCCCGCCACCCCGGGCTGCTCCAGCGGCAGCACCGCCACGCCATGGCCGGCGCCCACCAGGCTGCGCAGTGCCAGCGGGTGGTTCAGCTCCATGCGGGGGCGGGGGTTCAGGCCGGCCTGCGCGAACCAGCCGGCGATGAGCCGGTACATCTGCGTGGCCGGTCCGAAGGACATCCAGCGCTGGCCGGCCAGCCACTGTGGCGTGGCCTGCGCCGGCGCATCCCACGCGGGCGGAATCAGCGCCACCATGGGGTCCGTGCGCCAGGGGCGCACCTGCACGTCGCGGCCGGCGGCCTGCGGCATCGCGACGATGGCCAGATCCAGCGTGCCCGCGCCGAGCCGGGCCATGGCCTCGGCGGAGCTGAGCACATCCAGCTTCACATCCACGCCCGGGCTTTGACGGGCCAGCCGCTCCAGCAGGCGGGGCAGCAAGCCCGCGCTCACGCCCGCCGTGGTGGCAAGGCGCACCAGGCCTTCCAGCCCCTGCGCGCGCCGGCGCACCTGCTCCACCACCTCGTCGGCCCCGGCCAGCAGGCGGCGCCCCCCGGCCACGAGCGCCTCGCCAGCCGGCGTCAGGCTGGCCTGGCGCCGGCCGCGCACCACCAGCGCGGCGCCCAGCCGCGACTCCAGTTCACTGATGTGCAGGCTGACCGTCGGTGGCGCCAGGTGCAGGGCCTGGGCCGCGGCGGCCAGCGTGCCCAGGTCGGCGATGGCAACAAGGGTCTGGACCTGGTCCAGGTTGAGGTTTCGCATCAGGAATCCTGAATTCAATAGTCATTGAATTCAACTTTACAGATGTCTGGCTGAAAAACATCATTCGCCCATCAAAAAACTGGCCCCTGCGCGCACTCACTCAGCCCCCGGAACCCCATCGCCATGCTCACCAACGACGTCTTCCTCATCGTGCTGCTGTCGGCCGCGCTCAACGCGGGCTGGAACAGCGCCATCAAGCTGGGCGGCAACCGCATCACCGCCATGGCGATCACCACGCTCATGGGCAGCGGTCTGTCCCTGCTGGCGCTGCCATGGGTCAACCTGCCGGCCGCGGCCAGCTGGCCGCTGCTCGCGCTGTCCGTTGCGGTGCACACGGCCTACCACTTCGCCTTGCCCATTGCCTACAACCACGGCGACATGGGGCAGGTCTACCCCATCGCCCGGGGCTCGGCGCCGCTGCTGGTGGTGGCGGGGGCGGCCGTGTTCGCGGGGGAATGGCCAGGGGCCGGGGCGCTGTGGGGCGTTGCCTGCCTGTGCGCGGGCGTGCTGTCGCTGGCGCTCGTGCGGGGTGGCGGCACGCAGCGCCGGGCCGTGGGGTATGCGCTGCTGACCGGGGTGCTGATCGCCGCCTACACGGTGGTGGATGCGCTGGGGGCACGTCAGGCGGGGTCGGCCATCGGCTTCGCGGTGGTGCTCACGCTGGTCGACGGCATCGCCACGGCGCTCATCGTTCTGTGGTGGAAAGGGCCCCGCGCCTTCCGGGTCGACCCGCCCATGCTCTGGCGCTGCGCCGCGGCCGGCACGATGCAGATGGGCGCCTACTGGATCGCCGTCTGGGCCCTGGCGCGCGCGCCCATGGGCGCCGTGTCGGCCCTGCGCGAGACCAGCGTGCTGCTGGTGGCGCTGATTTCCACCTGGATGCTCAAGGAGCCCCTGGGCGCGGCGCGCATGGCTTCGGCCGCACTGGTGTGCGCGGGGCTGCTGATGGTGCGACTCTCGTCCTGAAGGCCGTGCGAGCGGCCAGGGCGGCCAGGGCAGCTACTGCGGCGCTTCGGCCTCGCCGAGCGGGCGCACCAGCCGCACCGGCAGCTTGCTGGCGCGGGCCACATCGCCGCGCGCCTCGCCGGTGGACAGGTTCACCGCCCAGCCATTGATCGCCCCCATCTGGGCCGCCGCGTCGCCGGAACGCCCCTGCATGACAGTGTTGTAGTTGTACGGGTTGCCCCGTTGCGCGGCCACATTGGCCGTGGCGGACCAGTGCCACTGCGCGGGGGCCGCCGGAAACAGCGCGGCGTTCAGGCCCGGGGGACTGGCCGTGCGGTCGATGAGCCGCTGCAGCTCCGGCGCACGCGGCAGGCGCCAGGCCACGCCCTCTGCCTTCCAGCGGTCGCTGGCCAGCGCCGCGGCTTCGGCGCGGTCCAGCAACCGTGGCTTGCCGGTGCAGGTACCGGCCTGGCGGCTCCATTGCATGCCCTCGGCGCAGCGCGGCCAGGCCAGCCGGGCGCGCAGGTCCAGGACCACCGCGCCATCCTTCGACAGCGCCCAGTCGGTGGGGGCCAAGGGCTCGGCCGCCCGCGCGGGCCAGGGGGCGGCACAGGCCGTGGCGAAGGCCAGTGCGCCGCCCAGCAAGGCGGCGGGATGAAGGTGTGGGCGGGACGGTGTGGTCATGTGCTGGATGGGGGGCGGCGCGGCCACGGTGGGCGTGGGCCGCGATGGACCACAGCCTAACCGCATGGCCCGCCCCGCGCCCCGCGCCAGATCAAGAAACCTTCGCAGTGCGCCTGCCCGCCTGCGGCCCCGCATCCGGTGCCACGCCCGCCAGCGCGCCCGACCGCGCCAGCGCCTGCGCCAGGAAGGTGACGAAGGTCTGCACCCGCGTGGAAAACTGGTGGCGCTGCGGATAGACCGCATAGACGTCGGCCGCGGGCGTCTGGTACTGCGGCAGCACGGGCTCCAGCAGGCCCTGCGCCAGGTGCCGGTTCACGTCCCACTCCGCCCGCATCACGATGCCGTGGCCCTGCAGCGCCCACAGCACGGCGATCTCGCCGTCATTGGTGGTCAGGTTACCCGTGATCTTGATCGACTCGGTGTGCGCCTTGCTCCCGCGCCCGGTGGTCAGGCGCCACAGGCCGTAGGCCTCGTCACCCTGGCGGATGCCGATGCACCGGTGCTCCATCAGGTCGCGCGGCACGCGCGGCCTGCCGTGGCGGTCCAGGTACGCCGGGGCCGCGCACAACACGCGCCGGTTGGGCGCGATGCGCCGCGCGATCACGCGGCCGTCGGGCGGCTCGCCAAAACGCACGCACAGGTCGTAGGCGTCGTCGGTGATCGGCGGCGGGTGCACCGACAGCTGCAGCTGCACGTCCACCTCGGGGTACAGCCGCACGAAGTCGGAGATGGCCGGCGCGATGTGCATGCGGCCAAAGCCCAGCGTGGCGTTCACGCGCAGCAGGCCCTTGGGGGTTGCCCGGGACTGCACGATGAGTTCATCGAGCGCATCGATCTCGCGCAGGATGCGGCGCGCGTGCTCCAGCAGCAGTTCGCCCTCGGGCGTGAGGCTCATGCGCCGCGTGGAGCGGTTCACCAGCACCACGCCCAGGCGCCGCTCCATCTGCGCCAGGTGCTTGCTCACGGCGGCGGTGGACACGCCCATTTCGCGCCCCGCCGCGCTCAGGCTGGGGCTGGCGGCCAGGGTGGAGAAAAAGCCCAGTTCGGCGGGCTGGATGGTGCTGGAGCTCATGCATCCATGTTAACCCAGGGTTAACGATGGATTCACTTTCAGGGCATTTCCTGTGCGCACGGCGGCCTAAAGTCCAGCCATCCACCACCGTTCTTTGTACACCCCATGACCACCTACCAAATCGCCACCATTCCCGGAGACGGCATCGGCAAGGAAGTGATTCCCGCAGGCCAGCGCGTGCTGGAAGCCCTGTCCGCCCAGCACCCCGGCCTGCAGTTCGCGTTCGAGAATTTCGGCTGGGGCGGCGACTGGTACCGCGCCCACGGCGCGATGATGCCGGCCGCTGGCCTGGACGCCCTGCGCGGCAAGGACGCCATCCTGTTCGGTTCGGCCGGCGACCCGGACATCCCCGACCACATCACGCTGTGGGGCCTGCGCCTGAAGATCTGCCAGGGGTTCGACCAGTACGCCAACGTGCGGCCCACGCGCATCCTGCCGGGCATCGACGCGCCGCTCAAGCGCTGCACGCCCCAGGACCTGGACTGGGTCATCGTGCGCGAAAACTCCGAGGGCGAATACTCCGGCGTGGGCGGCCGCGTGCACCAGGGCCACCCCATCGAGGCCGCCACCGATGTCTCCATCATGACCCGCGTGGGCGTGGAGCGCATCCTGCGTTTTGCCTTCCGCCTGGCCCGATCGCGCCCCCGCAAGCAACTCACCGTCATCACCAAGAGCAACGCGCAGCGCCATGCCATGGTGATGTGGGACGAGATCGCCGCGCAGGTGGCTACCGAGTTCCCCGATGTGCAATGGGACAAGGAACTGGTGGACGCCGCCACGGCCCGCATGGTCAACCGCCCCGCCACGATGGACACCATCGTCGCGACCAACCTGCACGCCGACATCCTCTCGGACCTGGCCGCGGCGCTGGCCGGCAGCCTGGGCATCGCGCCCACCGGCAACATCGACCCCGAGCGCCGCTACCCCAGCATGTTCGAGCCCATCCACGGCTCGGCGTTCGACATCATGGGCAAGGGCCTGGCCAACCCCATCGGCACCTTCTGGTCGGTGGTGATGCTGCTGGAACACCTGGGCGAGGCCGAGGCGGCCCGCGCCGTGATGCAGGCCATCGAGCAGGTCACCGCCAACCCCGCCCTGCACACCCGCGACCTGGGCGGCACGGCCACCACGGCGCAGGTGACCGATGCCGTGTGCGCGCTCATCAGCAGCGCACCGGCCGCGCGCAAAGCCGCCTGACCGCACTTGCCCCCGGCGGGCAGAACAACAAGGCCACAAAGGCCATGCACCCGCCGCACAACCACCCTTTCGGAGACAAACCATGCGCCGCCCTACCCCCCATCCCACCTGCATCGCCCAGCCGCTGCGCCGCCCCTACCTGATGGCCCTGGCGGCGGTCGCCGCAGCCGCCTGCCTGCTGCCCGGCACAAAGGCCCACGCGCAGGGCCCGGCCTGGCCCGCCAAGCCCGTCACCATCGTCGTGCCGTTCGCGGCCGGGGGCACCACCGACGTGCTGGCGCGCGCACTGGGCGAAAAGCTGGGCGTGGCACTGGGCCAGCCGGTCATCGTGGAAAACCGGGGCGGCGCGGGCGCCACCATTGGCGCCGACTACGTGGCCAAGGCACCTGCCGACGGCCACACGCTGCTGATGGGCGCGGTGCACCACACCATCGCCACCAGCGTGTACAAGAAGCTCGGCTACGACTTCCAGAAGAGCTTCGCGCCCATCACCACCGTGGCGCTCGTGCCCAATGTGCTTGCCGTGAGCGCCGCCACGCCCGCCAGGGACGTGAAGGAACTCGTGGCCCTGGTGAAGGCCGCGCCCGACAAGTTCTCGTACGGCTCCAACGGCGCGGGCACCGCGCAGCACCTGATCGGCACGCAGTTCGCCACGGCCATCGGCCAGCCGCTGCTGCACGTGCCCTACAAGGGCAGCGGGCCATTGACCACCGACCTGCTGGGCGGCCAGGTATCGATGTCGTTCGACACCGTGACGCCCGTGCTGCCGCACATCAAGGCCGGCAAGCTGCGCGCGCTGGCCGTGACCACGGCCAGGCGGTCGTCCGCGCTGCCCGACGTGCCCACCCTGCAGGAGAGCGGCTTCGCGGGCTTCGACATCGGCACCTGGTTCGGCGTGCTCGCGCCCGTGCGCACGCCGCCCGAGGTCGTGGAACGGCTCAACGCCGAAATGGTCAAGGTGATCCAGTCGGCCGACTTCAGGAAGCGCATGCTGGACATCGGCGCCGAGCCCGTCGGCAACACCCCGGCGCAGATGGCCCAGCAGATCGCCAGCGACACGGCGCGTTTTGCCAGGCTGGTGGCGGACCACCGGATCTCTGCGGAATGAAGCATCCGGCGGCGGGCACAGCCCCGCACCAAACTTGCAGCAAAAAACAGCCACAAACGCTTTACCATCAAGCGCCAATAGCTATCAATTAGATAGCAATCAACAGGCGACTGGTGCCTGGGGTCAGCGGTGGCTGAGCCTGCGCACCGCCCAGTCGCCCAGGCTCTGCACGGCCTGTACGAAGAAGATCAGCACCAGCACCACGGCCAGCATGATCTCGGGCAGGAAGCGCTGGTAGCCGTAGCGGATGCCCAGGTCACCCAGGCCGCCGCCGCCGATGGCGCCGGCCATGGCCGAGTAGCCCGTGAGGCTCACGAAGGTGATGGTCAGGCCCGCCACGATGCCGGGCAGCGCCTCGGGCAGCAGCACCTTCCACACGATCTGGCTGGTGGTCGCGCCCATGGCCTGGGCGGCTTCCACGAGGCCGTGGTCCACCTCGCGCAGCGCGGCCTCCACCAGGCGCGCCACGAACGGGGCGGCGGCGATGGTCAGCGGCACCACGGCCGCGGCCGTGCCGATGGACGAGCCGGTGATGAAGCGCGTGAACGGGATGATGGCCACGAGCAGGATGATGAAGGGCGTGGAGCGCACGGCGTTGACCAGCCAGCCCACGAGCTTGTTGACGGGCCCGTTTTCGAGCACGCCGCCCTGGTCGGTGAGGCGCAGGAACACGCCCAGCGGCACGCCCAGCAGGCCGCCGACCAGGCCGGAGATGCCGACCATGACCAGCGTTTCCCACAGCGACGATGCGAAGAGGTCCAGCATGGCCGGGGTGAAGTTGTCGAACATGTTTTTTCCCTTCCTCAAGCCGGTACGGCCACTTCTTCGACGGCGACGCCACTGGCGCGCAGGTGCGCCACGGCGCCACGCAGGCGGTCGGCCTCGCCGCTGGCATAGACGGCCAGCGAGCCGAAGGTCTCGTCCTGGATCTCGTCCACCTGGCCGTGCAGGATGCTCATGTCCACGCCGAACTGGCGGATGAGCTGCGACAGGATGGGCTGGTACGCGCTGTCACCTGCGTACGACAGGCGCAGCAGCTGGCCCGTGCGGTCCGGTGCCGTGGCAGCGAGCTGAACTGCGAGCGTGCGCACGTGGCCGAGCACGCTGGCGGGCAGCTCCTGCGGCAGGATCTCGTCGATCAGGCTCTTGGTGATGGGCTGCTGCGGGCGCGTGAAGACATCCAGCACGCGGCCCTGCTCCACGATGCGGCCGGCCTCGATCACGGCCACGCGGTCGGCCACCTGCTTGATGACCTGCATCTGGTGCGTGATGAGCACCACCGTGAGACCCAGCTCCCGGTTCACCTGGCGCAGCAGGTCGAGGATGGAGCGCGTGGTCTCGGGGTCGAGCGCGGACGTGGCTTCATCCGAGAGCAGCACCTTGGGGCGGCTGGCCAGCGCGCGCGCAATGCCCACACGCTGCTTCTGGCCGCCACTGATCTGCGCCGGGTAGCGTTGGGCCAGGGCCGACAGGCCCACCAGCTCCAGCAGCGGGTTCACGCGTTCGCGGATGGCGGCCTTGTCCATGCCCGCCAGTTCCAGCGGCAGGGCCGCGTTGTCGAACACCGTGCGCGAGGACAGCAGGTTGAAATGCTGGAAGACCATGCCGATCTCGCGGCGGGCATCGCGCAGCTGGGCATCGCCCAGCTGGGTCAGGTCGCGGCCATTGACGATGACCTGGCCCGTGGTGGGGCGGTTGAGCAGGTTGATGACGCGCACCAGCGAGCTCTTGCCCGCACCGCTCTTGCCGATGATGCCGAACACTTCGCCCGGCGTGATGTGAAGGTCGATGCCCTTGAGAGCCTCGACCGGGCCTTGTGAGCCCTGGTAGGTTTGGGTGATACCCCGTAAGTCGATCATGAAAAAGCAGTGGCGCGTCACAGGACATGCCGATGGTCCGTGGCGCGCGGTGAGGAATGGGATGCGGGACTGTATCGGCGAATCGTAAGTTCACAAACGATTGAAAAATCGGGTGATTAGATCCACAGGTTATGAAGACCGTGATAGGTCTACCTTCACCGCTCCTAATTGCATAGCATCTGGCGCAATACCATTCAGCGCAATTCGCCAATTTTCCTGCTTTTTCATGAAGGCTTGAAAATGATCTCCCAAGAACGATTCTATATTTCAACTTTTGTTGTAATATCGAATCATGCAAGAACCCGACGTCATCCGATCCCTCGCCGCCCTGGCCCAGGAAGTGCGCCTGCGCGTGTTCCGCGCGCTGGTGGTGGCCGGCCAGGACGGGCTCACGCCCGGGGCGCTGTCCGAACAGCTGGGCATTGCGCCCAACACGCTGTCGTTCCACCTCAAGGAGCTGACCCACGCGGGCCTGGTGAGCCAGGAGCGCCAAGGCCGCAACCTGATCTACCGCGCATCGTTTGCCACCATGAACGAGCTGCTGGCCTACCTGACCGAGAACTGCTGCCAGGGCGCCGCCTGCCTGCCCGGCACCGCCACCGCAGCCTGCGATTGCTGACCCACAACCCACGCCACGGCCCACGGCCGAAAGGAAGCCACCATGAAGCGATTCCACGTCCACCTGCATGTCGATGACCTCGCCAAGAGCATCGCGTTCTATTCCCGGCTGTTCGCGGCCGGCCCCGCGCGCGTGGAGGCCGACTACGCCAAATGGATGCTCGAAGACCCGCGCGTGAACTTCGCCATCTCCACCCGCGGCGACAAGCCCGGCGTGGACCACCTGGGTTTCCAGGTGGACGAGGCCGGCGAACTGGCCGAGCTGAAGGCGCGCGCCCAGGGCGCCGACATGGCCCTGCTGGACGAAGGCGCCACCACCTGCTGCTATGCCCGCAGCGACAAGCACTGGATCACCGACCCGCAGGGCGTGGCGTGGGAACACTTCCACACGCTGGGCAACATTCCCGTGTTCAACGAAGCCGCGGCCCAGCCCGCCCAGGCCGCCTGCTGCCCCACGGGCGCGCCCTCAATCCCCGAGCCGGGCCGGGCCGCCTGCTGCGGCCCCACGGCCACCAACCCCAACAAGTGCTGCTGACCCGAACGGGACCCACGCCGACGACCCCTGCCCGCGAACTGCCCGCGCACTGACATCCCCATGCACCCCAAAAACCCTTCACAGTCCGCCCCGGCCGCCGGCATGGCGGTGTTCGAGCGCTACCTCACCGTGTGGGTGCTGCTGTGCATCGTGGCGGGCATTGCGCTCGGCCAATGGCTGCCGGGCGCGGCCCGCGCGGTGGGCGCGCTGGAGGTGGCGCGTGTCAACCTGCCGGTGGGCCTGCTCATCTGGGTGATGATCATCCCCATGCTGCTGAAGGTGGACTTCGGCGCGCTGGCCGGGGTGCGCCAGCACCTGCGGGGCATTGGCGTGACGCTGTTCGTCAACTGGCTGGTCAAGCCGTTTTCGATGGCCCTGCTGGGCTGGCTGTTCATCCGCCACTGGTTTGCCCCCTGGCTGCCCGCCGAGCAGATCGACAGCTACATCGCCGGGCTGATCCTGCTGGCGGCCGCGCCCTGCACGGCCATGGTGTTCGTGTGGAGCCGGCTCACGGGCGGAGACCCGCTGTTCACGCTGTCGCAGGTGGCGCTCAACGACAGCATCATGGTCGTGGCGTTCGCGCCGCTGGTGGGCTTTTTGCTGGGCCTGTCGGCCATCGCCGTGCCGTGGGACACGCTGCTTGCCTCGGTGGTGCTGTACATCCTGATCCCGGTGGCGATCGCGCAGTGGCTGCGCAGGCGGCTTCTGCGCCGGGGCGAAGCGGCCTTCCAGGCGGCCATGGCGCGCACCGGCCCGTGGTCCATCGCCGCGCTGCTGGCCACCCTCGTGCTGCTGTTCGCGTTCCAGGGCGAGGCCATCCTGCGGCAGCCCCTGGTGATCGCCCTGCTGGCCGTGCCCATCCTGATCCAGGTGCTGTTCAACTCCGCGCTGGCCTACGGCCTGAACCGCGCCGTGGGCGAAAAACACAGCATCGCCTGCCCGTCGGCGCTGATCGGCGCATCCAACTTCTTCGAGCTGGCCGTGGCCGCCGCCATCAGCCTGTTCGGACTGCACTCGGGCGCGGCGCTGGCCACCGTGGTGGGTGTCCTGGTCGAAGTGCCGGTGATGCTGCTGGTGGTGCACGCCGTCAACCGCAGCAAGGGCTGGTATGAAGCCGGTATCTGACGGCCCGCGCGCGGCAGGCCGTCCCGGCGATGGCCCTCAGGCGTCTCGCGGGCCGTGCCCCATCACCGCGTTGACCTTGCCCACCAGGGTCTGGGCATCGAAGGGCTTGACCAGCAGCTCCATCTGCGCGCCGAGGAACTGCGGCGTCATGGCCGCCTGCTCGGCATAGCCCGTCATCAGGATGACCTTGATGGACGGAAACTTCTCGCGCGCATAGTCGGCCACCTGGCGGCCGTTGGGGCCGGGCAGGCCCACGTCGGACACCAGCAGGTCAAAGTGCACCGCCCCCGAGAGCAGGGCCATGGCGGCGCTGCCGGTGGCGGCCTCCATCACATGGAAACCCATGTCGCGCAGCAGTTCCACGGCCAGCGTGCGCACCGTGTCGTCGTCTTCCACCACCAGGGTGGAATCGGGTCGGCGCGCGCTGGAGAGATTGGCCACCGGCTCGGGCAGCTCGGCCATCGCCTCGTGCTGCGACCGCATGAAATACAGCGCCACGCTGGTGCCCAGCCCCACGGCGCTGTCCAGCACCGCAAGGCCGCCGGACTGGCGCATGAAGCCGTAGATCATCGACAGCCCCAGCCCCGTGCCCTGCCCCAGCGGCTTGGTGGTGAAGAACGGATCGAAGGCGCGCGCGATCACATCGCCCGTCATGCCGGTGCCCGTGTCCCGCACCGTCACGCGCACGTAGTCGCCCGGCTCCAGCCCCGGCGTGGCCTGCGCGGTGGCGGCGTCGGCATGCACGTTGTCGGCCGCGATGTACAGCGCACCGCCGCCCGGCATGGCATCGCGCGCATTGATCGCCAGGTTGACCACCGCGCTCTCAAACTGGTGGGCATCGGTCAGCGCGGGCCACAGGTCCTGCGGCAGGTGCAGCTGCAGCGCGATGTTCTCGCCGCACGTCGTCTTGAGCATGGACTCCAGCCCGCCCAGCGAGGACACCAGGTCCACGGGCCGGGAATCCAGCGGCTGGCGGCGCGAGAACGCCAGCAGGCGCTGCGTGAGCGACGCCGCTCGCTTGGCCGCCGCCAGGCCCGACTCGATGTAGCGCCCCACCTCGTCATGGCGCCCCTGGGCAATGCGCTGCCGGATGAGCTGCAGCGGCAGCACGATGCCCTGCAGCATGTTGTTGAAGTCGTGGGCGATGCCGCCGGTGAGCTGGCCCACGGCCTCCATCTTCTGGCTCTGGCGCAAAAGCTCCTCGGCGTTGCTGAGCGCCTCCTTGCGCAGGTGCTCCTCGGTGGTGTCGCGGCCCACGGCCTGGATGAAGCCCTCGCTGGGCACGGCGGTCCAGGCGATCCACCGCTCGCCGCCGTCGCGATGGCGGTAGCGCGCGGTGATCTGGCGGCGCGTGGGCTCGGTGGCCAGCAGGGCCATTTCGTCCTGCACCTGCGCCATGTCGTGCCCATGGGCGAAGGCCGCCAGCGGATGGCCCACGGTCTCGGCCTCCGACCAGCCCAGCGTCGCGGTCCAGGCGGGATTCACGGCGGTGATGGTGCCGTCCAGGCGGGCCACCAGCAGCACGTCGTCCGAGAGCTGCCACAGCCGGTTGCGGTCGGCCGTGCGCTGCGCCACCTGCTGCTCCAGCGACGCCGCCACATCGCGCCACTGGCGCAGCGCGTTGAACTTGCTGGTGGTCTCGATCACGGTGTCCAGCATGCCCACCACCGCGCCGTGCTCGTCGCGCACCGGGCTGTAGCAGAACGTGAAATAGGCCTGCTCGGGGTGGCCGTAGCGGTTCACCTCCAGCGGGAAATCCTCGATGAACGTGGCTTCGCCGGCATAGGCGCGCTCGGCGATGGGACCGATGGTGGGCCAGGCCTCGCTCCACACATCCTTGAACGAGCGCCCGAGCGCCTCGGGCTTGTTGCCCAATATCAGGCGGAACGCATCGTTGTAGATGGTGGTGAACTGCGCCCCCCAGACCAGGCATGACGGAAAGCGCGACGCGAGCAGGGCCTCGACGCAGTAGCGCAGCGTGGCGGGCCATGCCTGCATGGGCCCCAGCGCGCTGCCCGCCCAGTCGTAGCGGCGCACCTTCTCGCTCATGGCGCCCTCGGCGCGGGGAAATGGCAGCACGGTGGCGGGCGGGGAATCGTTCATGGTGGATGGGGCGCGGCGGCAGCAGGGGCTGGCGCCCAGGCACAAAGTGCATGCAGTCTACAGGCGAAGCGCCACCGCTTCGCGAACCCCGGCACCCTCAGGCGCCCGCGACGGCGCCGCGCCGCTGCACCCGGCGCGACACCAGGAAACCCAGCACGAAGATCCCCAGCGCCGCCACCGAGAACACGGGCGGCAGCCATCCCCGGTCCACGCTGAACGCCACGGCGAGCACCCCGAGGGACTGGCCCAGGAACAGCAGGCACGCAAACAGCGTGACCGCCGTGCCGCGCGCCTGCGGCGCCATCTGCGTGGCCTGCACCTGCAGCGTGTTGTGCAGCATGTAGAAACCGATGCCCGCCAGGAAACACCCGAGCACCGCCCACGCCACCCACGGCGCCCAGGCCAGCAGCAACAGGCCGCTGGCGATCAGGGAGGCCCCGGCAAGCGCCAGCCCCTGTTCGCCGAGCGCGGCCAGCCACCGGCGGGCGAACATGCTGTAGAGGAGCCCGCCCACGCCATAGAGCACCATCGCGCCGCCAGCCGCCGAGGCCGACAGGCCGAAACCGTCGACCAGGCGCGCGGGCACGAAGGCCAGCGTGCCAAAGGCCAGCGCCCCCTCGATGGACACCACCGCGAGCACCCAGCGCACGCGCGGCATGCGCAGCAGGTTCCGGGTGCTGGCCAGGTAGGCCGCCAGCGAAAACCCGGCCCCAGGCTCCTGCGCGCCCGCGGGGTGCGCCGCTGCGGCCCCGCCGGCCCGCAGGCGGCGCAGCAGCAGCACCGCCGCCGTCATGAACAGCACCGAGAGCACGGCGAACGCGCCACGCCAGCCCAGGGTTTCGGTGGCAAAGCCGCCAAACCACTGGCCGGCCATCATCCCCGTGACGGTGGCCACCATGAGGCGCGCCAGCGTCTCCTGCCGCTGCCCATAGTCCACCTCGTCACCGATCCAGGCCATGGACAGCGGAATGATCCCCGCCGCCGCCGCCCCCATGGCCGCACGCGCGACCACCAGCACGGTGAAGCTGGGCGCCAGCGCGGTGGCCGCGCTGAACACCGCGCAGGCTGACGTGGCGCCAATGATCACCTGCAGCTTGCCCAGCCGGTCCCCCAGCGGTCCGTAGACGAGTTGCAGCACGCCATAGGCCACCGCGAAGGCCGCCACCACGGCGGAGGCATCGCCCGTGGTGACATGGAACTCATGGGACAGGGACACCAGCATGGGGTCGCACACACGCATGGACGCCATGCTGCAGAAAGCTGCCAGGCTGATCAGCCGCAGCATCGTCGAAGAAGATGTCATATGACCCGATTGTGGGGCGGCGCGCGCCACGGTGCAGGCACACCCGCCAATGGCCCGCAAACCGCCGCGCGGCCCTGAGCCGCCGGCCGCCCGGTGGTTCGGACGAATTCACCGGCCAGCACTGGCCCGCGCGGCATCCGCGCCCAGGGGGCGCCGGACTTGCCCGACAGACACGCCTGCGCGGGCCTCAGCCCTTGGCCAGGTTGAAGCTGGTGTCGAAGGTGCCCCGCACATCCAGCCGCTGCTTGATGAGCCCGGCCGCCAGGTAGAAGTCGGCCGTCTTCTGCTGGTCCGCCAGCACCTGGGCGTCGATGTCCTGCCAGCGCGTGGCGCGGCGCTCGAACTGCAGTTGCGCGGCGTCGGCCGGGATGCCGATGATGCGGGCGAGCGACTGGCCGAACGGCTTGGCGTTCTGGTAGGACCACACCTGGGCGCGCGCCACGCGCTCCTTGAAGTCCTGCAGCACCGCGCGCTTTTCGGCCAGCGCCGCGTCGGTGGCGGCCAGGAAGGACAGGCCCGTCCACAACCCCCGGCCGCTGACCAGCACGCGCGCATGGCCGCTGGTCTCGGCCAGCGCGGTGTAGGGCTCCCACGTGGCCCAGGCGTCCACCGAACCCTGCGTGAGCGCGAGCTTGGCGTCGGGCGGCGGGATGAAGCGCAACTGCACGTCGTCGGCCTTGAGCCCGGCGGATTCGAGCACCTTGAGCGTGACGAAGTGGCCGATGGAGCCGCGGTTGGTGGCGATGCTCTTGCCCTTGAGGTCTGCCGCCGTCTTGAGCGGCGAGTGGGGCGCCACCAGCACGGCGGTGCCGTACGCGTCCGACCGGCTGGCCGCAAAGGCCTTGACCCGGCTGCCCGCCGCCAGGGTGAACAGCAGCGGCGCATCGCCGATGGGCCCGAAATCCACGGCGTTGGCGTTGAGCGCCTCGGCCAGTGGCGCTGCGGCCGGGAACTCGCTCCACTTGATGTCGTAGGGAAGGTTCTTCAGTTCGCCCGCAGCGTCGAGCAGGGCCTGCAGCCCGCCCTTCTGGTCGCCCGCACGCAGCAACACGCGCTGCTGGGCATGGGTGAGCACGGGCGAGAGGAACGAACTGGCGGCAACGGAAGCGGTCAGCAGATGGTGGAATTGGCGGCGCAGCATGGTGGTCGGGTGTGAAAGGGGGTTGGCACTGTCGAAGGGACTCTGGCTTCCATTGCATCACCCGGCCCGCGCTCCACCAACGAAGCCTTGCGACCATCCATATGCGGTTTTCGCATGCCGGGCACGGGCCGCTTGCAGGCACCCTGCCCCGCCCTTGCTGCCGCTGCAACGACCCGGCGCACCCCTGGGGTCAGTAGCCCCGCGCCCCGTCCACCACGTCTTCCAGCGGCTCCCCCGCCACATGGCGCGCCAGATTGGCCACGAACTTGTGGGCCGTCAGCTGCGCTGCGCCCTGCGCCGCCCATGACACATGGGGCGTGATCCGCACGCGCGGGTGGCTGTACAGCGGGTGGCCGTCGGGCAGGGGCTCGGGATCGGTCACGTCCAGCGTGGCGCCGGACAGGCGCCCGCTGTCCAGCGCCTGCAGCAGCGCCTGCGGGTCCACCAGCGCACCGCGTGCAATGTTCACCAGGTGCTGCCCGGGCCTGGCGTGCGCCAGCGTGGCGGCGTTGATGAGATGGTAGGTCTGCGCGGTGATCGGCAGGGCCAGCACCAGGTGGTCCGAGGCCGCGAGCAGCTGCTCGATGGAGCCGACCGTGCGCACGCCATCATCGCCCTGCACCTGCGCTCCGCCGCGTCGCAGCACCGTCACCTGCATTCCGAATGCCCGCGCCAGCCGCGCCACCTCGCGCCCGATGGCGCCGTAGCCCGCGATGCCCAGCGCGCGCGCCTGCAGCGTGCCGGGCAGGTGCTGGTCCACCCGCGCAAACGTCTCGCGCCACGGCCCGGCGCCAGATACCTGCAGCGTGTCCCATGCGCGCTGGTGCGTCAGCAACGCGGTCAGCACATATTCGGCAATGGGCACGGCCGCCACGCCGCGCGAGCAGGTGACCTGCGGCACCTGCAGCAGCCAGGGCGGAAAGAAGTCGATGCCGGCCGACGCCACCTGCACCCATTTCAACCGCCCGGGCCAGCCTGCGGGGGCGGTGGCCGGCGCATGGCGCCAGCCGTTGCGCGGGCCGGTGAAGAGGATGTCCACATCGGCCGCGCGATCCCAGGCGGGCACATCGGCATCGTCGGCCGCCAGCACCACGGGCAGGCCCGCGACCTCCAGCAGCGCATCGGCCTCCGGGCCTGCCTGGTTCAGAACGACCCAGCGGTCGGCACCTGCGTTGGCATCATCGTCGTCACGTGCATCGACCGTGCCGCTGCCAGGATCGTGCGCAGCCAGCACCGCGCTCATGCGGCCCCCACGGCCAGCGCCCTGCGGCCCGCGGCAACATAGGCGCTGTCGTCCTGCGGCGTGTGCACGCGGCCGCACAGCACGTCGCGCAGGTGGCGCTCCAGCGGGTTCTTGCGCGCCAGGCCGTGGTTGCTGGTCAGCTCCAGCGCGGCCTGCACGGCCTCGATGGCGTTGCGCGTGGCCAGGGTCTTCACCAGGCCGCTGTCCACGGTGGGCACCAGCGTACCGGCATCGAGGTCGTGGGCCAGGCTGACGATCAGGCGGTCGTTGGTGAGCAGCAGGCCTTCGATGCGGCCCACGGCCTCTTGCGCGCGGGGCAAGGTCGCCAGCGGCGCGCCCAGGCTGGCGGGCACGCGCTCGCGCAGGAACTGCACCAGCCAGTCGCGCGCGGCGCGTGCCACGCCGGTGTACAGCGCGGCCAGCATCACCGTCATCTCGGCCTGCATCGCGGGTTCGCCGCGCGCCCAGTCCTGCGGCAGGCGCAGGTCCAGCGCGTGCGCGTGGGGTATCAGCACATCGTGCAGGTGCACATCGTGGCTGCCGCTGGCGCGCAGGCCCAGGTGGTCCCAGGTCTCCTCGATGCGGATGCCGGGCAGGCCCGCTCGCACCAGGAAGGCGCCGGTGCGCGGCGTGGCCTCGTCCGTGCGGGCCCACACCACATACCAGCGCAGGATGGGCGCGCCGGTGGAATACACCTTGTGCCCGCTGATGCGCCAGCCCTCGGCCGTGTGCCGCGCCACCGTGGCCGGCAGGCCGCCGCGCGCGGGCGATCCCAGCTCGGGCTCCACGCGCAGTGCGTTGATCAGCGACACCTCATGCACCGACTCATTCACCAGTTGCTGCGCCAGCGCCGGCGGCCAGGGCGAGCCGGGGCGGCCCATGCCGCGCTGCTGGATGTACTGCATGGTCAGCACCAGCGCCGTGGCCGGGCAGCCCTGGCCGATGGCGCCGACCACCTCGGCCAGCTGCGCGGCCGACGCGCCCTGCCCGCCCAGCGACCGCGGCGCGGCCAGGGCCAGCAGGCCGGCCTGCTGCAGCTCGGCAAAGTTGGCGTGCGGAAAGCTCGCGTCCCGGTCGTGCACCGCCGCCCGCGCACCGAACTCCACCGCCAGCGCGCGTGCGGCCTGCCCCCAGGTCAGTGGCGCATTCACTGCAGCACCTCGGGCTGGTCGCGCACGATGATGTCGAACAGGCTCTTGAACGCAAACTGCGCACCACCCGGCCCGCCGATCTGCGAATGCGTGCGCTGCGCGATCTCGTGCGGGATGGGCTTGGGGGTGCCGGCGGCTTCGGCCAGCAGCTGGGCCTGGCAGGCGTTCTCCAGGGCGATGTACCACCACGCGGCAGCCTCCACCGACGGGCCCGCCGTCAGGATGCCGTGGTTCTGCAGGATCACGGCCTTTTGCGCGCCCAGGGCTTCGCCGATGCGAAAACCCTCATCGGTCTCCAGCACCACGCCGGTGAAGTCGTCGAACAGCGCGTGGTCTTCATAGAAGATGCACGAGTCCTGCGTGAGCGCATCGAGCTTGCGGCCCAGCGACGACCAGGCCTTGCCGTAGGTCGAATGCGTGTGCGCTGCGGCCACGATGTCGGGCCGCGTCTCGTGCAGCGCGGCGTGGATGGCGAATGCCGCGCGGTTCAGCGGGCCCTGGCCCACCACGATCTCGCCGGCAGCGTTCACGAGCAGCAGGTCGGACACCTTGATCTGCGAGAAATGCACGCCGAGCGGGTTCACCCAGAAGTGGTCCGTCCACTCCGGGTCGCGCGCGGTGATATGGCCGGCCAGCCCGTAGTTGAAGCCCTGCTGCGCAAACAGCCGGAAGGCCACGGCCAGCGTCTCCTGCCGGTGGCGGCGCTCGGCCTCGACCGTGGGGCGGGCCGCCGGGGCGTCGAACCAGTCCTTGCGCCGGGGCGCGGGGTTGAGGGCGAGCTGGGCGGTGGGCAGGGGCTGGAGGACGGCGGACATGGGCGATGCTTTCGGGGTATGGGTCGAGGTTGGAATACAAGGACCCGCCCACCTTAGAACCGCCGCGCCCGTGCGCCAACGAAGAAATCCGCGTGACCAAATGCGGTTTTGGCATGACATGCGCGTCGCCTTGGCCTGCACCAACGTGGGTGCCGCATTTAGCGCATATCGATGCTACGCAATGGTCTTTGCGCAGCCGTGGCGCTTGTCGGAACCTCGCGGCCTGTCCCATTGCTCCACGAACCTGCCCGCCATGCCCCACACACCCCAACCCCTGAACCGCCGCCACCTCATCCAGGCCGGCCTGGGCGCCGCCGCCTGGGCCGCCACGACGGGCGTGCCCGCGCTGGCCGCGCCACCCACGCCACCCGCACCCGACCTCTCCAAGGTGACACTGCGCATCGGCACCTACAAGGGCCTGTGGCGTGCCCTCATCGCCGCGTCCGGCCAGGGCCGCACGCCCTACCGCATCGAATGGCGCGAGCTGAACAACGGCGTGCTGCACATCGAGGCCCTGAACGGCGACGCGCTGGACCTGGGCTCGGGCAGCGAGATCCCGGCCCTGTTCGCCGCGCGCCAGAAGGCACAGGTGCGCTTCATCGCGGTGGTGCGCGAAGACCTCAACAACCAGGTCACGCTGGCCCGCAAGGACGCGCCCATCCAGCGCATCGCGGACCTCAAGGGCAAGCGCGTGGGTTACGTGCGCGCAACCACCTCGCACTACTACCTGAGCCGGCAGCTCGCCGAGGCGGGCCTGTCGTTCGCCGACATCAGCGCCATCAACCTCACGCCGGCCGATGGGCTCTCGGCCTTCGACCGGGGCGACCTGGATGCCTGGGCCATCTATGGCTACAACGGCCAGCTGGCGCGGCTGCGCTACGGCGCGCGCGTGCTCAAGACCGGCCAAGGCTACCTGTCTGGCAACTTCCCCATCTACGCCAACCCGCGCGCGGTGGAAGACCCGGCCCGGCACGCCGCCATCAGCGACTACCTGCAGCGCCTGCGCCGCGCCTACCTGTGGGCCAACGGCAACTACCTTGAGTACGCCCGGGCCCAGTCCGCCGAAACCCGCGTGCCCGTGGGCGACCTGATCGAGCTGTGGAACAACCGCAGCACCGACTACGACCTGCGCCCCGTGGACGACGGCGTGGTCAAGGGCCACCAGGCCGTGGCCGATGCCTTCCTGCAGCTGGGCGTGCTGGACGACCCCGCGCAGGTCGCGCCGCTGTGGGACCGCAGCTTCAAGAGCGTGCTGCAGCCGCCCGGGTTGGCCACGGCGGGCTGAGGCAATGCACCGGCCGGCATCCGGCCGGCCGGCCGGCCATTTTTTGCGTGGCACCAGCCCGCCTTGCGCTTACCATGCGCCCCTCAACCACAACGAGGAGCATGATGAACAAGCAAAAGCGCCATTTCGTCGCGGCCAGCATGGGACTGGCAGGGCTGTGGACCACCACCGGCAGCAGCCACGCGGCCCCGCCCGCCGCCTCCGGCAACCCCGCGCTGCTGACCATCAGCGGCGCCATCACCAAGCCCAACCGTGGCGCGCTGGACCCCACCATCGACCAGATGATGGGCAAGCATGGCATCCAGTTCACCCAGGCGCACGCGTTCGACGCCGCCGCCCTGCAGCGCATGGCGGCCGTCACCATCAAACCCACGCTGGAGTACGACGCCAAGCCCCACACACTCAAAGGCCCCCTGCTCACCACCGTGCTCGCGGCAGCGGGCGTGGCGGCGGGCAGCCCGGTGCAGCTGGTGCTGCGCGCGGTGGACGGCTACAACGTCACCATCAGCATGGCCGACGCGCAGTCCTACCGCATGATCGTCGCCACCCACATCGACGGCCAGCCCATGGCCCTGGGCGGCCTGGGCCCCCAGTGGGCCGTGTACGACGCCGATGTGCTGCCCGCGTTCAAGGACAAGCCGGTGAAAGAGCGCTTTGGCCTGTGCCCCTGGGGGCTCTACCACATCGAGGTGAAAAAGGCCTGAGTAGCCTGCCAGGATGACGCAGCCCCAAGAAAAAGAAAAAGAGCGGCCCGATGGCCGCTCTTTTTTTCATAGCTGCCAGCGCTTGTCCAACAAGCGCAAGGGGCCATTTTCACTCAAATCAGGGTGCCCTCCCCACCATCCGCGCCCCCAGGGCCGCCAGCGACCCCGCGGTGGCCAGCGCCACCACCCCCAGCCAGCCCCACTGCGCCAGCACCAGGCTGCCCAGCGCCGCGCCGGCCGACATGCCGATGAACATGCCCGTGAACAGCAGCGCATTGAGCCGGCTGCGCGCGGCGGGGTCGATGCCGTACACGATGGTCTGGTGCGCCACCAGCGTGGCCTGCACGCCAAAGTCAAAACCGATGGCACTGGCGACGATCAACGCGAGCTGCGCCTGTGCCGGTAGCAGCGGCGCCAGCGCCATCACGGCAAACGATGCGGCCGCCAGCCCGGCGCCATAGCGGGTCACCACCTCGGGCCCGCGCTTGTCGGCCAGGCGCCCCGCCAGGGGCGCGGCCAGTGCGCCCGCCGCCCCGGCCAGGCCAAACGCACCCGCCGCCGCCGTGCCCAGGTGGAACTGGCTGTGCAGCATCACCGCCAGCGTGGACCAGAAGGCGCTGAAGCCCACGGCCAGCAGGCCCTGCGCCCACGCCGCGCGGCGCAGTGCACCGTGCTGGCGCCACAGTGCCACCATCGAGCCGATCAACGCCCCATAGCCCAGCTGCGTGGTGGGCGCGAAACGCGGCAGCCCGCGCCACACGGCCACCGTCAGCAGCGCAATGGCCACCGCCGCCGCCACATACACCGTGCGCCAGCCCCACTGCTGCGCCACGAAGCCGCTGACCACGCGCGACAGCAAGATGCCCAGCAGCAGCCCGGTCATCACGATGCCCACCATGCGCCCGCGCTGCGCGGCCGGGGCCAGCGTGGCGGCGGCGGGCACCACGTCCTGCGCCACCGTGGCCGCCAGGCCCACGGCCAGACTGGCCGCCAGCAGCGCGCCCATGCCGGGCGCCAGGCCGCTGAGCAGCAGGGCCAGCATCAGCGCGATGGACTTGATGACGATGATGCGGCGCCGGTCATACCGGTCGCCCAGCGGGGCCAGCAGCAGAATGCCCAGCGCATACCCCAGCTGGGTGAGCGTGGGCACCAGGCCCACCACGCGGCTGTCGGCCTGCATGTCGGGCCCCAGCACGCCCAGCATGGGCTGGCTGTAGTACAGCGACGCCACGCTCAGCCCCGCCGTGGTGGCCAGCAGCAGCAAGAGCGGCGCGCTCACCGCGCCCTCGGCAGGCGGCCGCGCCGGGGCCGTGCCGGCGGCAGGGCTTGTTGCATGCACATTTTGAATGGAAGACATCTCAATACCCGCTCAACAAAAGGAATGGTGCGATTGTTCTAGCGCACCCTCCCCTTGGGTAGTGGGCCAAGCTGCAGATTTGTTATACGCTTGGCGCATGACCGTCACCCTGCCGCCCGGCGCCGACCGCATCGAGCTGATGCAGACCTTCATCCGCATCGTGGAGACCGGCAGCCTGTCTGCCGCCGCCCAGCAGCTGGGCACCAGCCAGCCTACCGTGAGCCGCCGCCTGCAGGCGCTGGAGCGCAGCCTGGGCATCAAGCTGCTGCAGCGCTCCACGCACGTGATGAAGTTGACGGAAGACGGCGAACGCTGCTTTGCCCACGCCAAGGCCCTGCTGGAAGACTGGCGCGCCATGGAAGACGACCTGCGCGGCACGGCCGACACCCCGCGCGGCACCCTGCGCGTGCTGGCGCCGCACGCCTTCGGGCAAGACCAGTTCATCGCCCCGCTGATGGCCTACCTGCGCCGCTACCCCGAGGTGGACGTGGAATGGATGCTGCACGACCGGCGCCCCAACTTCATCGCCGAAGGCATCGACTGCGCCATCCAGGTCGGCGCGGTGGACGACCCCAGCGTGGTCGCCGTGCGCCTGGCCGAAGTGCCCCGCATCGTGCTCGCCTCCCCGGCCCTCATGGCCGGGCGCCCCACGCCCGAACACGCGCAGGACCTGCAGCGGCTGCCCTGGCTGGCGCTGAGCACCTTCTACCGGCGCGACGTGACGCTGGTGCACGAGCCCAGCGGGGAGGCCCACACCTTCGGCATCACACCGCGCCTGGCCACCGACAGCCTGTATGCCCTGCGCAGCGCCGCACTGGCTGGACTGGGGGCATGCATTTCATCGGCGTGGATCGTGGACAACGATGTGCGGCAGGGGCATTTGCTGCACCTGGTGCCCACATGGCACGCCGCGCCGCTGCCGGTGTACCTGGTGTACCCCTACGCGCGGTTCTATCCGGCGCGGTTGCGGTTGTTCCTGGAGGCGATGCGGGGCGCGATGCCCGGGCTGGTGGGAATGCGGGCGGTGGCGGGCTGAGCGCCAGATGCAAGACGCGTCCCGGCCAGGGGCTGCCGGTGGCTTTTTTTGGCGGCGCCGCCGCAACGCCCGCCCTCACCGGCGGGCCGCGCAGCGCGGACCCGTCCAAGGGCTGCACGCCGTGAGGCGGCAGGGCCCCTCCCTGCCTCAGCGCGCGCGCCGGTAGTGCATGGCGACCGCGCCGCAGCGCAGCGGCCTCGCCGAGATCAACGCGAGCCGCCGCGTACCGGGCAGCCCGCTCTCGTACAGGGTTGGGCCGTGGCCGGAGATCCTGGGATGGACGAGCAATTGGTACTCGTCGATCAGATCCAGCCGGTCCAGCTCGGTCGCGAGCTTGCCGCTACCGAGAAGTACGCCGTCTGGGGTCGCGTCCTTGAGCTGCTGCACGCCCGTGCGCAGGTCGCCGGCGATGTGGTGGCTGCGGGTCCACGGGAAGTCCTTTCGCGTCGAGGACACCACGTACTTCGGCTTGGCCTCCAGCTTGACCGCCCACTCGCGCACCGCCGCCGGCGCCTCCGCGTCGCCACGCGCCACCGCTGGCCAGTAGCTCTCCATCATCTCGTAGGTCACGCGGCCCCACAGCATCGCCCCGTTCTCGTCCATGAGGCGGGTGAAGAAGGCGTGTGTCTCCTCGTCGGCGATTCCTTCCTGGTGGTCGACGCAGCCGTCCAGGGTGACGTTGATGCTGAAGGTCAAGAGTCCCATGGTGTCCTCCGTGCGAGATACGCAACGAGCCGCTCGCCGCCTGGCTCCCGTGCACGAGCCCCTTCGCGAGGCGCCCCCCGTGCCGACTGCCGGCTGGCGGCTGGCCGTGAAGCCGCGCCACGAAGCGGCGTTGGCTGGAATGAATTGTCAGGCCTCGTGCGCTAGTTCGGCCCGGATCTCCTCACGGCCGAAAGAAAAAGAGCGGCACATCGTCCGCTCTCGTTTCAATAGCACCCAGCGCTTGACCAGAAAGCGCCAGGGCCATTTTTCATTCAAAACAGAGAATCCACTGCTCACACGGCCCCTCGCCAAACCTGCATATCCGTGATCGCCGCCACATCCACCCGCACCGGCAGGATCCCATCCCGCGCGGAACGGTCCGCCACCGTCTGCAGCGCCGTGACATCCGCCTGCGTCACGGGCCGGGCCGCGATGGCCGCGCGCCCGGTGATGATGCGCGAGGCGTCGATGGGCAGGCGCGTGAGCTGGGTGTAGACCTGCGCATACGCCTCGCGGTGGGCCAGGGCCCAGTCGCCGGCGCGGGCCAGGCGGTCCAGGTACTGCACGATGGCGGCGCGCTTGGCTGGGTCGGCGAGGGCCGCCTCGGTGGCGGTGATGAAGCCCAGGGCGGTGTTGATGCCGCGCCCGTCGCGCAGGATGCGGCCGCCCTGCTGCAGGGCGATGGTGTAGTAGGGGTCGAAGATCGCCCATGCGTCGATCTGCCGGGAGGCGAAGGCGGCGGCTGCGTCGGTGGGCAGCACGAACTTGACCGTGACCTCCTCGCGCTTGACGCCCGCCTCTTCCAGCGCGCCGTACAGCTGGTATTGCGAGATGCTGCCGCGCGCGGACGAGACGATGACGGTTCTGCCCCGCAGGTCGGCCACCTTGCCCAGCGGCGAGTCGCCCTGCACCACGATGCCCAGCGAGTCGGGCTGGCCGACGCGGGTGGCCACGATCTTGAGCGGCGTCTTGCCCACCGCGGCCGCCAGCACGGGCAGGTCGCCGGCCATGGCGGTGTCCACCGCGCCGCTGCGGTGCGCTTCAAACAGCGGCGCCGCGCCCTGGAAGTTGGCCCAGCGCCAGGCAAACGGTGCGCCCTCCAGCGTGCGGGCGGCTTCGAACAGGGCACGCAATCCACCGGCCTGGTCGCCCAGCACCAGCGATGCCGCAGGTGCCTGCGCCTGTGCGTGGGCGGAGGAGCCCGGGCCCAGGATGCCGGTGGCGCCCACCGACAGGGCCGCCGCCTGCTGCAGCCACTGGCGGCGCGATGCGCCGGGGCGGCTGCGGTGGCCGGCGCTGCCCCTGTCGTCGCTGCCGATGCCGGGGCGGTTGCCCTCGGCGTGGTCGATGCGGCCGCTCATCAGGCTGCCTTGCGCAGGGTTTGCGCGGCATGCTCGCCGTCGCGTTCAGCCACTTTGGCGCGCACCAGGGGCAGCAGCTCGCGGCCGTAGTCGATGGCATCCACCAGCGGGTCGAAGCCCCGGATGAGGAAGGTGGTGATGCCCAGGTCGTAGTACTTGAGCAGCGCGTCGGCCACCTGCTCGGGCGTGCCGACCAGGGAGGTCGAGTTGGACCGCCCGCCGATCTCGCGCGCGATGGCCGTCCACAGGCGTTCGTCCACGCGGTCGCCCTTGGCCGCATCGGCCAGCAGGCGCTGCGCGCCTTCGCTTTGCTGCGGCCCCACGCCGCGTGCATAGCCCTGCTGCACGCGCAGGCGGCGGGTGTCGTCCAGGATGCGCTCGGCCTTGGCCCAGGCCTCGTCCTCGGTCTTGCCCAGGATGGGACGGAACGAGATGCTGAAATCCACATGGCGGCCGTGCAAGGTGGCCTCGGCGCGCACGCGGCGCACCAGGTCGCCGGCCTGGGCCAGCGATTCGCCCCACAGCGCGTACACGTCGGCATGCTTGCCGGCCACCTGCAAGGCGGGGGCCGATGCGCCGCCAAAGTAGATGGGCACGCGCTGGCCCTGCAGCGGCTTTACCTCGGACACGGCACCCTTGGCGCGGTAGTAGGTGCCTTCGTGGTCGAAGGGCTTGTCCTCGGCCCACACGCGGCGCAGGATGCCGAGGTATTCGTCGGTGCGCGCATAGCGCTCGTCGTGACCGAGGAAGTCGCCGTCGCGCTGCTGGTCTTCGTCCGAGCCGCCGCTGATGTAGTGCACCGCCAGGCGGCCGCCGGTGTAGTGGTCCAGCGTGGCCAGCTGGCGCGCGGCCAGCGTGGGCGCCACGAAACCGGGGCGGTGGGCCAGCAGCAGGCCGATCTTCTGCGTGACGGAGGCCGCGTAGGTGGCGGTGAGCAGCGTGTCGGGGCTCGATGAGCTGGCGGGCACCAGGATGCGGTCGAATCCCGCGTGCTCGTGCGCCTGGGCGAACACGCGCACATAGGCGGGGTCCACCGCCGGGCCACGGCGGGGAATGGTTTCTGACACTTCGTTCGGCTGGATCATGCCGATGAACTGGACGGGCATAGCGGGCTCCTGCGGGATAAGCGGTTGGGGGATGGGGTTGAAGGGCATGATCCGCGCGCGGAGCCCGCGCCCCAACGAAGAAAAACGCGTTTGCAAACTCGCCCTCCGCATACCCCCGGCCCGGGGTGGCGGGCAGGTTAGAGTTGCGTGCGATTCATCCGCCGACCACCCTCCTTCCTCCCCCAGATTCCGCCCTGCCCCATGGACCTGCGCGCGCTCCGCTACTTCATCGCCGTGCTGGAAGCCGGCAGCCTCTCGCGCGCGGCGGGCACGCTGTACATCGCCCAGCCCGCGCTCACCGCGCAGATCAAGAAGCTCGAGGGCGAGCTGGGCGCGCGGCTGTTCGAGCGCTCGCACGCCGGCGTCACGCCCACGCCCGCCGGGCAGCAGCTGTACGAAGACGCCCGCCGCCTGCTGAGCGACGCCGCCGCGATGCGCGAGCGCATCCAGCGCCTGCCGCAGGGGCCCGAGGGCTCGGTGACGATCGCGGTGCCGTTCCTGCTCTCGTCGCTGATCATGGGCCCGCTGCTGGCGCACCTGAAGGAGTCGCACCCGCGCATCCGCGTCTTTGTCCTGGACGACCTGAGCCTGATGGTGAAAAAGGCGATGCTCGACCGCCGCGCGGACATCGGCATCCTGGTGGACGCGGCGCAGGTGGAGGGCCTGCACTGCCGCCCGCTGGTGCGTGAGGCCATGTATTTTTGCGGGCACGACCCCGGCGGCGCCGTGCGGGCGCTGCTGCGCAAGCCACCGGGTGCCGACGCCATCGCCGCCACTACCGGCACCGTTGCAGGCGCGGCGGCCGCCACCGCGCGCCCCACCATCGACTTCGCCGACGCCGCCGCGCAGCCCCTGGTGCTGCAGTCGCGCCGCTACTCCATCCGCCAGCGGGTGGAAGAAGCCGCCGCCGCGCGCGGCGTGGCCCTGAACATCGCCCACGAACACGACTCCGCCCGCGTGATCCGGTCGCTGTACGCGTGCGGGGGCGGCTTCACCTTCACGCCCGCCTGCGCGCTGGGCGACGCGCCTGCCGCCGGGCCCGACTGGATGGTGGCCCGCGTGGTCAACCCCGAGCTGGCGCGCAGCTATACCCTGGCCACCACCGCCGACCGCGAGGTGGACGGCGTGATGCAGGTGGTGATGGAGGCGCTGATCGCGGTGGTGCTGGAACTGGTGGTGTCGGGGAAGTGGGAGGCGGTGGTGTGAGGATGCCCAGGGTGACATTGCTCGAATCCGCGCAGTACCAGGACCAGGCAGCAGCCACCTTCGCGGCGGTGGCCGCTGAAGTCGCCAGGCTTGTGCCCCACGCCATCATCGAACACATCGGTGCCTCGTCCATCCCAGACGCCATCTCCAAGGGCGACCTGGACATCTGCTTGCTGGTACCGGCGCAGGACCACGCACGCAGTGTCGAAGCCCTGGAAGCTGCGGGCTACGTGGCCAAGGCCGGCACGCTGCGCACGCCCGCGCTGTGCATGCTTTTGTCAGCCGACACCACCATGGACGTTGCACTGCAGGTGGTAGCGCGTGGCTCGGAGTTCGAGTTCTTTCTGCACTTTCGCGATGCCTTGCGCGCCGACCCTGCGCTGGTAACCCAGTACAACCAGCTCAAACAGCGGTTCGCATCCGATGGGATGGACCGATACCGCGACGAGAAAGCGCGGTTCATCAAGGCGGTGCTGCAGGCCGCAGGAACATCCTGCGCTGCAGATTGATCGCACGCCTTCCCGAAAAACCAGCCGCAGGAGACACGCATGCCATCCACCAGCACCACAAACAACCAGCCCGCCTCCACCCTCATCGACCAGCGCATCGCCGACCTCGCCGACTGGCGCGGCCGCGCGCTGGCCCGCATGCGCCAGCTCATCCACGAGGCCGCGCCCGGCGTGGTGGAGGAATGGAAGTGGATGGGCACGCCCGTGTGGTCGCTGGGCGGCATCCTGTGCACCGGCGAGAGCTACAAGGCGGCGGTGAAGCTCACCTTCCTCAAGGGGGCCTCGCTGCCCGACCCGGCCCGGCTCTTCAACGCCAGCCTGGACGGCAACGCGCGGCGGGCCATCGACATCCATGAAGGCGATGAGGTGGATGCCGATGCCTTCAAGGCGCTCATCCGCGCTGCGGTGGAGCTCAATGCCGCCAGGCCCGCCGGCAGAAAGCCCTCCGCCCGCGCCAAGGCGAAATAGTGTTCCCGGGGTGGTGGCTGGCAGCAAGGCCATCAATCCATCTGATACCTCCCCATCAGCAATCGGTATTTCCCTGATACCCCCGTCTTCTGGAACAGTGGCCCCATGCCCCGCGCTCGACGGGGCCGGTGTTTCAGGAGACAGCCATTACCACCCCCTCCCCCCTCCCTCCCCGCGCGGTCGCCAACGTGGGCGCGCTTGTCGCCAGGAGCGCCCGGACGCACGCCCGGCGCGTGGCCGTGAAGAGCCCCGCGCGCAGCGTCACCTATGCCGAGCTGGAGCAGCGCTCCAACCGCCTGGCCAACGCCCTGCTCGGCCTGGGCTTGGCGCGCGGCGACCGCGTGGGCATCTACCTGCCCAACTGCGTGGAAATCGTCGAGATCGAGATCGCCTGCTACAAGGCCGGGCTCGTCAAGGCACCCTTCAACGCACGGCTGTCGCCCGCCGAAGTGGGCGCCGTGGCGGCCAACAGCGATGCCGCCCTCATCGTCACCACGGCCGAGCGGGCCGAGGCCATCCGCCCGCACGTGGAGCAGGCACTGCAGGGCGGCATGCCGCGCCTGCTGCTGCTCGATGGCGCAGGTGCCGCAAGCTACGAGGCCGCACTGGCGCAGGCCAGCGATGCCTTCAGTCCCGTGCAGGTGCACGAGCACGAGGTGGCCGTGCTGCACTACACCTCGGGCTCGTCGGGCGTGCTCAAGGCGGCCATGCAGACCTTTGGCAACCGGCTGGCGCAGCTGCGCAAGTTCCTCACGCGCTCGGACGGACAGCAGCCCGGGCACATCCTGGGGCTGGTGGGGCCGATCACGCACGCATCGGGCATGCAGATCGTGCCCGCGCTGTGCCAGGGCGTGACCATCCGCCTGTTCAACGGCTTCGAGCCCGCGCGCTTCATCGCCGACATGCGCGCCGACCGCGTGACGCACACCTTCATGGTGCCCACCATGATCAACATGCTGCTGGCCGAGCTGGAGGGCCAGTACCGCCCCCTGCCGGACCTGCTGCGCCTGGGCTATGGCGCCGCCCCCATGGCGCCCGCGCGCATCCTGAAGGCCATGGACGTGTTCGGCCCCATCCTGCAGCAAGGCTATGGCGCGGGCGAGACGACCTCGGGTGTCTGTGGCCTGTCGGTGGAAGACCATCTGTTTGCCCGCGCCGCGCGGCCCGAGCGCCTGGCATCGTGCGGGCGGCCGTTCCTCGAATGTGATGTGCAGATCCTGGGCGACGACGGCCAGAGCGTGGCCACGGGCGAGATCGGCGAGATCGTGGTGCGCGGCGACGACGTCTTCGCGGGCTACTGGCGCGCGCCGGAGCTCACGGCCGAGGTGCTCAAGGACGGTGCGTACCACACGGGCGACCTGGCCCGCATGGACGACGAAGGCTTTGTCTACATCGTGGACCGCAAGAAGGACATGGTGATCAGCGGCGGCTTCAACGTGTACCCGTCGGAGGTGGAAGCGGTGCTGTACCAGCATGACGCGATCGCCGACGCCTGCGTGTTCGCCGTGCCCGACGACAAGTGGGGCGAGGCCGTGGCCGCGCACGTGGTGCTCAAGCCCGGCCACACGGCGGGCGACGAGGTCAGCGCCGCCATCGACGCCTTCTGCGCCCAGCACCTGGGCGGCTTCAAGCGGCCCCGGCGCATCGAGTTCGTGCCCACGCTGCCCAAGAACCCCAACGGCAAGGTCATGCGCCGCGCGGTGCAGGCCCCCTACTGGGAAGGCCGGGGCCGCATGGTGAACTAGAGAGCGGCATCCCCCCGAGGCGCCGCGCGCCCTGGCGCGTCCGCCAGAGGCGGCCCTCGCCCCGCGTCCGCGGCACCGGGCCGCGCCAGTTTCCACATCCAGTCGGCACCACAACCGACAAGGAATCTCGACATGAACAACCACGACATCACCTCCCCCATCCCCGCGCCACTGTTTCCGGGCGTGCCGTTCGAAGGCTCGCCGCAGGCGGCCGAGCTGATCACCCGCGTCAACGAGTACCTGCACGGCGAGCTGGCCGCGCTGGCGCGCGAGCATGGCATCGACCACGAGAACAGCCCCGGCAAGGCGCTGCTGCGCCAGGTGTGGAAACGTTCGCACGCGCTGGGCTTCTACGGCATGACGCTGCCTCCGCAGATGGGCGGCCTGGGCCTGTCGGTGCTGGACCATGTGCTCGTGAAGGAAGCGATCTATGCCAGCGGCTCGCCCTTCGCGCCGCATGTGTTCGGCGAGCTGAGCGGCCCGCCGCGCGTGGGCGCGCTGGCGCGCGTCGCCACGCCGTTCCAGCTGCAGAACTTCATCCTGCCCGTGGCGCAGGCCGACATGGCGATCTGCTTTGCGCTGACCGAGGCCGAGGCGGGCTCGGATGCGGGCAACGTGCAGACCCGCGCCGTGAAGGATGGCGACCACTACGTGCTCACCGGCGAGAAGCGCTTCATCTCGGGCTCGCCCTTTGCCGACTATGCGGTGCTGATGGCCTCCACCGCCACCGATCCGGCGCAGCGCGAGGTGTCCGCGTTCTTCGTGGACCTGCATGCGCCCGGCGTGCGCGTGCAGGCGGGCTACAAGACCATGGCGGGCCAGACGAGCACGGGCAACATCGCCCTGGACGGCGCGCGCGTGCCGGCCACCCACCTCATCGGCGAGCCGGGCCGGGGCCTGGCGCTGGCGCTGGGCCGCATCACCGTGAACCGGCTACTGCACTGCCCCGCCATGCTGGGCCTGGCCCAGGTGGCGCTGCGCGATGCGCGCGACTACGCGCAGCAGCGCCAGCAGTTCGGCCGCGCCATCGGGCAGTTCCAGGCCATTCAGCACATGCTGGCCGACATGGCGACCGACTGGGCCGCCGCGCGCGGGCTGATGCTGGCCACCGCCCGGCAGATCGACGCGGGCGGCGATCCGCGCGCGCAGGCAGCGATGGCCAAGCTGTTCTGCTCGGAAGCGGCGTTCCGCATTGCCGACCGCGCGGTGCAGATCCACGGCGGCGAAGGCATCGTGCAGGGCCGGCGCGTGGAATTCCTGTTCCGCATGCTGCGCATGTACCGGGTGCTCACGGGCACGAGCGAGATCCAGCGCAACACCATCGCCAAGGAATTGCTGGCAGCCCCCTGAGCGGCTGCGCCGCCGCTGCGGCGCGCAGGCCCCGGCCCGGGCCAGGCCAGTTGCTCCGGTCCGCCATACCGCCACAACGGTGCCCCAGTGCGCGAGCGCACCCACCCGACAATCACAAGGAGACAAGACATGACAACCCATTCCCCATCCTCCCCGCGCCGCCGCGCCCTGCTGGCCGCCAGCCTGCTGCCGCTGCTGGCGGGCACGCCCGCCCTGGCCTCCGACCCCTGGCCCCGCCGCGCCATCAAGTGGGTGGTGCCCTATCTGGCCGGCACGGGGCCCGACACCACGGCCCGCATCGTGGCCGAGGCCGTGTCCAAGGAACTGGGCCAGCCCGTGGTCATCGAGAACCGTGGCGGCGTGGGCGGCAACCTGGGCGCGCGGCAGGTGGCCAAGGCCGCGCCGGACGGCTACACCTGGATCTACTCGGGCTCACCCATGGCGGCCAGCATGCGCATGTACAAGGCGCCCGGGTATGACGTGCTCAAGGACTTCCGCCACGTGATCGGGCTCACCAGTTCCGACACCACGGTGATCGTGCACGCGAGCTCCGACATCCGCACGCTGGAGCAACTGCTCACCCGCATGCGCGCTCAGCCGGGCAAGATCGACTACGCGTCGGGCGGCATCGGCACCCCGTCGCATCTGGGGGTGGAGATGCTGCTGAGCGTGGCCCAGGCCGAAGCCACCCACGTGCCCTACAAGGGCGCCTCGGAGATCGTGAATGCCGTGATGGGCCAGCAGGTGACTTTCGGCGCCCCCATCACCTCGGTGGCGTACGCCAACATCCAGGCTGGCAAATTGCGGGCCCTGGCCGTGACCGGCCCCCGGCGCAACCCCAAGCTGCCGGGCGTGCCCACGCTGGCGGAGCTGCAGGTGCCCGGCGTGGAGCTGACGTCGTGGGGCGGTGTCTCGGTGCCCACCGGCACGCCCGACGCCATCGTCGCGCGCGTGCGCGCCGCCCTCGATGCCGCGCTCAGGCAGCCCGCCGTCGTGAGCGCGCTGGAAGAACAGGGCGGCCAGGTCTTCGTGCAGGACAGCGAGGCCTTCACACGCGCTTTCGGCAAGGAAATCGCATTCACGGAAACCATGATGAAGAGGGCGCGGCTGGAGCCGATGTAGCGGCGGCCGGCCGTTTCTCGCCAACGCTTCTCCTTTTATAGCAACTACCGCTGGATGGATGGTCGGCAGCGGCACTTTTCATACCCAAACCCTGGCTGCGGCGCGGCCGCCGTGCGTTCGCACCCTTGCGCCACGGGCCGGCCCCGGGGCCGCCCGCTCCTTGACCACCGTCAAGCAGGCCCGCGCCACGGGCATTTGTCCGACAGGCGGCCGATTCCTTGGATGGCGGGCAGCGCGCCCGCCCCGTCCAAGAATGAATGCAGCGAGTGACATTGCTCGCCTGCCCGCAACACGACAAGGAGAGCCCCATGAACACCCTCTCGAATCCCGTGGCCGAGGAAAAACCCATCGACCCCGACCTGGCCGCACAGGCCGTGCCCGGCCACGGCGTCCCCTCGCAGGACCCCGACCCCGCCGCGCAACATACCCTGAGCCCGAGTGAATCCGAGCGCGAGTCCAAATCCGCCCTGATGGGGGGCGGCATGATGGCCGGAGCCGCCGCCGGCGCGGCCGTGGGCGTGGCGGTGGCCGGGCCCGTGGGCGTGTTCGTGGGCGGCACGGCAGGCGCCATTGCCGGCGCCCTCGGCGGCGCGGCCGTGGGCCAGGTGGTCGAACCCGAAGCGCCCAAGGAGCCCGCGGACGAAGCCGCCGAGCCGGGATACATAGAGAAGCCCTAGCTTTCTCGCCGCCCGTGGCCCGCCATTCCCTGTACAAAGCCCGCATTCGCGGGCTTTTGTGCTTCGGGGTGGCGCGGTGGCGGCGCGAAGCCGTACCGTGGAGAATCCGGCCCACAGGCCGCCGGAATCCAGGGAGGTTCCGGCCCGGCAGCCCCTCCCCCCACGAAAACCGCGAGGAAGAACCCATGCAAATCACGCTCTCCAGCCTGTTCGTCGAAGACCAGGACCACGCCCTGCACTTCTACACCACGGTCCTTGGCTTCGAGAAGAAGCATGACATTCCCATGGGCACCTTCCGCTGGCTCACCGTGACATCGCCGGAAGGCGCCACGGGCGTCGAGCTGGTGCTGGAGCCCATGGCCTTCGCGCCCGCGCGGGTTTACCAGAAGGCCTTGTTCGAGGCGGGCATTCCGGCCACCGCGTTCATGACCCATGACATCGATGCGGAGTTCCGCAGGCTTTCGGAGCGGGGCGTGGCGTTCCGTGGCACGCCCCTGGCCATGGGGCCCATCAAGGCGGTGCTGTTCGAGGACACGTGCGGCAATCTCATCAACCTGGTCCAGCCGGGAGCGTGAGCCACCGAGGCCGGGGCGAAATGCTATCTCATTGATAGCTATCAGCGCTTGTCCAACGGCGCTGTAAGCCGTTTTCATTCATTTTCCGGGCCCTGGCCCCACGGCGGCCCAAGGCCCGGTGCTCAGTGGGGAAAGCCTCCTCGCACAAGGCGCACCGGCTCGGCGTCCATGCGGCGTATGAGCGCCTGCAGGCCATCCACCGGCGCCGTGGCGGCCCCGACCGGCGGCGCGGGCGCGGCGGTGGCCCGGCAGACCAGGTCGTCCTCGGACCACGCGGCCTTGCCGGGCTGGCCCCGCGCACGCAGCCAGCCCGCGCGGTCCACGATCAGCTGGTAGCCCGGCAGTTCGGCGGCAGACACGCCCAGCACCAGGGCCAGCGCCTGCTCCACGGCGCTTTTGTGCTGCGGATCGCCCTGCGGCTGGCACTCGGCATCGGCGCCCGCCGGCAAGGCGCCCGCCACCAGGGTGACCAGGCGCGGGTCATCGGCCACCAGCGGCACGCCCGGGCCCGCCACGGCCACACGCACGCGCTGGCCCACCAGGTCCCGGCTCTGGCGGGCCCGGCCATGGCGGCACTCCACGGCCATGCCGGGCAGGCGCACGGGCCGGTCCCAGGTGCCGGCCTCGCGCAGCATCTGCCCTGCGGCACGGGCCTGCAGGTAGTCCAGCACGTCCCAGATTTCTTCGTCGCGCAGCGCGCTGCCCACGCCCGGCATGGTCTGCACGCCGGCGCGGTTGTGCATGCCCTCGCGCACACGCCAGAACAGCTCGCCGTCGAGCCGCTTCCACAGCAGCGCGCCGTTCAGGTTGGGCGGCCACTGGGCCAGCTGCGGGGCATCGGAGCCTTCGCCCCGGCCATCGGCGCCGTGGCAGCGCACGCAGTGCTGCTGGTAGACAGCCTGGCCGCGCACGATGCCCCCGGCAGCGAAACCGGTGGGCGACTGGTGCAGGCTGGTGGGCACGGCGGGCGCGAGCAGCAGGTGCGCCTGGGGCCAGGGGGCAAACACCAGCAATGCGGCCGCCAAGGCGATCAGCCACGGGCGCGCGCGCTGGAAGGGCAGCGACACCGCCAGGGCCAGCAGCGCGGCCCCCGCGCACAGCAGGGACAGCAGCACCTGCCGCGCGTGGCCCGCGTCCACCGCCAGCATCTCGGCCGCAATGCGGTGCCCCCACGGCCATGCGGGCTGGCCATGGACTTCCGGCGCCAGGCCCAGCGCATGCAGCACCGCGCGCAGGCCCTGCTGCGCGGCGAGCAGGCCTTCGAGCAGGCCGTTCAGCAGATCCGGCGACAACCCGCTGGCCTACCAGCTCGCACCCAGGCCCAGCAACGCCAGGGCCTCGTGGCGCAGGGCCGCAAGGCGCGGGTCGCCGCGGTGGCGCGGGTAGGGCAAATCGTTCACCAGCACCTGCTGGATGCGCGCGGGCCGGTCGGAGAACACCACCACGCGCTGGGCCATGAAGAGCGCCTCTTCCACATCGTGCGTGACCAGCAGGGCCGAGAAACCCGTGCGCTGCCACAGGTCCACGAGCTCGGTCTGCATGGTCAGGCGCGTGAGCGAGTCGAGCTTGCCCAGCGGCTCGTCGAGCACCAGGAGGCTCGGGTCGTTGACCAACGCGCGGGCCAATGCCACGCGCTGCGCCATGCCGCCCGACAGCTGGTGCGGAAAGGCCTTGGCAAAGTCCTGCAAGCCGACCAGGCGCAGCGCTTCGTCCACCCGGTGGCGCTGCTGGCGCAGGATGCCGCGCGCCTGCAGGCCCAGGGCCACGTTGTCCCACACGGTGCGCCAGGGAAACAGCGTGGGGTCCTGGAAGACCACGATGCGCGAGGGATCGGGGTCGGTGATGGGCGCGCCGTCCTGCAGCAGCTCGCCCGTGGTCGCGGGCTCCAGCCCCGCCACCAGGCGCAGCAGCGTGCTCTTGCCGCAGCCGCTGGGCCCGAGCAGGGCCACGAACTCGCCGGGGGCGATGGACAGGTCCAGCTCGTCGATCACGTGCAGCGGGCCGGCGGGCAGGTCGAACCAGTGACTCACATTGCGCACGTCGATGCGTGCGCCCGTCACCTTGGCTCCCACACCCGCTTCAGGGGCGGTCGCGGTGCTCACCATTTCACCACCCCCTTCTGCCACGACAGCACCCGGTCGCGCAGCACGAACAGCAAGGTGATCACGCCCGAGAACAGCAGCGCCATCACGATCAGCGCGGCGTACATGTTGGGGTACGCCGCCCAGCCCTGGGCCCAGGTCAGGTACCAGCCCAGGCCGGCCTTCACGCCCAGCATCTCGGCCACCACCAGGGTGGAGAACGCCGCGCCCAGGCCCATGAACAGGCCCACGAACACCTGCGGCAGCGCCGCCGGGATGGCCACGCGCAGCACCAGGAACCAGGGCGACGCGCCCATGGTGCGCGCCACGTCGTAGTAGTTCTTGTGCACGCCCGCCACGCCCGACCAGGTGAGGATGGCGACCGGGAAGGCCGTGCCCAGCGCGATCAGGAAGATCGCCGTGGACCAGCTCGACGGAAAGAAATAAAAGCTCACCGGCAGCAGCGCCGTGGTGGGCACGGGGCCCAGGATGCGCAGCACCGGGTGGATCCAGTAGCTGGCCTGGCGCGACCAGCCGATGAGCACGCCCGTGGTGAACCCCGCCGCCGCGCCGATGGCGATGCCCAGCGCCAGCAGGCGGACCGATGCGCCCGCGCTTTCCAGCAGGCGCGCCCAGTCGGTGGCGTAGACCTCCACCAGGCTTTGCGGCGGTGCGAAGAACGGGGGCGGCAAGGTGCCCAGCTTGGCGGTGAACACCTCCCACACCGTGAGGCCGGCGGCGATGGCCACCAGCCAGGGGCCGGTCCGCCGCACCTTGTGGCCCACGGGCCCCAGCGCGCCCGCAACGAACGCCAGCACCGCCAGAAGCACTGCCACGGCACCGGCACCGATGGCGAATTCTTCGGTGAACGCCCACTCGCTGAAGCCTGCCGGCTTGTTGGGCCACAGGTAGGTCAGCAGGCCCAGCGCCGCCCAGGCGGCGGCGGCCAACAGGCCCGTCCGCCAGAAGGCGGGAATGGGCCGGGCCGCGCCGAATGCGGCGGGCGCGGCCACCCTCGCGGGAGGCGCCGCGGGGCGTCGCGCCCGGGGCGCCTCGGCCACGGAATTGGGCGCTGGCAGGATATGGTCGGCAACGGTGCTCATGGCAAACTCCGGTGAATGTCAGTTCGTGTGGCGATGCGCATCGCCCACAACCCGTGAAACTGGCGCGCCCACAGCCAGTGCGCCAGCGCAAGGGCCACCGCACCGCGCCGAGCTGGGGGCGTCCTCCTCCCGCATTGCGCGGCAATGCGAGAGAGGGGTGAAGGCGCGAAGCGACTCAGGGAATGCGTCACTTCAGGCCAGCACGTCGGCATGCACGTGAGCGGCGAAACGTGCGGGATCGGTGGAGGGCTTGAGCACCCCCACCAGCTTGAAGTCGCGCGCGTAGAACTCGATCTCCTGGCGCAGGGCCGTGCCCACGGGGTGGCTGCGGTGCGTGAGCGTGCCCAGCACGGCGCGCAGGTCGTCCTGCGGCACCTTGGAGTAAGGGCTGAAGATGCGCGCCGTCTCGTTGGGGTTGTCGGCCACGAAGTCCGAGGCCTCGATGATGGCGCGCGTGAGGGCCGCGGCCGTGCCCTTGTCGTTGCGCACCATGGCGCCGCTCACGCCGAGCACGCAGCAGGTCTTGGCCGCGTACTCGCCCGAGAGGTTGGAGGCCAGGTCCACCAGGCCCTTGGTGCGGCGCTGGATCAGCAGCAGGTTGGGGTCGCCGTCGGCAATGGCCTGGGCCTCGCCCTTTTCCACGGCCAGGCCCAGCATGTCGCCGGGGAACTGGCGCCATGTCACGTCCTTTTCGGGGTTCAGGCCGGCCTTGGTGAGCAGCACCGAGAAGAAGTTCTTGCCCGGGCTGTTGAGGTCCGACACGGCAATGGTCTTGCCCTTGAGCTTTTGCAGGCTGGTCACGCCCGCCGCTTCGTAGCCCACCAGGCGCGAGCAGCCGCCGTGCGAGCTGCCCACCAGCTTCACGTCGAAGCCCGACTCCAGCGGCTTGATCCAGCGGTGCACCATGCCCAGGCCGGCGTCGGCCTTGGAGGTGGCGATGGTCTCCAGCAGCTGGTCGGTGGAACCGGCGAAGTTGACCAGCTCGACCTTGAGGCCGTGCTTTTCGAAGATGCCACGCTCGATCGCCACCGGGGCGGCCGACAGGCAGATGGCATTGGCGTTCCACGCCAGCTTCACCTCGCGCAGCTTGCCGGCGGCCAGCACGTGGCTGCCCACCACGCCCGAGGCGCCCACCACCGTGGCCGCGCCCGTGGCCCGCAGCAACTGCCGGCGCGACCAGCGCGCTTCTCCCCCACCCAGAATCTGACCCTTGTTGTTCATGCCCTGCACCTTTTGTGTGAAAAAGACAAAATGGCCGCGCATCCGCAGCCCGCTGACCGCATTGCATGCGGACGGGCACCAAAAGAGAACGAAGAAAAACGGAGATGCATATGCAAAAGATTCCACACACCCCCGCGCCGGACACTGGTGCAATACAGCGCATGAATGCCCTCGCCTCCACGGTCCTGCCGCAGCCCGCCTCGTGCGCGACACCAACGTCCACAGCGCCCGACACCGCCCGCCTGCGCCACTTCGTGCAACAACTGGCCGCGCTGGTGGAAAGTACGCCGCCGGAGCCAGAATTGCTGGCGCGCGGCGGCGCCCTGCTGGGCGCCCTGGTGGCCCACGACGACTGGCTGCCGGCCGCGTTTGCGCAGCCGAACCCCGACCGCTACCAGCAGTACCTGCTGCATGCCGATGCGCTGGGCCGCTTCTCGGTGGTGAGCTTTGTGTGGGGCCCGGGCCAGGCCACGCCCATCCACGACCACACGGTGTGGGGCCTGATCGGCATGCTGCGCGGCGCCGAAGATTCGCAGGCATTCGCCCGCACCGCCGATGGGCGCTGGGCGCCAGAGGGCGCACCGCACCGGCTGCGGCCCGGCGATGTCGATGCCGTGTCGCCCACCATCGGCGACGTGCACCGGGTGAGCAATGCGTGGGAGGGCCAGACCTCCATCAGCATCCACGTGTATGGCGCCAACATCGGCGCCGTGCAACGCAGCGTGTACCTGGAAGACGGCACGGCCAAGCCCTTCATCTCGGGCTACAGCAACGCGACGCTTCCGAACATCTGGGACCTGTCCCGCAGCCCGGCGCCCTCGGCCTGAACCTGTTTTCCAAGACCCGTACGATTTCCTCATGACTGCTTCCACCATTCCAGAGACTTCCGTCCTCCAGGTCCGCGAGGCCCTGCTCGCCCGCGAGGAAATCGCCCTGCTCGACGTGCGCGAGGAAGACCCCTATGCCCAGGGCCACCCGCTGTTCGCCGCCAACCTGCCGGCCAGCAAGATCGAGCTGGAGGCCTTCGCGCGCATTCCCCGCCGCGACACCCTCATCGTGGTCTACGACGATGGCGAGGGCCTGGCCGAACCCGCGGCACGCACGCTCCAGCAGCTGGGCTACACCCGTGTGACCCTGCTGGCGCGCGGCCTGCAGGGCTGGCGCGATGCCGGGGGCGAGCTGTTCATCGACGTGAACGTGCCCAGCAAGTCCTTCGGCGAGCTGGTGGAGGCCGAGCGCCATACGCCCTCGCTCGCCGCCGAGGAAGTGCAGGCCCTGATCGATGCCCAGGCCGACGTGGTGGTGCTGGACGCGCGCCGCTACGACGAGTACCACACCATGAACATCCCCACCGGCGTGAGCGTGCCCGGCGCGGAGCTGGTGCTGCGCGCGCAGGCACTGGCGCCCAACCCGGCCACGCAGATCATCGTGAACTGCGCGGGCCGCACGCGCAGCATCATCGGCACGCAGTCGCTGGTCAACGCGGGCATCCCCAACCCCGTGGCCGCGCTGCGCAACGGCACCATCGGCTGGCTGCTGGCCGGGCAGACGCTGGAACGCGGCGCCAGCCGACGCTTCGACCCCGCCGTGCACATCGACCGCAATCAGGCACCGCAACAGGCGCGCAACGTGGCCGACCGGGCCCGCGTGCAGCGCGCCCAGGCCGGCGACCTGGCCCGCTTCGCGGCCGAGGCCGGCCGCACCACCTACCTGCTGGACGTGCGCACGCCCGAGGAGTTCGCGGCCGGCCACCTGCCGGGCTTTCGCAACACCCCCGGCGGCCAGCTGGTGCAGGAGACCGACCACACGGCCGCCGTGCGCGGCGCGCGCCTGGTGCTGGTGGACGACGACGGCGTGCGCGCCAACATGAGCGCATCGTGGCTGGCCCAGATGGGCTGGGAAGTGTGGGTGCTCGACGGCGCGCAGCCGGCGGATTTCAGCGAGACCGGCGCCGTGGCCAACACCGTGCCCGAACCCGAAGGCCCCATCGCCTGGGCCACCCCCGCCCAGCTGGCGGCCTGGCTGCAAGACGGCGGCGCCGACCACACAGCCGTGCTGGACCTGACCACCAGCGCCAACTACACGCTGCGCCACATCCCCGGCGCGTGGTTCGTGATCCGCTCACAGCTCGCGCAGGCCGTGCAGTCCATCCCGCGCGCGCAGCGCTATGTGCTCACCTGCGGCAGCAGCCTGCTGGCCCGCTATGCCGCGCAGGACCTGGCCCGCCTGACGGGTGGTGCCGAGGTGGTGGTGCTGGAGGGTGGCACGCTGGCCTGGATCGCCCAGGGCCTGCCGCTGGAGCATGGCGAGACGCGCCTGGCCTCGCCGCGCATCGACCGCTACCGCCGCCCGTACGAAGGCACCGACAGCCCGCGCGAGGCGATGCAGGCCTACCTGGACTGGGAGTTCGGGCTGGTGGAACAACTGGGGCGCGACGGCACCCACGGGTTCCGGGTGATCTGATTCACTATCGATTTAATAGCTGCCAGCGCATGATTCACTAGCGCTACCGGCTGATTTAGCTACAAACCCACTTCTGGGGCGCCCCCCGGGGCGCTCACAACGCCCCGTACCGCCACGACACGTTCATCGCCAGCACCTCGCCCTGCGCCAAGCTGCGCAGGCCGGGCTGGCCCGGTTGGTGGAAAGCATCGATGGGCTGGGTGATGGGCTCAAAGCAGAACGCCGGGCCCTGCGGCGGGCGGTACACCAGGCAGTAGTGGTGGGCCGCGCCGCCGTCCTTGTCAAAGTCTGGCATGTGGGCGGTAAGGCGCAGCCCGCGCTCGGGCCAGTCGATCTGCGCGGTGCCACCCCAGCCGGTGTAGGCGTTGTCGATCAGGCCGCCGTTGGCGGGAGCGCCGCTGTTCAAGTCCCAGCCAGGCGGAAACTGCTGCGTGTGCTCCGTGGGCAAAGGGTCGTCGCCACACAGCCACACGCCCTGCACCGGCGCCGTGATGCGCGTGCCGGGCGTGCGCGGAAACCAGGGGTGCAGGCCCAGGCCGTAGGGCAGCGGCTGTGCGCCCAGGTGCCGCACCTGTACCGACTGGTCCAGGCCGCCCTCCACCAGCCGGAAGGTCTGCACGCACTCGTACTCGTAGGGGTTGCCGTCAAAGCGCTCGGAGCGCAGCTGCATCTGCAGCGTGTCGGGCGCGGGCTGGGTCATCTCCCAGGGCTGCAGCCAGCCATCGCCGTGGATGGGGTACGGCTCGCCAGCGCGGTTGGGCCGCACGGGATGGAACTGCCCGGCGTGCGTGAAGCCGCCGCCGCTGATGCGGTTGGACCAGGGCACCATGGCGAAGGAGGCCATCTTGTACAGATCGGGCGTGGCCCCGTCCCAGGGGCGCCAGAGGTCGATCCGGCCGCCGGGCTGCCCGGGGGCGTCGATCTGCCAGGCGGCCACGCTGCCGCCCAGCGAGGGGACCAGCCCCAGGTGCTGGCCCGCGTGGCTCAACCAGGTGATGGGGTGGGTGGTGGCGTCGCTCATGCGCATGCTTTCGTGAAGGAGGTCAGCCGCCGAACAGATGGGCCGGCACGCCGGGGCTGTCGATCTCGATGGCAAACACGCTGCCGGCCAGCGGCTGTGCAGCGAGCTGCTCGGGCGTGAGGCCGACCCGCGCGGTGGTGATGAACAGCGTGCGCAGGTCCGCGCCGCCAAAGGCGCAGGTGGTGACCTGGCCCGCGGGCAGCACCACGCGGCCCAGTTCCTCGGCCGTCTCGGGGTCGTGGCAGGTCACGCAGTGGCCGCCCCAGTGGGCGATCCAGAGGCGGCCCAGGGCGTCGGTAGTCATGCCGTCGGGCAGGCCATCCTCGGCACTGAATCGTTTCCACACCTGCTTGTGCGACACGGTGCCTGCGGCCGCATCGAAGTCGTAGCGCCAGGTGATGGAGCTGAGCGTATCGTTGAAGTACAGGCACTGTCGGCCCTCCACCAGGGCCCAGGTGGGCCCGTTGGTCACGACAAAGCCCTCGTCATGGCGCGTGCAGCGGCCGTCGGGGTCGTAGCGGTAGAGCGCGCCGGTGGGCAGCTGGCAGTCAAAGTCCATGCTGCCGCCCCAGAAGCGGCCCTGCGCGTCGCACTTGCCGTCATTGAAGCGGTTGCCCGGCAACTCGGCCGCGGGCTGGTGCAGGTAGCGCGGGGCGCTGTCGGTGGCGGGGTCGAACAGCGCAAAGCCGCGCCGCAGGGTGATGATGAGGCCGGGCGCGTCCCGGCGCTCGGCCAGGGCCGAGATCTCTTCGTCGAAGCTCCACTGCGTCTGCACGCCCGTGGCCGGGTTCAGCCGGTACAGGCGGCAGCCCAGGATGTCCAGCCAATACACCACCTGCTCACGCACGGACCATACAAGCCCCTCCCCCAGCTGCGCATCGGCTTGGACCACGCAGCGCAGGGGCGCCGTGAGGGTGGGGACGGGAAATCGCGACGGCGCAACGGCCGCTGCCATGGGACTCTGGTTGCTCAAAGCTTGTCTCCTGTTTGTTGTTTAGCTGCCTGCCTCTTGACGCCGGGCATCTTATCAACGTCAATTGATGCATGGAATGATTATTTTTGGAATTTTTTGATATACAAATTGCAATGACAACTGCTATCCATATCCCCTCCCAGCCCGCCACGCTCGCCCACTTTCCCAGCCTGCAAGGCCGATCGGTCTTCGTCACGGGCGGGGGCAGCGGCATCGGCGCGGCCATCGTCGCGGCGTTCGCCGAACAGGGTGCGCGCGTGGCCTTCGTGGACGTGGCGCGCGAAGCCAGCGAGGCGCTGGCCCAGCAGATCGCCGACGCGGGCCATGCCCGACCCTGGTGGCAGGTGTGCGACGTGCGCGACATCGCCGCGCTGCAGGCGGCCATCGCCGAGGCCGCCGCCGCCCAGGGCGACTTCTCGGTGCTGGTCAACAACGTGGCCAGCGACGACCGCCACACGCTGGAATCCGTGACGCCCGACTACTACGACGAGCGCATGGCCATCAACGAGCGCCCGGCCTTCTTCGCCATCCAGGCCGTGGTGCCCGGCATGCGCCGCCTGGGCGCGGGCTCGGTGGTCAACCTGGGCTCCACGGGCTGGCAGGGCAAGGGCGCAGGCTACCCCTGCTATGCCATTGCCAAGTCGTCGGTGAACGGGCTCACGCGGGGCCTGGCGCGCACCCTGGGCCAGGACCGCATCCGCATCAACACCGTGTCGCCCGGCTGGGTGATGACCGAGCGCCAGATCAAGCTCTGGCTCGACGCCGAGGGCGAGAAGGAACTGGCGCGCAACCAGTGCCTGCCCGACAAGCTGCGCCCGCACGACATCGCGCGCATGGTGCTGTTCCTGGCGTCCGACGATGCCGCGATGTGCACCGCGCAGGAATTCAAGGTCGACGCCGGCTGGGTGTGATTCGGACCATCCCCCTGAGTCGCTTCGCGCCTTCCCCCTTCTCTCGAATGGCTGCGCCATTCGGGAAGGGGGAGACCGCCAGCGCGGCGGGGCGGCCCTTGCGCGGCGGTCCTGGCCTATGCCGCGCCAGTATCGAGCGGCACCGACAAGCACAAGCTCCGACAGGGAAGCACGCTCAGTCTCCCGCTTCCAGCCGGCGCCCGTACTGCACCAGGCTGGTCTGCTTGAGCGCTTTCATCATGACCTTGGCCGCGGGCGACAGCAGGCGGTCGCTGCGGGTGATGATGCCGAAGGCGTCCATATGGCAGGGCATGGCCAGCGGCAGGATCGACACCATGCCGTGCGATGCGTAGTAGTGCGCCACGTCGGCCCCCACCACGGCGATCATGTCGCTTTGCTGCAGCATCCGCGTCATGAACAGCAGGGCCGCGGTCTCCACCACGTTGACCGGCGGCGCCAGCCCCTCCTGCTGGAACATCAGGTCGAAGCGGTGCCGCAGCACGCTGCCCGCGGGCGGCACGATCCAGCCCGCGGCCAGCACGTCGCGCAGGGCCAGGCCCGGCACACCCAGCAGGGGGTGGCCCGGGCGGGTCATGGCGCAGACCAGTTCCTCGCTCAGCGGCTCGTAGCGCAGGTTGGCCTTGTCGTGCTCCTCGAACAGCCGGCCCACCAGGATGTCGAGCTTGCCCTGCTCGAGCCGGTCCATCAGCACCGGGCTGGTCTCGATATCGAGCGAGATGCGCAGGCTCGGGTGCTCCTGCTTGACCAGGGCCACGGCGGCGGGCAGCAGGCTCAGGCCCGGCGAGGTGATGGCCCCGATGCCCACCTGGCCGAAATGCCCGGTCTTGAGCGCCGCCAGCTCGACATGCGCCTGGTTCAGGCTGGCCAGCGCCATGCGCGCGTGGCGGATCATGGTCTCGCCATACCAGGTGGGGCGCATGCCGCGCGGCAGGCGCTCGAACAGCGAGACCTCCAGCACATCCTCCAGGTCCTTGAGCAGCTTGGAGGCCGCCGGCTGGGTCATGCTGAGCACCTGGGCCGCACGGTGGATGTTGCCCTCCTCGGCCAGGGCCACCAGCAAGAGCAGCTGGCGCGTCTTCAGGCGTGCGCGGATGAACCAGTGGTTGTAGGTGCTCATGGGGTTTTCCAGAATGCGTGGACGTATATGTATTTTGTCAAAAAAACTATTAGATTGATATCTAAATCGATCTTACACTTTGCCGCACATCCGCACCAAGGTTCTTTCCCAGGTCCCCATGAAATTCGGCGACACACAGCAGCTCACCCCCCGGCACCTCATCAATGGGCGCTGGGAGATCGGCACCACCACCGGGGTGAGCACCAACCCGTCGGACACCCGTGAGGTGGTGGCCGAATACGCCCGGGCCGACCGCAACCAGACCGAACGCGCCATCCGCGCCGCCGCCGACGCCCTGCCCCACTGGAGCCAGAGCAGCCCCCAGCGCCGCGCCGACGTGCTCGACCTGATCGGCAGCGAACTGCTGGCGCGCAAGGACGCACTGGGCACCCTGCTGGCCCGAGAGGAAGGCAAGACCCTGCCCGAGGCCGTGGCCGAGGTGGCCCGCGCCGGCCAGATCTTCAAGTTCTTTGCCGGCGAGGCGCTGCGCATCCCGGGCGAGCTCATGGCGTCGGTGCGCCAGGGCGTGCAGGTGGACGTGACCCGCGAGCCCGTGGGCGTGGTCGGCATCATCGCGCCCTGGAACTTCCCGTTCGCGATCCCGGCCTGGAAGATCGCCCCCGCCCTGGCCTATGGCAACACGGTGGTGTTCAAGCCCGCCGAACTGGTGGCCGCCTGCGGCTGGGCCCTGGCCGAAATCATCAGCCGCTGCGGCCTGCCGGCCGGCGTGTTCAACCTGCTCATGGGCAGTGGCCGCGAGGTCGGGCAGACGCTGGTGGACCACCCCCTGGTGAATGCGATCAGCTTTACGGGATCGGTCGATACCGGAGACCGTATCCTCAAGTCCGCCACCGCGCGCCGCACCAAGGTGCAGCTGGAGATGGGCGGCAAGAACCCGCTGGTGGTGCTGGCCGATGCCGACATGGACCAGGCCATCGACTGCGCGCTGCAGGGCTCGTACTTTTCCACCGGCCAGCGCTGCACGGCATCGAGCCGGCTGATCGTCGAAGCCAGCGTGCACGATGCCTTCGTGGACCGGCTGCGCCAGCGGCTCACGGCCCTCAAGGTAGGCCATGCGCTCGAGCGCGGCACCGAGATGGGCCCGGTGGCCGATGCCGGCCAGCTGGAGCAGAACCTCTCTTATGTGGAGATCGCTCGCAGCGAGGGCGCCGAGCATGTCTGGGGCGGCGAGCGGCTCGAACGCGCCACGCCTGGGCACTACATGGCCCCGGCGCTGTTCCTGGCCAGGCCCGAGCACCGCATTGCGCGCGAGGAGATCTTCGGCCCCGTGGCCTGCGTGCTGCGCGCCGATGACTACGAGCATGCGCTGGCACTGGCCAACGACACGCCCTACGGCCTGTGCGCGGGCATCTGCACCACCTCGCTCAAGCACGCCATGCATTTCAAGCGCAACGCCGTGGTCGGCATGACCATGGTCAACCTGCCCACGGCGGGCGTGGACTTCCACGTGCCCTTCGGCGGGCGCAAGGAGTCGAGCCATGGCCCGCGCGAGCAGGGCCGCCACGCCGCAGAGTTCTACACCACCGTCAAGACCGGCTACATGCTCGCCTGAATCGCCCGCTTTCCTTTCCCGCAGTGCATTTCTTTCTTCCACAACAGCGTCAACAACAGACAGACAGGAGACAAATGATGAAACTGAACCGCCGGACCCTTGTATCCGCCCTGGCCTGCGCCCCCGTGGCCGGGCTGCTCCCGGGCGCCGCCTGGGCCCAGAAACCCATCGTGCTGGGCTTCAGCCAGGTGGGTGCCGAGAGCGAATGGCGCACCGCCAACACCGAATCGATCAAGTCCGCCGCCAAGGAGGCCGGCATCGAGCTCAAGTTCTCCGACGCCCAGCAAAAGCAGGAGAACCAGATCAAGGCCATCCGCTCCTTCATCGCCCAGAAGGTGGACGTGATCGCCTTCTCACCCGTGGTCGAATCGGGCTGGGAGAACGTGCTGCGCGAAGCCAAGGCCGCCAAGATCCCGGTGGTGCTGACCGACCGCTCGGTCAACGTCAAGGACCAGTCACTGTACGTGACCTTCATGGGCTCGGACTTCGTGGAAGAAGGCCGCAAGGCCGGCCGCTGGCTGGTGGACAAGATGAAGGACCAGAAGGGCGACATCAACATCGTCGAGCTGCAGGGCACCGTGGGCTCGGCCCCGGCCATCGACCGCAAGAAGGGCTTCGAGGAAATCGTCAAGGCCGACCCCAAGTTCAAGATCCTGCGCTCGCAGACCGGTGACTTCACGCGCGCCAAGGGCAAGGAGGTGATGGAAGCCTTCCTCAAGGCCGAGGGCAAGAAGATCAACGTGCTCTACGCACACAACGACGACATGGCCATCGGCGCGATCCAGGCCATCGAGGAAGCCGGCCTCAAGCCCGCCAAGGACATCACCATCATCTCCATCGACGCGGTCAAGGGCGCCTTCGAGGCCATGATCGCCGGCAAGCTCAACGTGAGCGTGGAATGCAGCCCCCTGCTGGGCCCGCAGCTGATGACGGCCGTGAAGGACATCAAGGCCGGCAAGGCGGTGCAAAAGCGCATCGTGACCGAGGAAGGCATCTTCCCGATGGAAGTGGCCGCCGCCGAGTTCCCCAAGCGCAAATATTGAAGCCCCCTGCGTCGCTGCGCGCATTCCCCCTCAGGGGATGCCGCCAGCGCGGCGGGGCGGCCCTTGCGCGGCGGCACTGGCCTGGAGCGCGCCAGTTTCACAGATAGCGGACATGGCATAGGCCAACATCAAAAAAACATAGAACCTGGAGACAGATAAATGAAGCGCGAAATTTTCAAGGCCGTGCTGGCCACCGTGGCGCTGGCCGCCGTGGGCGCGACCCCACTGGTCCATGCCCAGGACAAGGGCAGCATCGGCATCTCGATGCCCACCAAGTCCTCGTCGCGCTGGATCGCCGATGGCGACAACATGGTCAAGGTGCTCAAGGAGCGCGGCTACAAGACCGATCTGCAGTACGCGGACGACGACATCCCGAACCAGCTCGCGCAGATCGAGAACATGATCACCAAGGGCGCCAAGGTGCTGGTGATCGCCTCCATCGACGGCACCGCCCTCTCGCGCGTGCTGCAGAACGCGGCCGACAAGGGCGTGAAGGTCATCGCGTATGACCGGCTGATCAAGGGCTCGAAGAACGTGGACTACTACGCCACGTTCGACAACTTCCAGGTCGGGGTGCTGCAGGCCACGTCCATCGTGGACAAGCTGGGCTTGAAGCAGGGCAAGGGCCCGTTCAACATCGAACTCTTCGGCGGCTCACCCGACGACAACAACGCCTTCTTCTTCTACGACGGCGCGATGAGCGTGCTGCAACCGTACATCGACAGCGGCAAGCTGGTGGTGCGCAGCAAGCAGACGGGCATGAACAAGGTGGGCACCCTGCGCTGGGACGGCTCGGTCGCCCAGGCGCGCATGGACAACCTGCTGTCGGCCTACTACGGCAAGGACAAGGTGCATGCCGTGCTCTCCCCCTACGACGGTCTGTCCATCGGCATCCTGTCGTCCTTGAAGGGCGTGGGCTACTGCACCGCCCAGCAGCCCTGCCCCGTGGTCAGCGGGCAGGACGCCGAGGTGCCATCGGTCAAGTCCATCCTGAAGGGCGAGCAGTCCTCCACCGTGTTCAAGGACACGCGCGAACTGGCCAAGGTGGCCGCCAACATGGTGGACGCCACGCTGTCGGGCAAGCAGCCGGAGATCAACGACACCAAGACCTACAACAACGGCATGAAGGTGGTGCCCTCGTACCTGCTCAAGCCCGTGTCGGTGGATGCCTCCAACTGGAACGCGGTGCTGGTGGGCAGCGGGTACTACAAGGAATCACAAATCAAGTAGGCATGCCAGGCTTCGGCACGTAAAGCCGCCGTCCGCCTGGCACCTCTGGTGCCTAGCGGACGGCATGCAACCGGGACGGGCCCGCAGCCCGCCAAAAGACTGAGAGACCATGCTTCTTGAAATGCGGGACATCCGCAAAACCTTCCCCGGGGTGGTGGCGCTGAACCAGGTGAACCTGCGCGTCCAGGCCGGGGAGATCCATGCCATCGTCGGCGAAAACGGGGCGGGCAAATCCACGCTGATGAAGGTGCTGTCGGGTGTCTACCCACACGGCAGCTACAGCGGTCAGATCCTGTTCGACGGGCAGGAGCGTCAGTTCTCCGGCATCCGCGACAGCGAGCACCTGGGCATCATCATCATTCACCAGGAGCTGGCGCTGGTACCGCTGCTCTCGATCGCCGAAAACATCTTCCTGGGCAACGAGACCGCGCGCCACGGCGTCATCGACTGGATGGCCGCGCACAGCCGCGCCCAGGCGCTGCTGCACAAGGTGGGTCTGCGCGAGTCGCCCGACACACCGGTGGGCCAGCTGGGCGTGGGCAAGCAGCAGCTGGTGGAGATTGCCAAGGCGCTGTCGCGCAAGGTGCGCCTGCTGATCCTGGACGAGCCCACTGCCAGCCTCAACGAGAACGACAGCCAGGCCCTGCTGGACCTGCTGCTGGAGCTGAAAGCCCAGGGCATCACCTGCATCCTGATCTCGCACAAGCTCAACGAGATCTCGCGGGTGGCCGATGCCATCACCGTGCTGCGCGACGGCAGCACCGTGCAGATGCTGGACTGCCGCGAAGGCCCGGTGAGCGAGGACCGCGTGATCCAGGCCATGGTGGGCCGCGAGATGAGCGATCGCTACCCCCAGCGCCAGCCGCAGATCGGCGGCATCGTTTTTGAAGTGCGCGACTGGCGTGCCCACCACCCTCAGCACGGCGACCGCGAGCACCTCAAGGGGATCGACCTGAACGTGCGGCGCGGCGAGATCGTCGGTATTGCGGGACTGATGGGCGCGGGCCGGACCGAGCTGGCCATGAGCATCTTTGGCCGGTCCTGGGGCCAGCGCATCAGCGGCGAGGTGCGGCTGCACGGCAAGGCCATCGACGTGGGCACCGTGGAAAAGGCCGTGCGCCACGGCCTGGCCTATGTGACCGAAGACCGCAAGGGCAATGGCCTGGTGCTGAACGAAGACATCCAGTTCAACACCTCCCTGGCGCATCTGGAAGGCGTTTCGTTCGCCACCGTGATCGACAGCGGCCGCGAGCACCGGGTGGCGCAGGACTACCGCGAGAAGCTGCGCATCCGCTGCTCGGGGGTGGACCAGAAGACGCTGAACCTTTCGGGCGGCAACCAGCAGAAGGTGGTGCTGGGCAAATGGCTCTTCACCAACCCCGAGGTGCTCATCCTGGACGAGCCCACGCGCGGCATCGACGTGGGCGCCAAGTACGAGATCTACACCCTCATCGCCCAGCTGGCGGCCGAGGGCAAGTGCGTGATCGTGATCTCTTCCGAAATGCCCGAGCTGCTGGGCATCACGGACCGCATCTACGTGATGAACGAGGGCCGCTTTGTGGCCGAGATGCCCACCGCCGAAGCCTCCCAGGAAAAGATCATGCGTGCAATAGTCAATGCCCCCCCTGAGTCGCTTCGCGCCTTCCCCCTCAAGGGGGACGCCGCCAGCGCGGCGGGGCGGCCCTTGCGCGGCGGCTCTGGCATGGGCAGCGCCGGTCTCAAGGGCAGCGGACAACGCAACGGATAACTGAAATGAGCCAGATGACCCCCTCCCCCACCGCCACGCTCGCCAGCGCACCCGCCGAGGCACCGGCCCACCACGACAAGCCGCTGCTGGAGCACATCAAGCACAACTTCCGTGAATACGGCATGCTGATCACGCTGGTGGCCATCATGGGCTTCTTCCAGTACATGACGGACGGCACGCTGATGCAGCCGCTCAACCTCACCAACCTGGTGCTGCAGAACAGCTACATCGTCATCATGGCGCTGGGCATGCTGCTGGTCATCGTGGCCGGGCACATCGACCTGTCGGTGGGCTCGGTGTGTGGCTTCATCGGCGCGCTGGCAGCGGTGCTGATGGTCGAATACAACTGGCATTTCGTACCCGCCACGCTGGTGTGCCTGCTCTGCGGCGGGCTCATCGGTGCGGTGCAGGGCGGGTTCGTGGCCTTCTCGCGCATTCCGTCCTTCATCGTCACGCTGGCGGGCATGCTGGTGTTCAAGGGCCTGGCGCTGGCGCTGCTGGCAGGCCAGTCGGTGGGGCCATTCCCCTCGGCGTTCCAGATGCTCAGCTCGGGCTTCATTCCCGACCTGTTCAACGTGGAGGGGCTGCGCCTGACCTCGCTGCTGCTGGGCGCCGCCGTGGCCGCCGCCCTGGCCGTGGGCGGCCTGCGCGAACGCGCCAACCGCCTGCGGCACGGTGTGCGCGCCGAACCCGCCGGCCTGTTCATCGCGCGCACGGTGGTGTTTGGCGCCCTGCTGGTGTACTTCAGCTACCTCATGGCGTCATACAAGGGGCTGCCCAACGTGCTCATCGTGATGGCGCTGCTGATCGTGCTGTTCGACTTCGTCACCAGCCGCACCACCATTGGCCGCCGCATCTACGCCATGGGGGGCAACGAAAAGGCCGCCAGGCTTTCGGGCATCAAGACCGAGCGGCTCACGCTGTATGCCTTCATCAACATGGGCGTGCTCGCGGCCCTGGCCGGACTGGTGTTTGCAGCGCGGCTCAACACCGCCACGCCCAAGGCGGGCCTGGGTTTTGAGCTGGACGTGATTGCGGCGTGTTTCATCGGCGGCGCATCGGCCTCGGGCGGCGTGGGCAAGGTCATGGGCGCGGTCATCGGCGCCTTCGTGATGGGGGTGATGAACAACGGCATGTCCATCCTGGGCATCGGCATCGACTACCAGCAGGTCATCAAGGGCGTGGTGCTGCTGGCGGCGGTTTTGGTCGACGTGTACAACAAAAACAAGGCCTGAAATGAAGCCCCCCCTGAGTCGCTTCGCGCCTCTGTGCGTCCGCCAGAGTCGGCAGCTCTTCGGGCACGTCCAAGCCTGCGCAGGCAGGCTTGGAGCCGCGGCCCTCAGCCCCTCTCTCAGTTTGCTTCGCAATCTGGGAGGGGGACGCCCCCAGCGCGGCGGGGCGGCCCTTGCGCGGGGGCACTGGCCTGCGCCGCGCCTGCTTTGCGGACTGTGCGGACAGCAACGACCGTTTGGAGCACCATGAGCAGCCCATCCCAAACTCCCGTGCTGCAGCTCGCGGGCATCCACAAGCAATTCGCGGGCATCCCCGTGCTGCGCGACGTGCAGCTCAACCTGTACCCGGGCGAGATCCACGCCCTCATGGGGCAGAACGGCGCGGGCAAGTCCACGCTGATCAAGGTGCTGACCGGCGTGCTCGAAGCCAGCGGCGGCCAGATGCGCCTGGCCGGTCAGGCCGTGTGGCCCGATTCGCCGTTGGCCGCCCAGCGCCTGGGCATCAGCACGGTGTACCAGGAGGTCAACCTCTGCCCCAACCTGTCGGTGGCCGAGAACATCTTTGCCGGCCGCTACCCACGCTGCGGCATCGCCCAGGGCTTTCGCATCGACTGGGCCACGCTGCACCAGCGTGCGCGCGAACTGGTGGCGCGCATCGGCCTGTCCATCGACGTCACGCGCCTGCTCTCGGACTACCCGGTGGCCGTGCAGCAGCTGGTGGCCATTGCCCGGGCGTTGAGCATCGAGGCCAAGGTGCTGATCCTGGACGAGCCCACCTCCAGCCTGGACGACGACGAGGTGCAAAAGCTCTTCGAGGTGCTGCGCCGCCTGCGCGGCGAGGGCCTGGCCATCGTCTTCGTGACGCACTTCCTGAACCAGGTGTACGCCGTATCGGACCGCGTCACGGTGCTGCGCAACGGCGCCTGGGTGGGCGAATGGGCGGCGGCCGACCTGCCGGCGCAGGCGCTGATCAATGCCATGCTGGGGCGCGAGCTGGCCGCGCAGTCCACCGAACCGCCTGTTTCGCCGCAGTTCGATGATGAGAGCACCGCCCTGCTGCAGGCCGAGGGCCTGGGCCAGAGCGGCCAGTTGCAGCCCCTGGACCTGAAGGTGCGGGCCGGCGAGGTGGTGGGCCTGGCGGGCCTGCTGGGCTCGGGCCGCACCGAGCTGGCGCGCCTGCTGTTCGGCCTGCAGGCACCCGACCGCGGCGTGCTGCGCATCGACGGCAAGGCAGTGGCCTTCGCCAACCCCATGGACGCGATCCGCGAGGGCCTGGCCCTGTGCCCCGAGGAGCGCAAGACCGATGGCATCGTGGCCGAGCTCTCGGTGCGCGAGAACATCGCCCTCGCGCTGCAGGCGCGCATGGGCATGGGGCGCTTTCTGGCGCGCGCCGAACAGACAGCGATTGCCGAGCGCTACGTCAAGCTGCTGGGCATCAAGACCAGCAGCGTGGACACGCCCATCGCGCTGCTCTCGGGCGGCAACCAGCAAAAGGCGATCCTGGCGCGCTGGATGGCCATTGAGCCGCGCCTGTTGATCCTGGACGAGCCCACGCGCGGCATCGACGTGGCCGCCAAGCAGGAAATCATGGAGCAGATCCTGCGCCTGGCCGAGGCCGGCATGGCCGTGGTCTTCATCTCCCCCGAAATGAGCGAGGTGGTGCGCGTGGCGCACCGCATCGTGGTGCTGCGCGACCGCCGCAAGGTCGGCGAGCTGCCCGCCGGCAGCAGCGAAGAAGCCGTGTACGAACTGATTGCCGCCGAAAATGCCTGACGCACCCACCCCTTCCCTGTTTGCCGCCGCGCTGCGCCACCGGCTCACCTGGCCATTGGTCACGCTGGCCCTGCTGCTGGCCGTGAACACGGCGTTCAACGCCAGCTTCCTGCACATCGAGTGGCGCGACGGCCACCTCTACGGCAGCCTGGTCGACATCCTCAACCGCGCGGCACCGCTGGCGCTGGTGTCACTGGGCATGACCATGGTGATCGCCACGCGCGGCATCGACATCTCGGTGGGTGCGGTGGTGGCCATCGCCGCCGCCGTGGGTGCCTGGATGATCGGCGGCTCGGTCTCGGGCACCGAAAGCCGCTTTCCCCTGCCGCTGGCGATGGCCGGCGCCATCGGCGCGGCACTGCTGTGCGGGCTGTGGAACGGCCTGCTGGTGGCCAAGGTGGGCATGCAGCCCATCATCGCCACGCTGATCCTCATGGTGGCGGGCCGGGGCATCGCCCAGCTGATCACCGACGGGCAGATCATCACCATCTACTACGCGCCCTTCTTCTTCCTGGGCGGGGGCTACCTGCTGGGCCTGCCGTTCTCGCTGTTCGTGCTGGCCGCGGTGTTCGCCGGGCTGTACCTGGCGGTCACGCGCACGGCGCTGGGCCTGTTCATCCAGGCCGTGGGCATCAACCCGACGGCGGCACGCGTGGCCGGCGTGCAGTCGCGCCGCCTGGTCGTCGCGGCCTACACCTTCTGCGGCGTGTGCGCGGGCATCGCCGGCCTGCTGATCAGCTCCAACGTGAAGAGCGCGGACGCCAACAACGCCGGCCAGATGCTGGAGCTCGACGCCATCCTGGCCGTCACGCTGGGCGGCACGGCGCTGACCGGCGGGCGCTTCAGCCTGGTGGGCAGCGTGATCGGCGCGCTCATCATCCAGACGCTGACCTATGCCATCTATTCGCTGGGCGTGCCGCCCGAAATCAACCTGGTGGTCAAGGCCGTGGTGGTGTTCGTCGTGATGCTGCTGCAGTCGCCCGACTTCCGCGCCCAGGTGGGCGCCCTGGTGCGCCGCCCCGCGGCCGGGGGAGCGTTGTCATGAGCGGCGGACACAGCCCCGCCCTGGATGTGGCACCTACCGCCACGCCCGCCACCGCACCAGCACGCCCAACCATCCCTGCCCGCATGCGCCTGAACCCCAAGTACCTGCCACTGGCGGCCACCATCGCGCTGTTCCTGGCCATGGCCACGGCGGGCTCGGTGCTCTACACCGGCTTCTTCTCGGCCCAGGTGTTCCTCAACCTGCTGATCGACAACGCCTTTCTGATCATCGTCGCGGTGGGCATGACCTTCGTGATCCTCTCGGGGGGCATCGACCTGTCGGTGGGTTCGGTGGTGGCGCTGACCACCATGGTGCTGGCCAGCCTGGTGGAGCACCACCACTGGAGCCCGCTCACCGCCATCCCGCTGGTGCTGCTCATGGGCACGGTGTTCGGGGCCTTCATGGGCTTCCTGATCGAGCGCTTTCGGCTGCAGCCCTTCATCGTGACGCTGGCCGGCATGTTCCTCGCGCGCGGCCTGTGCTACCTGATCAGCATCGACTCGATCAGCATGGCCGACGAGGCGTATTCCGAGATGGCGCAGTGGCGCCTGGAACTGTGGGAGGGCGCGTCGCTCTCGCTGGGCGCAGTGATCGCCATGGCGGTGCTGCTGGCCGCCATCTTCGTCGCGCACTGCACGCCGTTCGGCCGCAACGTGTACGCCGTGGGCGGCAACGAGCATTCGGCGGTGCTCATGGGCCTGCCGGTGCGCGCCACGGTGATCGGCGTGTACACGCTCTCGGGCTTCTGCTCGGCCCTGGCCGGCGTGGTGTTCACCTTCTACATGCTCTCGGGCTACGGCCTGCATGCCACGGGCATGGAGCTCGATGCCATCGCCGCCGTGGTCATCGGCGGCACCCTGCTCACGGGCGGCGTGGGCTACGTGGCCGGCACGCTGTTCGGCGTGCTGATGCTCGGAATCATCCAGACCCTGATCTCCTTCGACGGCACGCTCAGCTCGTGGTGGACGCGCATCGTCGTCGGCGTGCTGCTCTTCGTCTTCTGCCTGCTGCAGCGCCTGCTCACGCACCGCAGCGGCAAGCCTTCCTGAATTCCACGAATCACCTCTCCCAGAACCACAACAGCATGACCTCCTCCCCGCGCAAGCTCCGCTCCGCCGAATGGTTCGGCACCGCCGACAAGAACGGCTTCATGTACCGCAGCTGGATGAAGAACCAGGGCATCCCGGACCACGAGTTCGACGGCCGCCCCATCATCGGCATCTGCAACACCTGGTCCGAGCTGACACCGTGCAACGCGCACTTTCGCAAAATCGCCGAGCACGTCAAGCGCGGCATCTACGAGGCCGGCGGCTTTCCGGTCGAGTTCCCGGTGTTCTCCAACGGCGAATCCAACCTGCGCCCCACGGCCATGCTCACGCGCAACCTGGCCAGCATGGACGTGGAAGAAGCCATCCGCGGCAACCCCATCGACGCGGTGGTGCTGCTCGTCGGCTGCGACAAGACCACCCCCGCCCTGCTGATGGGCGCGGCCAGCTGCGACGTGCCGGCCATCGTGGTCACGGGCGGGCCCATGCTCAACGGCAAGCTCGACGGCAAGGACATCGGTTCGGGCACGGCCGTGTGGCGGCTGCACGAATCGCTGAAGGCCGGCGAAATCAACGAGCACCAGTTCTTCGCGGCCGAAGCCGGCATGTCCCGCTCTGCCGGCACCTGCAACACCATGGGCACGGCCAGCACCATGGCGTGCATGGCCGAGTCGCTGGGCACCTCGCTGCCGCACAACGCGGCCATCCCGGCCGTGGATTCGCGCCGCTACGTGCTGGCCCACATGTCGGGCCGGCGCATCGTGGAGATGGCGCACGAGGGGCTCACGCTCTCCAAGATCCTCACGCGCGAGGCCTTCGAGAACGCCATCCGCACCAATGCCGCCATCGGCGGCTCGACCAATGCCGTGATCCACCTGAAGGCCATCGCCGGCCGCATCGGCGTGCCGCTGGACCTGGAGGACTGGACGCGCATCGGCCGCGGCACGCCCACCCTGGTGGACCTGCAGCCCTCGGGCCGCTTCCTGATGGAAGAGTTCTACTATGCCGGTGGCCTGCCCGCCGTGCTGCGCCGCCTGGGCGAGAACGGGCTGCTGCCGCACCCCGACGCCCTCACCGTCAACGGCAAGAGCCTGTGGGACAACGTGCGTGAGGCGCCGCAGTACAACGACGAGGTGATCCGCCCGATCGACAACCCGCTGATCGCCGACGGCGGCATCTGCATCCTGCGCGGCAACCTGTCGCCGCGCGGCGCGGTGCTCAAGCCCTCGGCCGCATCGCCCGAGCTGCTCAAGCACCGCGGCCGCGCCGTGGTGTTCGAGAACCTGGAGCACTACAAGGAGCGCATCGTCGACGAAGACCTGGACATCGACGCCAGCTGCGTGATGGTGATGAAAAACTGCGGCCCCAAGGGCTACCCCGGCATGGCCGAGGTGGGCAACATGGGCCTGCCGCCCAAGCTGCTGCGCCAGGGCGTGAAGGACATGGTGCGCATCTCCGACGCGCGCATGAGCGGCACGGCCTACGGCACCGTGGTGCTTCACGTGGCGCCCGAGGCCGCCGCGGGTGGCCCGCTGGCCGCCGTGCGCGACGGCGACTTCATCGAGCTGGACTGCGAGCAGGGCCGCCTGCACCTGGACATCAGCGACGATGAACTGGCGGCACGCCTGGCCGCATTGGCGAGCACCGACAACGGCGGGCGCGGCGGTTACCAGCGTCTGTATGTGGACCATGTACTGCAGGCGGACGATGGCTGCGACTTCGACTTCCTCGTCGGCTGCCGTGGCGCCGCCGTCCCTCGCCACTCTCACTGATGCCGGCGGCTAACCAGTTCGTTGGAATGCTACATATTTTATAGCAATTAGCGCTTGATAGACAAGCGCCAGAGCCGTATTCCACTCAAATTTCCACCTTTCCTCCGCCATGCCAGCCACCCATTCCCTCCAGAACCCTCGCCACCGAGGCATCTTCCCCGTGGTGCCCACCACCTTCCATGAAGACGGCACGCTCGACCTCGACAGCCAGAAGCGCTGCCTTGACTTCATGATCGATGCCGGTGTGGACGGCGTCTGCATCCTGGCCAACTTCTCCGAGCAGTTCTCGTTATCGGACGCCGAGCGCGAAGTCATCACCCGCACATCGCTGGAGCATGTGGCAGGCCGTGTACCGGTCATCGTCACCACCACCCACTACGGCACCCGCGTGTGCGCCGAGCGCAGCCGCGCCGCGCAGGACATGGGCGCCGCCATGGTGATGGTCATGCCGCCCTACCACGGCGCCACTTTCCGCGTGCCCGAGGCGCAGATCTACGAGTTCTATGCCCGCGTGTCCGATGCGATCGGCATCCCGATCATGGTGCAGGACGCGCCCGCCAGCGGCACCGTGCTGTCGGCCCCGTTCCTCGCGCGCATGGCGCAGGAGATCGAGCACCTGGCCTACTTCAAGATCGAGGTGCCCGGTGCCGCCAGCAAGCTGCGCGAGCTGATCCGCCTGGGCGGTGCGGCCATCGAAGGCCCATGGGACGGCGAAGAGGCCATCACCCTGCTGGCCGACCTGGATGCCGGTGCCACCGGCGCGATGACGGGCGGCGCCTTCCCCGACGGCATCCGCCCCATCATCGAAGCCCACCGCCAGGGCGACATGGACCAGGCCTTCGCGCTCTACCAGCGCTGGCTGCCGCTCATCAACCACGAGAACCGCCAGGGCGGCATCCTCACCGCCAAGGCGCTCATGAAGGAAGGCGGCGTGATCGCCTGCGAGGCCGGCCGCCACCCCTTCCCGGCCATGCACCCTGAAGTACGCAGGGGCCTCATCGACATCGCACGCCGGCTGGACCCGCTAGTGCTGCGCTGGGGCCGATAGGCACGCCATGGCCGACACCGCCAACCTCTCGGACACCCGCCTGATCGCCCTGGACTGGGGCACCAGCTCGCTGCGCGCTTTTCGCCTGGGCGTCCACGGGCAGGTGCTGGAGCAACGCAGCCGCCCCTGGGGCATCATGAACCTGCCCCCGGCACCCGCTGGGCAGGCCGACGCGCAGCCCGGCATGGCCTTCGAGCGCGCATTGCAGGACGCCTGCGGCGACTGGCTGGCCGCCCTGCCGTCGGCAGCCGTGCTGGCCTGCGGCATGGTGGGCAGCGCCCAGGGCTGGCGCGAAGCCCCCTACATCGACACCCCCACCTCGCTGGACGATCTGGCGCGCGGGCTGGCCGTGGTGCAGCGTGGCAACGCCGCACCCTTGCACATCGTGCCCGGGCTGCTGCAGCGCTCCGGCCTGCCCAACGTGATGCGCGGCGAAGAGACGCAGGTGCTGGGCGTGCTGGCCGATGCCGCCCTGGCGGGCCAAGGCCCGCTGCTCGTGGGCCTGCCGGGCACGCACAGCAAGTGGGTGGTGGCGCAAAGAGACGGCACCCGGCGCAGCATCGATCGGTTCCACACCTTCATGACGGGCGAAGTGTTTGCCGCACTGCGCGGCCACACCATCCTGGGCCGGACGATGCAGGCCCCGGCCGATCCCGACGACGCCGCATTCGCGCAAGGCCTGCAGGTGGCGCGCGGCAGCGATGCCGCCCCGGGCCTGCTGTCGCACATCTTCAGCACGCGCACGCTGGGCCTGACCGGCGCACTGCCCGCCACGGCACAGGCGGACTACCTCTCGGGCATCCTCATCGGCCACGAGATCGCCAGCCTGGCGCGCCTGCACCCGCCCACCGGCCCCGCCCCCCTCCCGCTGGTGCTGTGCGGCGAGGCCGACCTGTGCCGCCGCTACGCCATCGCCCTGCAGGCCTGCGGCTTCGCGCCGCCCACTGTTGCCGCCCAAGCCACGGTCACTGGCTTGTGGCAGATCGCGCTGGCAGCCGGGCTGGTTACCCCTGGCGCACAGCAAACACCATCCCCCAGGAGCCAAGCCGCATGAACCCCATCGACAAGAACCTCTTCAACACCATGCAGCACTGCGGCCTGATCGCCATCCTGCGCGGCGTGCAGCCCCATGAGGTGGTGGCCATTGGCCATGCGCTGTACGACGCGGGGTTTCGCATCATCGAGATGCCGCTCAACTCCCCCGAGCCCCTGGCCAGCATCCGCGCGCTGCGCGACGCGCTGCCCGCCGACTGCCTGGTGGGCGCAGGCACGGTGCTCACGCCCGAGGCCTGTGCCGATGTGGCGGCGGCAGGCGGGCAGATCATCGTCATGCCCCACAGTGACCCCCAAGTGATCCGCACCGCACGCGCGGCCGGCATGGCCTGCGCGCCCGGCGTGGCCACGCTGACCGAGGCCTATGCCGCGCTGGCGGCGGGCGCCAACATGCTCAAGCTCTTTCCGGCCGAAGCCCTGCCCCCGCATGTGCTCAAGGCCTGGCGCGCCGTGATCACCCCGCCCATGGCGCTGGTGCCCGTGGGCGGCATCGTGCCCGAGGCCATTGCCACCTACGCGGCCGCCGGGGCCAGCGGCTTCGGCCTGGGCTCGGCCCTCTACCGTCCGGGGGACACCGCGCCGGACGTGGCTCGCCAGGCCGCGGCCTTCATGCAGGCCTGGCGCGGCGCCTACGGCGGCGCGTCCTCCACCGCCTCTTCCATTTCCGCTTTGCATCCTGCCCCATGAAGATCACCCGACTGACCACATTCCTGGTGCCACCACGCTGGTGCTTCCTGAAAATCGAGACCGACGAAGGCATCGTCGGCTGGGGCGAGCCCGTGCTCGAAGGCCGGGCCCACACCGTGGCCGCCGCCGTCGAGGAACTGGGCGACTACCTGATCGGCAAGGACCCGCGCCACATCGAGGACCACTGGACGGTGCTCTACCGCGGCGGTTTCTACCGCGGCGGCGGCATCCACATGAGTGCGCTGGCGGGCATCGACCAGGCGCTGTGGGACATCAAGGGCAAGGCCCTGGGCGTGCCCGTGTCCGAGCTGCTGGGCGGCTGCGTGCGCGAGCGCATCAAGGTCTACAGCTGGATCGGCGGCGACCGGCCCAGCGAGACCGCCGCGGCGGCCAAGGCCGCCGTGGAGCGCGGCTTCACCGCGGTGAAGATGAACGGCACCGAGGAAATGCAATACGTGGACAGCTTCGACAAGGTCGAGAAATGCCTGCAGAACGTGGCCGCCGTGCGCGAGGCGGTGGGGCCCAACGTGGGCATCGGCGTGGACTTCCATGGCCGCGTGCACAAGCCCATGGCCAAGGTGCTGTTCAAGGAGCTCGAACCCTACAGGCTGATGTTCATCGAGGAGCCCGTGCTCAGCGAGCACTACGAGGCCCTGAAGGAGCTGGCGCACCTCTCGTCCACCCCCATCGCGCTGGGCGAGCGGCTGTACTCGCGCTGGGACTTCAAGCGCGTGCTGTCCGAGGGCTATGTGGACATCATCCAGCCCGACCCCTCGCACTCGGGTGGCATCACCGAGACGCGCAAGATCGCCACCATGGCCGAGGCCTACGACGTGGCCCTGGCCCTGCACTGCCCCCTGGGGCCGATCGCGCTGGCGGCCAACCTGCAGCTCGACGGCGTCTGCTACAACGCCTTCATCCAGGAGCAGAGCCTGGGCATCCACTACAACGCGAGCAACGACCTGCTCGACTACGTGTCCAACGGCGAGGTGTTCGCGTACGAGGACGGCATGGTGGCCATTCCCCAGGGCCCGGGCCTGGGCATTGAGGTCAACGAGGCGTATGTGCGCGAACGCGCTTCCGAAGGCCACCGCTGGCGCAACCCCGTGTGGCGCCACCGCGACGGCAGCTTCGCCGAATGGTGACGGGCCGCATGCCGGCCGGGGTGTACCGAGCGTCCGGAAAGCAGGTGGCGCCCGGGCAGAACACTGTAATTACAATCAGTGTTTTATCCTTGTGCCATGACACCGCTCACCCTCACCCGCTTTCACCGCGCGCGCCTGATGCAGATCTGGCGTTCGGCGGGCTGGCCGTGCAAGGATGCGCTGGAAATAGACCTGCTGGCCGCGCAGCTGGTGGTGCTGCACACCTCGCCCGAAGGCTGCGAGACGCTGCGCCTGACCGAGGAAGGTATCCGCACCCTGGCACAGGCGCGCCAGCGTGGCGCGCGGGCGTTGAGCGCGCACGACCGCCTGGGCCAGAAGTTTGCCGGGCACCTGCTGGCCTCGGGCCGCATCGTCTGGCGTGAGCTGTCGCTGCGCGCCGTGATCGACGGGGCTGTGCCCGAAGCCCCTGCCCCCATCCCGGCCACCAGCAGCCCGCTGTGGAGCGAAGACACGCCCGCCAGCCGCACCGCAGCCAACGTCTGGCGCATGGCGCGGCCGGACCTGTTCTCGGTGCGCAATACCAGCGTGCCGGCGTACCTGCAGCCCATGGTGCACGAGATCAAGTACAGCCGATCCGATCTGCTGTCGGACCTGCGCCACGATGCCAAGCGCCAGGCCTACCAGTGGCTGTGCGAGGAGTGCTACTACGTGTTCCCGGCCGGCATCGCCGAGGCCGGCGAGATTCCCGAGCACTTCGGCATCTGGGTGCTGCATGGCGGGCTGGACGATGGCCGCTTCGAGCTCTTGCGCCCCGCGCGCCATGCGAGCTGCACCCTGCCCTTCGCGGTGTGGATGGCCCTGTGCAAGGCCACGCCGCTGCGCGGCGAGGACGAGACGGCGCAGGCCCACCTGGGCGAGCCCGGTGCTGGCGAACTGCCTCCCGCGGACATGCCATGACCTACACCGTGGCGGTGCGCGAGCTGTGCGAGTTCACCGCCAAGCAGGGCGACCTGGACCTGCGCTTCACGCCCGCCCCCACGGCGCTGGAAGGCATGGCCGGCCATGCGGTGGCCGCCGCGCGCCGGGGCGCGGGCTACCGCGCCGAGGTGGCGCTGGCTGGCAGCTACAAGGGCCTGCGCGTGCGCGGCCGGGCCGATGGCTTCGACCCCGAGCATGGCCGGCTCGACGAGGTCAAGACCTTCAAGGGCCGGCTCGACCGCCAGCCCGCCTCGCACCGCGCGCTGCACTGGGCCCAGGCGCGCATCTACGGCTGGCTGCTGTGCGCGCAGGAGGGGCTGGCCCACATCGACCTGGCGCTGGTCTACTTCGACATCGGCAGCCAGCAGGAGACGGTGTTCACCGAACACCATGCCGCCTTCGAGCTGCAGCGGCATTTCGAGGCGCAGTGCGAGCGCTTCATCGCCTGGGCCGAGGCGCAGGTGGCGCACCGCGCCGCGCGCGACGCGGCGCTCACGGCACTGGCCTTCCCGTTCGGCGGCTTTCGCACCGGCCAGCGCCCCCTGGCGGAAGCCGTCTACAAGGCCGCCTCCGCTGGCCGCTGCCTGCTGGCCCAGGCGCCCACGGGCATCGGCAAGACCATGGGCACCCTGTTCCCGCTGCTCAAGGCGGTGCCCGCGCAGCGGCTGGACAAGGTGTTCTTCCTCGCCGCCAAGACCTCGGGGCGGCAGACGGCCCTTGACACCCTCTCGCGCCTGTGTGGCAGCGCCCCCGCCCTGCCGCTGCGCGTGCTGGAACTGGTGGCGCGCGACAAGGCCTGCGAGCACCCCGACAAGGCCTGCCACGGCGAATCCTGCCCGCTGGCCCAGGGCTTCTACGACCGCCTGCCCGCCGCACGCGCCGCCGCGCTGCAGCCATCGGACGGCGGCGCGGGTCAGCGGGTGGCACTGCACCAGGCGCGCGTGCGCGAGGCAGCCCTGCAGCACCAGGTCTGCCCCTACTACCTGAGCCAGGAGCTGGCGCGCTGGGCCGACGTGGTGGTGGGCGACTACAACTACTACTTCGACATGGGCGGGCTGCTGCACGGCCTGGCCCAGGCCAATGGCTGGCGCGCGGCGCTGCTGGTGGACGAGGCGCACAACCTCGTCGAGCGAGGCCGCAAGATGTACACCGCCGAGCTGCGCCCCGCCGCGCTGGCCGAGGCCCGCCGCAGCGCCACCGCCGCGCGCCATGCCCCCGTGAAGAAGGCTCTGGACAAGGTGCGCCGCTGCTGGGTGGCGCTGGACAAGGCGCAAACCGGCGGCTATGCCGTGCTGGAGGCTTTCCCCGACAAGCTGCTGGCCGCGCTGCAGCAGTGCGGCAGCACGCTCACCGAACACTTCGCCGACCAGCCGGCGCAGCCCGATCCGGCGCTGCAGGCCTTCTACTTCGATGCCCTGCACGTGGTGCGCATGGCCGAGCTGCTGGATGCGCATTCGCTGGTAGACATCACGCGGCCCGCTGCGGCCCCGGGCGGCAAGGCGCCCACGCCGGGCGAATCGCTGGTCTGCATCCGCAACGTGGTGCCCGCGCCCTTCCTGCAGCCCCGGCTGGAAGCAGCACACACCAGCACGCTCTTCTCGGCCACGCTGCAGCCCGCGCGCTACTACGCCGATTTGCTGGGGCTGCCCGCCGGGCATTGCTGGATCGATGTCGAGTCCCCGTTCCAGGCCGCGCAACTGCAGGTGCGGGTGGCACGGCACATCTCCACCCGCTACGCGGACCGGGGCGCGTCGCTGCCTCCCATCGTGGCGCTGATGGCGCGGCAGTTCCACGCGCGGCCGGGCAACTACCTCGCGTTCTTCAGCAGCTACGACTACCTGCAGCAGGCGGCGGCGCTGTTTGCGCAATGCCACCCCGAGGTACCCCACTGGTGCCAGTCGCGCCGCATGCTGGAAGCGGAGCAGCGGCAGTTCCTCGATCGCTTCACCGACACCAGCCAGGGCATCGCCTTCGCGGTGCTGGGCGGCGCCTTCGCCGAGGGCATCGACCTGCCGGGCCAGCGCCTCATCGGCGCCTTCCTGGCCACGCTGGGCCTGCCCCAGGTCAACCCCGTCAACGAGCAGATCCGCCAGCGCATGCAAACCCTGTTCGGGGCGGGCTACGACTACACCTATCTTTACCCCGGCCTGCAGAAGGTGGTGCAGGCGGCCGGGCGCGTGATCCGCACCCCCACCGACGAGGGCGTGGTGCACCTGATGGACGACCGCTATGGCCGGGACGCCGTGCAAGCGCTGCTGCCAGGCTGGTGGGTGTGCGGGGCGCCCCGCCGCGCCGGGTTGGACGCCGCCCACGCGGGCAATGCAAAGACTTGATCCCGGTCAAGCCCCGGCGGCCTCCGCGCGGCTCACAATGGCCCCAGTGCATCCCGCCCGCCACACATCCCATGTCCCTCCCCTTGCGCGTCCCCCTGGTTCTGCTCCTCACCATCGCCCTGGCGGGCTGCGACAGGCCTTCGGGCTCGGGTGCCACCCCGGCAGCCCCGGCCAGCGCGGCCCAGGCGGGATTTGACGCCATCGTCGCATCGTGCACCGGGTTCCTGGCCGGGCGCACGCCCGCCGTGCAGCGCCTGGGCGCCGGCCCATGGATCAAGCTCGGCCACAGCCCCGCCCAGGTGCAGCATGAGCTCACACGCACCGAATCCGCCATCACCCCCTATGTGGGCAAGATCGTGGTCAAGGACAACGAGGCCCGGGCCGCCGCCGCGTCGGAGGCCGACGCCCAGGCCATCACCCTCACGCCCGCCCACCTGGTGTCCAACCGCACGCACACGTTCATCTACAGCTTCGACGGCCGGCAGTGGCGGTGGAACAATGGCTCGCGCCTGACCAAGACGCCGGGGCGGGACGACGCCACGGTGGCCCTCACACTGGCCGATGTCTCCGCGCCCGGCCAGGGCATGGCGGGCTGCCTGCCGCGCTGACGGCCGCGCCCCGTGGGCCGGTGCCGCGGGCCCCGCGTCAGCGGTCCACCGGCTCCGAAAGCTCGCCCGCCCCTTGCGCGCCTTGCTGCACGGCCTTCTCCACCGCCTCGCGCGTGAGCGTGGGCACGAAGCTCTCGATGAAGTGATAGGCGTAGCCGCGCAGCCAGGCGCCCCTGCGCAGGCCCAGCCGCGTGAGGTTGACCTCGAACAGATGGCCCGCGTCGATGAGCCGCAGGTGGCGGTCGCGCTCGGCGTCCACCGCGATCGATGCCACGATGCCCACGCCCATGCCCAGCTCCACATAGGTCTTGATCACGTCGGCGTCCATGGCCGTCAGCACGATGTCGGGCGCGATGCCTTCGCGGGCAAACGCTTCGTCGATGTGCGCGCGGCCCGTGTAGCCCAGCTCGTAGGTGATGATGGGGTGCTGCGCAAGCTGCTCCAGCGTGACCGGCGCCTGCAGCTCCAGCAGCGGGTGGCCGGGCGGCACGACGATGCTGTGCGTCCAGCGGTAGCACGGCAGCGTGACCAGCGCGTCATAGCCCGCGAGCGCTTCGGTGGCGACGCCGATATCGGCCTCGCCGCTGAGCAGCATCTCGGCCACCTGGCGCGGCGAGCCCTGGTGCAGGTGCAGCGACACCTGCGGAAACAGCGCGCGGAAGTCGCGCACCACCTGCGGCAGCGCGTAGCGCGCCTGCGAGTGCGTGGCCGCCACCGACAGGCGGCCCTGCGCGCTGTCGCTGAAATCCTGCCCCGCGCGCTTGAGGTTGTCGGCTTCGAGCAGCAGACGCTCCACAGTGGGCAGCAGGGCTGCGCCCGGCGGGGTCAGGCCCGTGAGGCGCTTGCCCGCGCGCACGAAAATCTCCACGCCCAGTTCTTCTTCCAGTTCGCGGATCTGCCGGCTCACGCCGGGTTGCGAGGTATGCAGCATGTTGGCCACCTCGGTCAGGTTGAAGCCCCGGCGCACGGCTTCGCGCACGGAGCGCAGTTGCTGAAAATTCATGGGTCCCTGTAGAGATGGATGGGCGGGGCGGCCCGCTCGGCATGGCCACCCGCGCGGAAATCGGCCCGCCGCGCGCGCAGACCTCGTCGCCCGGCCTGAACCGAACCGGTGCACGCGCCTCACCGGCCCCCTGCGCAGACAGGCGTTCGCTATATTTTCAATAGCTGCCAGCGCTTTACCAGAAAGCGCCGGCGGCCCATTTTCATCAAATCCGGATCACAGCTTGGCGATGGACACTTCGGTGGACTTGACCAGCGCCACCACGTCGGAGCCCACGACCAGGGCCAGGTCGTCCACCGAGCGCGTGGTGATGACCGACGTGACGATGCCCCAGGGGGTTTCGACATCGACTTCGGAGACGACGTCGCCGCGAATGATTTCGCGCACTTTGCCCTTGAACTGGTTGCGGACGTTGATGGCTTGGATGGACATGGAAAGGCTCCTGGAAGATGGAAAAAGAATGGGCAGGCACTTGGCGGTGGCGGGCTTCGACAACGATCCTGTCGCGCGGGGTCACCCGCTACGCACCCACAAAACTAAACAACCAGAAGCAATGTAAATCAAGTCTCTTATACGAATAAATGGTCATTAGTCATAAGCTTTGGCTTAGATGTGTGGGGCATGAGTTGCTGCCGCCACGGCATATGCGTGGGCCGTGGGAGTGCACCGTTGTTCGGGCCGCCCCACACGACGGCCGCCGCAAAACGCAGCCGCCCCGCCAGACCTCTCGATCTGGCGGGGCGAATGCAAGCGGCCGGTTCAGCCGGGGAAGTCGCTGGTGTCTCAGGCGGGCTGCGGCAGGTAGCTCGGCCGCGTGGCCGTCATCGACAGCTTGACGTGCTGCGTGAGTTCATCGGCCAGCACCTCGTCCGCACCCGCCGCCAGACCGTCCAGCGCGCGCTGCACGATCTGCTCGGGGCTCGACTTGGGAACGTCGAAGCCGCGCGTCAGGTCGGTATCGACATAGGCCATGTGCAGCCCCAGCACCTGCGTCTTTTGCGCCGCCAGTTCGTGGCGCAGCGCGTTGGTCAGCGACCAGGCGGCGGACTTGCTGGCCGAATATGCCGCCAGCTCGCCGCCGTTGACCCACGATGCCACCGACAGCACGTTGAGCAGCGCGCCGCCGCCGTTGGCCGCGAGGATGGGTGCGAACGCCTTGCTGACGCGCAGCACGGAGAAGAAGTTGGTGTCGAAGAGGCGGCGCGCGACCTCTTCGCTGTCGGCGGCCAGAAAGCCCCCGGGCTGGGCGATGCCGGCGTTGTTGATCACCAGTGTCACGTCGGGCGCCGCTGCCACAGCGGCCGCTACATCGGCCGGGTTGTTGACATCCAGGCGCAGGGCCTGCACGCCGGGCTGGGGCGTGATGGTGGCGGGGTCGCGCGCACCGGCGTAGACCTTGCGTGCGCCGCGGGCGAGCAGCTCGCGCGCAAATGCCAGGCCGATGCCGCGGTTGGCACCGGTGATGAGGACGACAGCGTTTTCGATCTTCATGAAAATCTCCAGAGGGACAGGTTGAACGGATGGGAGGTTGGGTGGGGACCGGCGACGTGTGAAAAAGGGATGTGCAGCGGCCTGCTGGCTTACACCACCTTGATGACGACCTTGCCCTTGGCACGGCCCGCTTCCACGTAGGCCAGGGCATCGTTGGTGGCGCTGAACGGAAAGACCTTGTCGACCACCGGGCGGATGGCGCCCGATTCGACAAGGCGCGTGATCTCCCGCAGCTGCGCGCCGTGAGCCCGCATGAAGAGGAACGAGTAGCCCACGCCCAGCGCCTTGGCGCGCCGCCGGGTGCCCGCGCTCAGCAGACGCATCACCAGCCGCACCAAGCCGGGCGCGCGAAGGGTCTGGCCGAATGCCGGGTCGGGCGGGCCGGAGATCGAGACGACCTGGCCGCCGGGCTTGAGCACGCGCAGCGACTTGGCCAGCGCCTTGCCGTCCTGGCTGTGCAGCACGACGTCGTAGCCGCGCAGCACCTCTTCGAAGTCCTGCGTCTTGTAGTCGATGACGACGTCGGCGCCCAGGCTTTGGACCAGCGCCGCATTGCCCGCGCTGGCCGTGGTGGCGACGGTGGCGCCCAGGTGCCTGGCCAGCTGGATGGCAAAGGTGCCCACCCCGCCGGACCCCGCCTGGATGAAGACCTTCTGGCCTTTTTTCAGCTGCGCCTTTTCCACCAGCGCCTGCCAGGCCGTGAGGCCCACCAGCGGGATCGACGCCGCCTCTTCCATCGTCAGACCCCGGGGCTTGAGCGCCAGCGAGGACTCCTTGACGGCGATGAGTTCTGCAAAGGCGCCGATGCGGAAATCGTCGGCCCGGGCGTAGACCTCGTCGCCGGGCTTGAACTGCCGCACACGCGGCCCCACGCTGACCACCACGCCCGCCACGTCATGCCCGAGGACGAGGGGCATCTTGTAGGGCAGGATGAGCTTGAACTCACCGTCGCGGATCTTCGAGTCCAGCTGGTTGATTCCCGCCGCATGCACGGAGACCAGCACCTCGTCGTCGCGCAGATCCGGGGCGGGCATATCGGCAAGCCGCAGCGCGGCCTTTTTGGCGTAGCGGTCGAGGACAAAGGCTTTCATGGGGCTTCCTGGGTGAGGGGCAAAGCACAGAACCGTGCAGCTCGCAAGCAAATTCGCATGATGATCGTCATATGTAATGGCAAAAAAAAGCGCGCTGCAAGGGGAGTCAGCCAGGCGCGCCGGTCGGCGTGGTGGGCGCAGAGTCTGCAGCGTGCGTCGAATTCGTCAGCTGCGTCAGGTGCTTGAACGCGGCCTCGCGCAGGCTGTCCGACAGCGCGGGCTCGTCCACCGCGCGAGCCAGCACCAGGGCGCCCACCATGGTGGCCATGGTGACCAGCGCCTGTTCATGAGCTGCGGGCTGCCCCCACTGCGGCGACTGGCGCGCGATGAGGTCGACCATTTCCTTGATGTGCCGGGTGGCCACGCGGCGCACCTCGGGCGCCTGGCGCGATGTCTCCGAGCCCAGGGCGACCAGGGGGCAGCCCATCTCGACGCTCTCGACATGCTGGCGCGACAGGTAGGCCGAGAGCATGGCGGCCAGCGCGCGGGGCGACGGCTCGCCGGCCGCGGCACCGGCCGCCAGCGCTGCGGATTCCGTGCACGCCTTGGCGGCCGCCTCGGCCAGCATGGCCTCGCGGGAGTCGAAGTGCGCGTAGAAGGCGCCGTGCGTCAGGCCCGCCTCTTTCATGATGTCCGCCACGCCCGTGCCGTGGTACCCCTGGCGCCGGATCGCGCGCGAGGCCACCGACACGATGCGCTCGTGCGTGGCCTCCTTGGCGGCGGCTCTGGAATGGGGTGTGGACTTTAGCATGATGTGCATCATACGACATATCACTCTGTGTCGCAATCCCGGCCGTCTGAGCCGCAGCTTCTGCGAGGCCCAATCCACCCAAGCCCCCGGCCCCCTTGAAACCAAAGACTCAGGCCCTGCGAAAGGGCTTGTCTGCAAACACTACAATTTTCATAGCGCATTGCGTCCTACCAGCAAGCGGTAGGGGCATATTTCTCTCACATCCATTCACAGCTTGGCGATGGACACCTCGGTCGACTTGACCAGCGCCACCACGTCGGAGCCCACGACCAACGCCAGCTCGTCCACCGAGCGCGTGGTGATGACCGACGTGACGATGCCCCAGGGCGTTTCGACATCGACTTCGGAGACGACATCGCCGCGCACGATCTCGCGGACTTTGCCCTTGAACTGGTTACGGACGTTGATGGCTTGGATGGACATGGGGTTCTCCTTGATGGGGCCGTAGGGCGAAGAAAGGAATGACAGAAGACAAAAAAAGAAAGCAATGAAAGGCAGCAGGCGCCAGAAACGGCTACACCGCCCAGCGCAGACCATGCGCAGGCACGCCGGGCCACGGCGCTTCGTGCGCCGGCTCGCCGTCGGGCTTTTGCAGCACGCGGTCCAGGATGCGTTTTTCAATGGCGGCAAAGGCAGCGTCGCCGTGCGATCGCGGGCGTGGCAGGTCGATGCGCTGGTCCAGCGCGATCTGGCCGTCCTCGATCAGGATCACGCGGTCGGCCAGGGCCACCGCCTCCTGCACATCGTGGGTCACGAGCAGCGCGGTGAAGCCGCTGCTGCGCCACAGGCCTTCGATGAGGCGGTGCATCTCGATGCGGGTCAGCGCATCGAGCGCGCCCAAAGGCTCGTCGAGCAGCAGCAGGCGCGGGTTGTGCACCAGCGCACGGGCCAGGGCCACGCGCTGGCGCTGGCCGCCGGACAGGCGCGCGGGCCACTCGGTCAGGCGGTCACCCAGGCCCACGCGCGCCAGCACGTCGGCGGCGGCGCCGCGCCGCGCAGGCGGCAGGCCCAGGGCCACGTTGTCGGCCACGCGCTTCCAGGGCAAGAGGCGCGAGTCCTGGAACATGATGCGGGTGTCGTCGCTCAGCCCGGCCACGTCCTTGCCGTCCAGGCGGATCGCGCCGCCCGAGACGGATTCGAGCCCGGCCACCAGGCGCAGCAGCGTGCTCTTGCCGCAGCCGCTGCGGCCCACGATGGCCACGAACTGGCCGGGCTCGATCACGAGTTCGGTCTTCTTGAGCACGTCGCGGGTGCCGTAGCGCTTGTCCACGCCGCGCACTTCCAGGCGCACGCCTTGTGCGGCGGGGGTGTGGGTCTGGGTCATGGTGTCAGGCTCCGGTCTTGAACAGCGGCACGTCGAGCGCATTCACGCGCCTGGGCAGCAGCTTTTCGGCAAAGAAGGCATCGGCGATGCGTTGTTGTTCAGTCAGCGCCGCGGGCACCACGGCACGCACCTCGTAGCTGCGGCGGCTGTTGGCCAGCTCGATCACGCCCGCATCCAGCCCCCACACGGGCGCCAGCAGCGCGGCCGCGTCCTTGGGGCTTTGCTTGACCCAGACGCCAGCCTTTTGCAGCTCGGTGAAGAACACGCGCAGCACGTCGGGCCGCGCCTGGGCAAACGGGGTGCCGGCCAGGTAGTAGCGCTGGTAGGAGGCCAGGTCGCGCCCGTCGGCCAGCACGCGCACGGCCGACTGGTTTTGCACGGCGGCGAGGAACGGGTCCCACACCACCCATGCGTCGATGGCGCCGCGCTCGAAGGCGGCGCGGCCATCGGCGGGGGTCAGGTAGGCGGGCTCGATGTCCTTGAACGACAGGCCCGACTTTTCCAGCGCGGCGATCAACAAGAAGTGCACGCCGGCGGCCTTGGCAAAACCGATCTTCTTGCCCTTGAGGTCCGCGACGGTCTTGATGGGCGAGTCGGCGCGCACCACGATGGCCTGGGCCGACGGCGATGGAGACTCCTGCGCCACGAAGGTCAGGTTGGCGCCTGCTGCCTGGGCGAACACCGGCACGGTATCGGCCACGTCGGCACTCACATCGATGTTGCCCAGGTTCAGCGCTTCGAGCAGCGGCAGGCCGCTGGTGAACTCGTGCCACGTCACCTTGACGTTGAGAGGCGCGAGCAACTGCTCCAGCGTGCCGCGCGTGCGCAGGATGGTGGTGAGCGTCGATGACTTTTGAAGTCCGATGCGCAAGGTTTCAGGCTTGCCCTGCGCGGCGGCCAAACCGCTCGACAACGCGGCGATGGCACCCAGCACGGTGCGCCGGTGAAGGTTGAAAGAGGTGGTCATGGTGGTCCGCAATTCTTGGAATGAAGGGTCGGGCTGCAGTGCGCCTTACGGCGTCTGGTAGCCCGGATGCCAACGCAGCCAGTAGCGCTCCAGGCCCTTGGCGAACAGGTCGGCCAGCTTGCCCAGCAGTGCGTACAGCAGGATGCCGACCAGCACGATGTCGGTCTGCAAAAACTCGCGGGCGTTCATCGTGAGGTAGCCGATGCCCGCCTGCGCCGAGATGGTCTCGGCCACGATCAGGATCACCCACATCAGGCCCAGCGAGAAGCGCAGGCCCACCAGAATGCTGGAGAGCGCGCCGGGCAGGATGATCTGTTTGTACAGCTGCCAACGGCCGAGGCCATAGGTGCGCCCCATCTCGATCAGGCCCGGGTCCACATTACGGATGCCGTGGAAGGTGTTGAGGTAGATCGGGAAGAACACCGACACGCTGATGAGGAACAGCTTGGCCGACTCGTCGATGCCGAACCACAGAATCACCAGCGGGATCAGCGCCAGCGCAGGGATGTTGCGCACCATCTGGATGGTGGAGTCGAGCAGGGTCTCGAACAAGCGCACCGAGCCGGTGAGCAAACCCAGCAGCAGGCCCAGGCCACCGCCGATGGCCAGGCCCGCCAGCGCACGGCCGGCGCTCACCTTGACGTGGGTCCACAGCTCGCCCGACACGGTGAGCGTCCACGCGGCCTTGATGACCTCGAGCGGCGCCGGCAGTACGCGGGTGGAGAGCCAGCCCTGCGACGATGCGATCTGCCACAGCACGATCAGCCCCACGGGCACGGCCCAGGGCAGCAGGCGCTGCGCAACACTGGCAAGGAAGCGGGCCAGCGGCGCGGGCAGCAAGGGACTCTCGATCGGCAGATCGACGGAGTCGGCCACGGGCGATACCTGCAGCTCTCGGACAGTCTGTGTCTGTGTCATGGGTTGATTTCCGGTTCGTGGTCAGGTTCCAAGAACTCCAGCTGGTTGCCCGCCGGGTCCTTGACGTAAAAGCGCAGGTAGCCGGGCAGTGCGCGGTTTTCCACCAGCGCCAGTTCGGCCTGCAGCAGGCGGTGGCGCAATGCGGGCAGGTCCTGCACCTCGAAGGCCAGGTGCGATACCGCGGGCGCGGGCTGCCAGTGCTCGGTGGGCACCAGGTCGATGCGCTGCGTGCCCGCGGCAAAGCGCAGCGTGTTGCCCGCCTGCAGGCGCACTTCGGGCAGCCCCAGCAGACTGGCATAGAAGCGCCGGATGGGCGCCTCGGCACCGGCCGGAAAGGCCAGCTGCACATGGTTGATGGACTGGATGCTCATGGCATGGCTCCTGTCAGGGGTTTCAGCTTTGCGACGCACGTGGCACGAAGTCGTTGGCCACGGTTTCGCCAAAGGGGCCGAGCGGGTTGCCGCCAGCGAGCTTCTCGCGCACGCCCAGCGGCAGCAGCGGGAACACCAGTTCAGCGAAGCGGTAGGCTTCTTCCAGGTGCGGATAGCCCGACAGCACGAAGTGGTCGAGCCCCAGGTTCGCGTATTCGGTGATGCGCGCGGCCACCGTCTCGGGGTCGCCCACCAGGGCCGTGCCCGCGCCGCCGCGCACCAGGCCCACGCCGGCCCACAGGTTGGGGCTGATCTCCAGGTCTGCGCGGCTGCGCTTCACACCCCCGGCATGCAGCGCGGCCATGCGGCGCTGGCCTTCGGAGTCCATGCGTGCAAAGACCGACTGCGCGCGCGCCACGGTTTCGTCGTCCACATGGCTGATGAGTTCTTCAGCCGCGGCCCAGGCCTGCGCCTCGGTCTCGCGCACGATGACGTGCAGGCGGATGCCGAATTTCACGGTGCGGCCGTGTTTGGCGGCACGGGCGCGCACGTCGGCCACCTTCCTGGCGACTTCGGCCGGGGGCTCGCCCCAGGTGAGGTAGGTCTCGACCTGCTCGGCCGCCAGGTCGTGCGCAGCGTCGGACGAGCCGCCGAAGTACACCGGCGGGTGCGGCTCCTGCAGCGGCGGGAACAGCAGCTTGGCGCCTTTGACGGACAGGTGCTTGCCCTCGTAGTCGAAGGTCTCGCCCCGGTGGCTGCGCGTGAGGATTTCGCGCCAGATGCGGATGAACTCGGCCGACTGCTCGTAGCGCGTGGCGTGGTCCAGGAACACGCCATCGCCCTCCAGCTCCGCGCGGTCGCCACCGGTCACCAGGTTGATGAGCAAGCGCCCGCCCGACAGGCGGTCGAAGGTGGCGGCCATGCGGGCGGCCAGCGCGGGCTGGTGCAGGCCGGGGCGCACCGCGACCAGGAACTTGAGCTTCTTCGTGACCGCCAGCAGGCTCGATGCGATCACCCACGGGTCTTCGCACGAGCGGCCGGTGGGAATGAGCACGCCTTCGTAGCCCAGGCTGTCGGCGGCCACTCCCACCTGCTGCAGGTACTCGAGGCTGAGCTGGCGCGCGCCCCTGGCTGTGCCAAGGTAACGGCTGTCGCCGTGGGTGGGGATGAACCAGTAGATTTTCATGGTGTCACTTTGCCGTGTGGGGGTCATCAATAGGAGAAGGCCAGGCCGTAGCCCGCCAGCGAAAAGCCGAAACGCAATGGACAGGCCCGCATGCCCCCCGCCGCCATATCGGCACGCACACCGGCATGCACACGGTTGCGGGTGCGGACCGGCCTGCGCGCCGGCGCCTTCAGGCGCCAGGCGTTGGCCGTGGTGCGCAGCACGCGGCGTGCTGCGTCGTGGACAGGGTTTGCGAAAGCGTTGGGCATGTCAGGGCTCCTTGGTTTCAATTGCGGCGGACTGTTGACCCGAGGCCGTTAAAACTGGCGCTGCCAAGGCCAGTGCCACCGTGGAACCGGCTTTGCCGGGCCACCGGAGGCGTCCCCCTCCCGCGCAGCGAGAGAGGGGGAAGGCGCGAAGCGACTCAGGGGGTGCACCCTCTACCACGGCGAGCGCGCCACGTCGCGCACCTGGATGCGCTGGGGGATCAGCTTCAAGTCGAAGAAGGTGTCGGCGATCCTTTGCTGTTCGGCCAGGATCTCGGGCGTGACCGGGCCCGTGCCGTACTCGGCACGCGACGTGGACAAATCGAGCACGGGCTTGGGGATGCCGAACAGCGGGGCCAGTTCGGCCGCCAGCAGGTCGCGGTTGACCTTGGCCCAGATGTCGATCTTGTTGATCTCTTCGATGGCGATGCGCAGCACGTCGGTGTTCTTGTCGGCGTACTGCAGCGACGAGAAGTAGTAGGCGCGGTTGCCCACCACGCCGGTGGCGTCGGCCAGCAGGCGGGCGTCCAGCGTCTTTTCGGCGGCAGCGGCAAACGGGTCCCAGATCACCCAGGCGTCCACAGAGCCTTTTTCAAAAGCGGCACGCGCATCGGCGGGCGGCAGAAAGGCCACGTTCACATCGCTGTACTTCAGGCCGTGCTTTTCCAGCAGCTTGACCAGGAAGTAATGCACGTTGCTGCCCTTGTTGAGTGCAACTTTTTTGCCCTTGAGATCGGCCACGGTCTTGATGGGCGAGCCCTTGGGCAGCAGCACGCTCTCGGCCTTGGGGCGGGGCACGGTGGCGGCCACATAGGCCAGCGGGGCGCCCGCGGCCTGCGCGAAGATCGGGGGCGCTTCGCCCACGTCGCCGAAGTCGATGGAGCCGACGTTCAGTGCCTCCAGCTGCACGGGGCCGGCCGTGAACTCGGTCCACTTGATGGAGACACCCAGCGGGGTCAGGCGCTTTTCGAGCGTGCCGCGGCCCTTGAGAAGGCTCAGGAAGCCCTTCTGGTGGCCGATGCGGAACTCACGGGCGGGGGTTTGCGCCAACGCACCGAAGGCCGGCAGCGCGACTGCGCTGGCCGCACCCTGGACGAGGCGGCGGCGGGACAGGGAGATCGAAGTCGTCATGGTGTTCTTCTGAAGATGGATGCGTGTGCAAGGGGCCGGGGCATCAGGGCTGCGCGCCGAGCACCACTGCGTCGCTCACCTTGATGGCCTTGGGGATCAGCTTCAGTTCGAAGAACGTGTCGGCGATCTTTTGCTGGTCGGCCGCCACATCGGGCGTGATGGGCTTGACGTTGAATTCGTAGCGCTGCAGCGCCAGCTCGACCACGTCCACCGGCAGGCCTTGCAGCGGCGCGATCAGCTCTGCGGCCTGGCGCAGGTTCTTCTTGAGCCAGATGCCTTGGGCCACCGAGTCTTCGAACAGCGCCGCGATGACCTTGGGGTTCCTGGTGACGAAGTCGCGGGCACCCAGGTAGTACTGGTAGTTGTTGACCACGCCGCCCGTGCCGTCGGCCAGCACGCGGGCGCCAGTGGCTTTCTCTGCGGCGGCCTGGAACGGGTCCCAGATCACCCAGGCATCCACGTTCTTGCTCTCGAACGCGGCGCGGCCGTCGGCCGGGGCCAGGTACACGGGCTGGATGTCGGAGAGCTTGAGGCCGTTCTTCTCGAGCTGCCTGACCAGCAGGTAGTGCACGTTGCTGCCCTTGTTGAGCGCGACCTTCTTGCCCTTGAGGTCGGCCACCGACTTGATGGGCGAGTCCTTGGCCACCAGGATGGCCTCGGCGCGCGGCGCGGCGGGGTCGTGCCCGAAGTAGACGAACTTGGCACCAGCGGCCTGGCCGAAGATGGGCGGTGCCTCGCCCACGTAGCCCACGTCCACGGCGCCCACGTTCAGGCCTTCCAGCAGCTGGGGGCCAGCCGGAAACTCGACCCACTTCACGCCGAAGCCCAGGGGAGCGAGCTTCTTCTCCAGCGTGCCCGCCGCTTTTTGCAGCACGAACAGGCTGGCCGACTTCTGGTAGCCGATGCGCAGCTCGCCCCTGGTCTGGGCATGCACCGGCTGCGCCAGCAGGAAGGCGGCGATCAGCACGAACGCGGTGAAGACCACGAAGCCGATGAACATGTTGCGCAGGGCGGCCAGCCCGCTGGTCGGCGGGGCATCGTGGGCGCGGTCTGAGCTGGCTGCGCCGTCGCGTGTCAGTGTGCTCATGGTGAATGTCCTTTGAATCATGAAAAAAAGGGGGCGTCTGAACCGGGCAGTGCTCCGCCCTGCCCACCGCTGCGGGCAGCGGGCCTGTCAAAAAAAAGGGGGAACGAGAAATGCGGGAGCCCGGCCGCGCCGCCCCCCCCAGGGTGGGGGCGCGCGCAGGGCGGGCGGTGCCCGTCAGACGCTACATCGCACCTGCGAGAAATGCACCGGCGCGAACCGCGTGGCCTGGGCAGGGAACGGGCGCAGCGTCTCGGTCACGAGCACGTTGACCGCATCGTCCAGCCGCGTGGCGATGTCGTCGTTCAGGTGGTAGGCGCCCTCGGGCGTCAGCGTGACCTGCGCATCGGTGGCATAGATGCCCGGCAGGATGCTCTTGGCACCCAGCGACTGCAGCACGGGGCGCAGCGCGTAGTCCAGCGCCAGCATGTGGTGCGGGCTGCCGCCGGTGGCCAGGGGCAGCACGATCTTGCCCTTGAGCGCCGTCTGCGGCAGCAGGTCCAGGAACACCTTGAGCACGCCGCTGTAGGCCGCCTTGTAAACCGGCGTGGCCACCACCAGCACGCTGGCCCGGGCCACCTGGTCGACAGCGCCCACCACGGTGGGATGGCCGAAGTCGGCCAGCAGCAAGGCCTGGGGCGACAGGTCACGGATATGGACGCGGTCCACCAGCGCGCCGCGCACCGACAGGCGCTGGGCGACAGCGTCCAGCAGGGCGGCGGAGCGGGAACGCTCGGAGGGGCTGCCGGCGATGAGAAGAGCGGACATGAAATGTGTTTCCAGAGGGCGTGACTTGGCCAGCGCCACCGTGGATCCGGCTTCGCCGGGCCACGGGTGGCGCCCCTTGAGGGGAGGCGGCCGAAGGCCGCTTCGGGGTGAGCCTATTTTTTGGTGTAGATCTGGTCGAAGCTGGCGTTGTCGGCAAAGTGGTCCTTGGCCGCCTTGTCCCAGCCACCGAACGCGTCGTTGATGGTGAACAGGTTCAGTTTGGGGAACTGCTTGGCGTACTTGGCCTTGGCCTTGTCGGACACGGCGGGGCGGTAGAAGTGCTTGCCGGCGATGTCCTGGCCTTCTTCGGTGTACAGGTACTGCAGGTAGGCCTCGGCCACGGCGCGCGTGCCCTTCTTGTCCACGTTCTTGTCCACCACCGTCACGGCGGGCTCGGCCAGGATGGAGATCGAGGGCGCGATCACGTCGAACTTGGTGCCGAATTCTTTTTCCAGCAGGTAGGCCTCGTTCTCCCAGGCGATCAGCACGTCGCCCTGGTTGCGCTGGGCAAAAGTGATGGTGGAGCCACGTGCGCCGGTGTCCAGCACGGGCACGTTGCCGTACAGCTTGGCCACGAAGTCTTTCGCCTTGGCATCGCTGCCCCCGTTCTTGCGCTTGGCGAACTCCCAGGCGGCCAGATAGTTCCAGCGGGCGCCGCCCGAGGTCTTGGGGTTGGGCGTGATCACGCTGATGCCGGGCTTGACGAGGTCATCCCAGTCCTTGATGCCCTTGGGGTTGCCCTGGCGCACCACCAGCACGATGGTGGAGGTGTAGGGCGAGCTGTTGTGGGGCAGGCGCTTTTGCCAGTCCTTGGGGATCCAGCCGCCGTTGGTGTGCAACGCGTCGGTGTCGCCGGCCAGCGCCAGGGTGGCCACGTCGGCGTCCAGCCCGTCGATGATGGAGCGCGCCTGCTTGCCCGAGCCGCCGTGGCTTTGCTTGACGGTCACGTCCTGGCCGGTCTTGGCTTTCCAGTGCCTGGCGAACGCCTGGTTGAAGTCCACGTACAGCTCGCGCGTCGGGTCGTACGACACATTGAGCAGCGTCACAGACTGTGCAAACGACGGCAATGCCGCCAGGGCCAAACTCCCCGCCAGGGCGGCGGCGAAGGGAAACTTGATAAAGTCGCGGCGAAAGTTCATAGGGAGCCTCTTTTTTTCGAATGCAAAACGGTGCAACTCACCGATGAAACGCATTCTGGAAGACCCTCTTCAAAACTGGAACTACTGAGATTTCAGTTCTTTATATCCAAATCATCTGAGCAGCCCTTTGCGCTGCGGCAGACTCCACCCATCAACAAGGAACCCCATGGCACGCACCGTTCAATGCATCAAGCTCGGCAAGGAAGCAGAGGGCCTCGACTTTCCGCCCTACCCCGGCGAGCTGGGCAAACGCATCTGGGAAAACGTGAGCAAGGAAGCCTGGGCAGGCTGGCTCAAGCACCAGACCATGCTGGTCAATGAAAACCGCCTCAATCTGGCCGACGCGCGTGCCCGCCAGTACCTGGCCCGCCAGATGGAAAACCATTTCTTTGGCGGTGGCGCAGACGCCGCGGCGGGATATGTCCCGCCCAGCGCGCAATGAAGCGCAGCGAAATGCAGCGCTGCAAAAAGTGGTTTCGCCAAAACCACTTTTTCGGCGGTGGTGCGGATGCCGCAGCGGGCTACGTCCCACCGAGCGCATGAGCCTCCATGTCAGTTTTCCGTAGCATTACCGACCACCCGCAGCCCATGAAACTGGCGCTGCCCGGACGAGGTAGCCGCGGAACTGGATTTGCCAGGCCGCTGGCTGCGGCCCCCTCCCACGCGAAGCGTGAGAGAGGGGGACGGCGCGAAGCGACTCAGGGGGTGCGTCATCTCCGAGCCTGTTGACTGGCTGCCGGACGGCACCCCCTACAGCCCCCGTTTTGGTGACCGCTACCACAGTGAAAATGGCGGCCTGGACCAGGCCCGCCGCGTTTTCCTGCAGGGCTGCGGCCTGCCTGGCGCCTGGGCGGGGCAGCCGCAATGGCGCATTCTGGAAACGGGGTTCGGCTTCGGGCTGAACTTCCTGGTGACCTGGGCCGCCTGGCGGGCTGACCCCGCACGCCCCACCCTGCTGCACTTCGTGTCGACCGAGGCCTGGCCCGTGAGCGCGGCCGACCTGCTGCGCGCCACCACGGCCCACCCCGAGCTGACCCCCTTGGCGCAGGAGCTTCATCGCCAATGGTGGGGCCTGCTGCCCGGGGTGCACCGGCTGCGGTTCGACGGAGGCCGGGTGCTGCTCACGCTGTGTGTGGGCGATACACAGACCGTGCTGCGCCAGCAGCAGCTGACGGTGGATTCCATCTACCTCGACGGTTTCAGCCCGCAGCGCAACCCCGGGATCTGGGACCTGCACACCCTGAAGGCCGTGGCACGCTGCTGCCGGCGCGGCACCCGCCTGTCCACCTGGACCATCGCGCGCGCGGTGCGCGACGCGCTCACCCAGTGCGGCTTCGCGGTGGCCCGTGTCCCGGGCGTGCCGCCCAAGCGCGACAACCTGCACGCCCAGTACGCCCCCCACTGGGAGCCGCGCACCGCCCCCCGCGCACAGCCCGAACCCGCGCTGCCCGGCGATTGCATCGTGATCGGCGGGGGCATCGCCGGCGCGGCCAGCGCGGCCAGTCTGGCGCGCCGGGGCTGGCAGGTGCGGGTGCTGGACAGCGCCGCCGAACCCGCCGCCGGGGCCTCGGGCCTGCCGGCGGGGGTGTTCGCGCCCCATGTGTCGCCGGACGACAGCGTGCTGTCGCGCCTGTCGCGCAGCGGCGTGCGCACCACCCTGCAGCAAGCCCGATGGCTGCTGCGCGAAGGCACCGACTGGTTGGCCTGCGGCGTGCTGGAGCACCGCACCGACGGCACCCCCGGGCTGGCCGCCAGCTGGGGCCAGGGGTCCGGCGTGGACTGGAGCGAGCCGGCCCCGCCGGCAACGCTGGCCGCCGCGGGCCTGGGCCGCGAAACCACCGCGTGCTGGCACAGCCAGGGGGGCTGGATACGCCCCGCGCGCATGGCGGCCGCCCTGCTCGCGCAACCCGGCATCCACTGGCAGGGCCACTGCGAGGTGGCCCGCCTGCGGCGTGTGGAGGCCGCCGGCGCGGCGCCCGTCTGGCAGGCGCTGGACGCCCGGGGCCAGGTGCTCGCCCAGGCGCCCACCATCGTCATTGCCGCGGGCGCGGGCAGTGCGATGCTGCTGGAACACCGATGGCCCCTGCAGCCCGTGCGCGGGCAGGTGTCCTGGGGCGAGCACCAGGCAGGCCCCGGGCCCGGGGTGCCTTTTCCCGTGAACGGCAACGGCAACCTGGTGCCCCGCTTTCCGCTGGGTGACGGCCCGTGCGGCCCGGCTGCGTGGGTGATGGGCTCCACCTTCGAGCGCGATGTGGATACCCTGCCTCCGTCCGGGGCCGACGTCCAGGCGGCCCACGCGGCCAACTGGGCCAAGCTCCAGGCGCTGCTGCCCCAAACGGCCCCTGTGCTGCGCGCGGCCTTTGCCGCCGCACCGCAGGCGGCGGAGGCTGCGCCCGGCCCCCTGCACGCCTGGGCCGCCGTGCGCTGCACCGCGCCCGACCGGCTGCCGATCGTGGGTCCCGTCGACGCCGAGGCGCTGCCCGGGCTCTGGGCCTGCACAGCGATGGGCGCGCGCGGGCTGACCCTGGCGCTTCTGTGCGGCGAACTGCTGGCCGCCCGCCTGCAGGGAGAACCCCTGCCCATCGACACGAAACTCGCCAAAGCGCTGGGCAGCGAACGGTTGTAGCGGGCCTGTAACAGCTTCGTGACCGGGAATCACGGCGGCTTACCCCGTGGAAACCCGCGCCAATCCTTGCTTATAAGCAAATAGGCATATTGGAAGGACGAAACAATAGTTTGCATCCATAAGCGAGCATCCTACATTCGCACCCTATGCATGAATTGGTGTTTGTCTTCGCAGGCTTTGCGGTCGGGTTCATCGTGGGCCTGACCGGGGTCGGCGGCGGCTCGCTGATGACCCCCGTGCTGATCTTTTTCTTCGGCGTGAAGCCCCACCTGGCCATCGGCACCGACCTGCTGTTTGCCGCATTCACCAAGATGGGCGGCACCGTGAGCATGGCGCGCCAGCGCCTGGTGCCCTGGCGCGTGGTGGCCCAGCTGTGCGCGGGCAGCATTCCGGCCGCGCTGCTGGCGCTGTGGGCGCTCAAGGTCCTGGGCCCCGCCAGTGCCCAGGCGCAGCGCATCATGACGACCACGCTCGGTTTCGCGCTGCTGTTGACAGCCGCGGCCACGCTGTACAAGGTGGTGGCCTTCTCGCGCCAGCGCCAGGCGGCCGACCATGCCAAGCGCCAGGCCAGCACCGAGCAATCCACCCGCCCCCGCCACTGGAGCCTGCCCGTGCTGCTGGGCGCCGTGATCGGCACGCTGGTCACCTTCACCTCGGTGGGCGCGGGCGCCATCGGCGTCACGGTGCTGCTGCTGGTCTACCCCCTGCTACCCCTGCCCCGCGTGATCGGTGCCGACATCGCCTATGCCGTGCCATTGACCCTGGTGGCGGGTCTGGGCCATGCCACGCTGGGTTCGGTGGACTGGCCTTTGCTTGCACAATTGCTGGCTGGCTCGTTGCCGGGCATCTGGCTGGGCTCGCGCCTGGTCACCCGCACCCCCGAGCGCCTGATCCGCTCCGCGCTGTCCCTCCTGCTGGCCTGGGCAGGCGCCAAATTAATAATGATCTGATTGGTCCACGATGTATCAATACACACCCTTCGACAAGACGTTCGTCAAGCAGCGCGCCCGCCAGTTCCGCGACCAGCTCAACCGCTGGCAGGCTGGCAAACTGGCCGAGGACGACTTCCGCCCCCTGCGCCTGCAAAACGGCTGGTACGTGCAGCGCTACGCCCCCATGCTGCGCGTGGCCGTGCCCTACGGCGAGATCGCCAGCCGCCAGCTGCGCGTGCTGGCCACCATCGCCCGCGAGTACGACGAGCCCGAAGCGGCCGTGTTCAAGGCCGCCATGGAAGGCCAGGGCCTGCTGGGCACCACCTTCCTGCCCAAGAACTGCGCCCACTTCACCACGCGCACCAATGTGCAGTTCAACTGGATTCCGCTGTCCAAGAGCGCCGACGTGATGGACCTGCTGGCCACCGTGGACATGCACGGCATCCAGACCAGCGGCAACTGCATCCGCAACACCACCACCGACGCACTGGCTGGCGTGGCCGTGGATGAGATCGTGGACCCGCGCCCCTACGCGGAAATCATCCGCCAGTGGACCACGCTGCACCCGGAGTTCGCGTTCCTGCCGCGCAAGTTCAAGATCGCCATCAGCGGCGCCAAGGACGACCGCGCCGCCACCGGCTGGCACGACGTGGGCCTGCACCTCGTCAAGAACGAGGCGGGGGAGATCGGCTTCAAGGTCTTCGTGGGCGGCGGCATGGGCCGCACGCCGGTGATCGGCACGGTGATCCGCGAGTTCCTGCCCTGGAATCAGATCATGAATTACATCGAGGCCATCGTGCGCGTGTACAACGAGCACGGCCGCCGCGACAACAAGTACAAGGCCCGCATCAAGATCCTGGTCAAGTCCGAAGGCCAGCAGTACATCGACGATGTGGAAGAAGAGTACCGCCAGATCATGGAGATCGACGGCGGCCCGCACACCGTGCCCCAGGCCGAGTTCGACCGCGTGGCCGCCTGCTTTGTGCCACCCAAGCTGGCCGACATTGCCGACGTGGCCCCCGCAGCCTTGCAGGCGTCGCTGGACGCACAGGCGGCGGAGCATGTGATGTTTGGCCGCTGGCTCAAGCGCAACGTGCACGCGCACCAGAACCCGCAGCTGCGCGCCGTGACGCTGTCATTCAAGCGCCCCGGCCAGTCGCCCGGCGACGCGACCAGCGAGCAGCTGATCGCCGTGGCCGACCTGGTGGACAAGTATTCCGCCGGCGAAGCCCGCGTGACGCACGACCAGAACGTGGTGCTGCCCTGGGTGCATGCCAGCCGCCTGTTCGAGCTGTGGCAAGAGGCCAAGGCCCTGGGCCTGGCCAGCGCCAACGTGCAGCTGCTCACCGACATGATCGCCTGCCCCGGCGGCGACTTCTGCGCGCTGGCCAACGCCCGCTCGCTGCCGATCGCCGAGGCCATCACCCAGCGCTACCAGGATCTGGACGAGCTCGACGACATCGGCGAGATCGACCTGCACATCAGCGGCTGCATCAACAGCTGCGGCCACCACCACAGCGGCCACATCGGCATCCTGGGCGTCGACAAGGACGGCAAGGAGTGGTACCAGGTCACGCTCGGCGGCTCGGACGGCTCGGACCTGTCGGGCGCCGCCGTGGCCGGCAAGGTGATCGGCCCTTCGTTCTCGGCCGCCGAAGTGCCCGATGTGATCGAAGCCGTGCTCACCACCTACCGCAGCCTGCGCGAAAGCGGCGAGAGCTTTCAGAACACCGTGCGCCGCACCGGCCTGGACCCCTTCAAGGAAGCCGCCAAGACTGCCCGCCACCCCGCCAAGGAAGAGCTGGCCACGGCCTGATCGCCAGCCGCCACGCCCTGATAAGACCCATGAAAATTCTTGCCTCCCAAGACCACCAGCCGCCCGCAGAGGGCGATGCCCGCGCCGTGGCGCTGGCCAACAATGCCGATGCACTGGCCCTGCCGCTCGACGGCGTCGAGCGCGTGGACCTGCACTTCCCCAGCTTCACCGATGGCCGCGCGTTCAGCCAGGCCTTCTTGCTGCGCCGCCGCCGCGGCTTTGCGGGCGACATCCGCGCCACGGGCGACGTGCTGATCGACCAGCTGGTGCAGATGCAGCGCACGGGCTTTTCGTCGGCCGTGCTGCGCGATGGCGTGGACCCGGCCGATGCGCAGCGCCAGTTCGAGATGTTCCCCGGCTTCTACCAGGGCGACGCGGTGCACCCGCAGCCTCTCTTTGCCGACAAGGCTGCCGCCTGAGCCAGGCCCGCAGCGCTGCTACGCACACCCACGAGCACCCCACCATGAGCCAATTCGATCTCGCACGCGTCAATGCCGACCTGGGCCGCAACGCCGAAGGCCTCGTCGCCTGGGCCCTGGGCCTGGGCCAGAGCCCCATCGTCACCACCAACTTCCGTCCCTTCGAGGCGGTGATCCTGCACATGGTGTCCGCGGTGAACCCCGATGTGCCGGTGGTCTGGATGGACAACGGCTACAACACCGAAGCCACCTACCGCTTTGCCGACGAGGTGACAAAGCAGCTGGGCCTGAACCTCAAGATCTACCTACCGCGCCGCTCGCGCGCGCACCGCGAGGCCGTGGAGGGCGCAACGCCTGCCCTGGACGACCCCCGCCACGCCGCGTTCACCGAAGAAGTGAAGCTCGAGCCCTTCGCCCGCGCCTTGCGCGAGACCGCGCCCAAGGTGTGGTTCACCGCGCTGCGCGCCACCGACACCGCCGTGCGCGCACAGATGGACCCGGTGAGCATCAACCCCGACGGCCTGATCAAGGTGGCGCCGCTGCTGCACTGGTCGTCCAAGGATCTGCACGAATACTGCGTCCAGCACGGCCTGCCCAACAACTTCGATTATGTGGACCCGACCAAGGGCGAAGAGAACCGCGAGTGCGGCCTGCACATCGCGCACTGAAATGACACCCCCTGAGCCGCTTCGCGTCTTCCCCCTCTCTCGCTTCGCGGGAGGGGGACGCACCCGGTGGCCCGGCAAAGCCGGTTCCACGGGTGCACTGGCCTCGGGCGTGCCAGTTGCGCACGCCACGGACATTGAATCGACGACCGAAAGCAACCCACCATGAATGCCCGCACCGATGCCGCGCAGCTGCTGCAGAACAACGACATGAGCTACCACCTGAACAACTCGCACCTGGACGCGCTGGAAGAAGAAACCATCTTCATCCTGCGTGAAGTCGCCGCCGCCTTCGAGCGCCCCACCCTGCTGTTCTCGGGCGGCAAGGACTCGCTGGTGATGCTCAAGTGCGCCGAGAAAGCCTTTGGCACCAAGGCCAGCGGCGGCGGCATTCCCTACCCGCTGCTCATGATCGACACGGGCCACAACTTCCCCGAGGTCACGGACTTCCGCGACTTCCGCGCCAAGGAGCTGGGCGCCGAACTCATCGTGCGCAGCGTCGAGGACTCGATGGCGCGCGGCACCGTGCGCCTGGCCCACCCCGGCGAATCGCGCAACGTGCACCAGTCGGTCACGCTGCTCGAAGCGATCGAGGAATTCCGCTTCGACGCGCTCATCGGCGGCGCCCGCCGCGACGAGGAAAAGGCCCGCGCCAAGGAGCGCATCTTCTCGCACCGCGACAGCTTCGGCCAGTGGCAGCCCAAGGCCCAGCGCCCCGAGCTGTGGACCCTGTTCAACACCCGCCTGCAGCCCGGCGAACACTTCCGCGTGTTCCCCATCAGCAACTGGACCGAACTCGACGTGTGGCAGTACATCGACCGCGAGAGCATCGCGCTGCCCAGCATCTACTACACGCACAAGCGACAGGTGGTGGACCGCAAGGGCCTCCTGATGCCGGTGACCGAGCTGACCCCGTCGCGCGAGGGCGAGACGGTGCAGACGCGCGACGTGCGTTTTCGCACGGTGGGCGACATCACCTGCACCGCACCGGTGGAGAGCACGGCGGCCACGGCCGCCGACATCGTGATCGAGACCCTGGCCGCCGACGTGAGCGAGCGCGGCGCGACGCGCATGGATGACAAGACCAGCGACGCCTCGATGGAAAAGCGCAAGAAAGACGGGTACTTCTGATGACCACTATGAATTCGATAGCTACTAGCGCTTATGCATCAATCGCTGGCGGCCAAAATGACCACATTTCTGCCCTGAAGTTCATCACCTGCGGCTCGGTGGACGATGGCAAGAGCACATTGATCGGCCGCCTGCTGGTGGACAGCAAGGCCGTGCTGCAGGACCACCTTGCCGGCGTACAGCGCCAGGGCGAAACCGACCTGGCCCTGCTGACCGACGGCCTCAGCGCAGAGCGCGAGCAAGGCATCACCATCGACGTGGCCTACCGCTACTTCGCCACCGAAGAGCGCAAGTTCATCATCGGCGACGCGCCCGGCCACGAGCAGTACACCCGCAACATGGTCACGGCCGCCAGCAGCGCCGACGCGGCCGTGGTGCTGGTCGATGCCACCAAGCTCGACTGGAAGAACGCCGACCTCGCCCTGCTGCCGCAAACCCGCCGCCACAGCCTGCTGGCCCACCTGCTGCGCGTGCATTCGCTGGTGTTCGCCGTGAACAAGCTCGACGCGGTGGAAGACCCAGCGCTCGCCTGGAAGCACATCCAGGGCGCGCTGGCGGCGTTTGCCCAGGCCGCCGGCATCGCCGTGCGTGCGACGGTGCCCGTGTCGGCGCTCAAGGGCTGGAACGTGGTGGACGCCCACGCGGGCTGGTGCGGCTACGAGGGCCCCACGCTGCTGCAGGTGCTCGAAGCCCTGCCCAACACGCCCCCCGACACGGCGCTGCCCCTGGCCTTCCCGGTGCAGTGGGTCGAGAAGTTCTCCTCCTCGTCCGACACATCCCAAGGCCGCCGCGTGTTCTGGGGCCGTGTGGCCTCGGGCAATGTCACCCCCGGCACGCCGGTGCAGATCTTCCCCAGCGGCCAGCTGGCCACCGTGGCCCAGGTGCTGGACCATGCCCGCCGCCCCACCGACGTGCCCGCTGGCACCAGCGCCGGTTTCATCCTCGACCGCGAGGTGGACGTCTCGCGCGGCGACTGGATTCTGGCCGCGCCCGCGGCCACCACCGCCCCCGCCGAGGACGACTTCGACACGCCGGCCAGCGTGCCCGCATGGCCCGCCAGCCGCGAGCTGCGCACCACCGTGGCCTGGATGGATGACGAACCCCTGGTCGCCGGCCGCGTGTACTGGGCGCTGCACGGCCACCGCTGGGTCAAGGCCAAGGTGAAGGCCGTGGTGCACAAGCTCAACATCCACACGCTGGCCGAGGAAGCCGCCACGCAGCTCGACCCCAACGCCATCGGCCATGTGGACCTGCTGCTGCAGGAGGCGATTCCCGCCGCAGCCTTCGGCAAGGCCCGGGTGCTCGGATCGCTGATCCTGGTGGACACCGCGAGCCACAAAACCGCTGGCGCCGTGCTGGTCAACTGATCCAGATCAGCGCCACCCCCCCAAGTCACCCCATCCGGGGAAGGGGCCCTGTAACCAAAGGTCGGTGAAAGCTTCTAAAATTGAGGGTTTTCACCGACCCACACAACCTTTGTCATGACCCACGTCGTCTCCGAAAACTGCATCAAGTGCAAGTACACCGATTGTGTGGACGTGTGCCCCGTGGACTGCTTCCGCGAAGGCCCGAACATGCTCGTCATCGACCCCGACGAGTGCATCGACTGCGCCGTCTGCATCCCCGAGTGCCCGGCCAACGCCATCTTTGCCGAAGAAGACCTGCCGGCCGACCAGATCGCCTTCATCAAGCTCAATGCCGACCTGGCCTTCGCCGACGGCTGGAAGAGCATCACCAAGCGCAAGCCCGCGCTGCCCGACGCCGACGAGTGGAACGGCAAGCCGGGCAAGGTCAACGAACTGGTCAAGTGACCCTCCTGAGTCGCTTCGCGCCATCCCTCAAGGGGGACGCCACCAGTGGCCTGGCAAAGCCAGTTCCACGGGTGCACAGGTCTTTGGCAGCGCCAGTTTCGGGCGCTGCGCGCGTGGCTTGAGCATGATTCAAGAAACCGACGCCGTCGTCATCGGCGCGGGTCCCGTGGGCCTGTTCCAGGTCTTCCAGCTGGGCCTGCAAGGCATCACCGCCCACCTGATCGACGCCCTGCCTCATGCGGGTGGCCAGTGCGTCGAGCTGTACGGCGACAAACCCATCTACGACATCCCGGGCATCCCGGTGTGCACCGGGCGCGAGCTGGCCGGTTTGCTGCTTCAGCAGATTGCGCCGTTCAAGACCCAGTGGCACCTGGGCACGCTGGTCTCCGCACTCACCGTGCAGGCCGATGGGCGCCTGCTGGTCGAAACCTCGCAAGGTGCGCAGCTGCTGGCCCGCAGCGTGTTCATTGCCGCCGGCGTGGGCGCCTTTGTGCCGCGCACGCTCAAGGTGGACGGCATCGAGCGCTTTGTGGGCACCCAGGTCCACTACCAGAACCTGCCCTCCACGGCCCACGTGGCCGGACGCCATGTGGTCGTGCACGGCGGCGACGAGCCCGCCGTGGCCCGCGCCGTGGAACTGGCCGAACAAGGCCAGGCCGCCCGCGTGAGCCTGCTGCACCGCCGCGATGTGTTCCAGGCCCCGGATGCCCTGCTGCAGCGCCTGCAGCAACTGCGCGATGCGGGCCGCATCCACGTCGAGGCCGCACAGATCACCGGCATTGAGACCGCTGGCGACCAGCTGACCGCCTTGCAGGTGGCGGACGCCGATGGCAGCAGCCGCGCCCTGCCGCTCGACGTGCTGGTGGCCGTGCTCGGCATCTCTCCCCGGCTCGGGCCTATCGCCGACTGGGGCATCGCCCTGGAGCGCAAGCAACTCGTGGTGGACACCGAGGCCTTCCGCACCAGCGTGCCCGGCATCCACGCCGTGGGCGACATCAACACCTACCCCGGCAAACGCAAGCTCATCCTGTGCGGCTTCCACGAGGCCACGCTGGCGGCCTTTGGCGCGGCCGAGGCGCTCAAGGGCGGCAAGGTGGCGCTGCAATACACCACCACGAGCCCACGGCTGCACCAGCTGCTGGGTGTGGCAGAGCCGCTGCCGCCTTCCACCGCGGCGAAATAGCGCCCCGAAACCCGCCAAGCTCCTTGGCTTGCGCGCGTCCCTCCGAAGAGCAACAAGGGAGGCGCCCGGAAGGTCGATGCAGCGAGGGCCAGGCGAAAAAGCTCCCGCACTACCTCCATCTGCATTTTTACAGCACCCACGTGCGATCCAATGGCCGTGCAGGCAATGCCCTCACCACAGCCGCCACCAGATTCTGGACGGGAGCGTCCGAGCTCAGTTCGATATGGGGACCGCGCCGTGCCGCGAGCCAGTCCCGCTGCCTCTGCAGGCTTCTGCCTGGCAACACCCCGTCATCGTATTGAGCCGCCCATTCCAGGAAAGCAGGATTCGCCTGGCCAAAGCGCTGCGCCTCCCGGTGGCGAAGGCGCGCGAGGCGCGCGGGAGCATCCAGGTAGAGAAACACGATCAGGTCAAAGCAGTCTTCCAGTTCCTGCCCCCACCCGGCCACGGAACCGGCCAGCACCGCCACCTTGCTGGCGCGCAAGTCGCCGAGGAGCAGGGCCAGGCGCTGTGTAGGGTCCCGCCTGCTGGTGAACGGCGGCGTGGTGGGCAGCCAGTAGTAGTCGTCAGCGTCGAGGTGGGCCCCGTTCAACGCTGCGGCCAGGGCCGCGCTCAGCGTGGACGTGCCAGAGCCTGAAGCACCGGTGACATGGATTCGCAGCAGTTGGGTCAATGGTGGGTTCCTTGAACTGTATTTTTGCCAAGACCAATGGCGATAATGATACCTATGTTTATCTTTTTCAAATAAAAGAGTATAAATATAATCATGAACAACGATCTCATTCAGAGCCTGGCCATCGCCCGCAAAGCCGGCAAGCTCACCCAGGCCGAACTCGCCGACCGCGCGGGCCTCTCCCGCATGACCGTCCAGCGCACCGAAGGTGGCGACCTGGACCCGCGCTACTCCACCCTGGCCGAGATGGCCCGCGTGCTGGGCATGGACATCATTGCCGTGCCCAGCAGCCTGCGGCCCAGCCTGGAGGCGTTCATCCAGTCGGGCGGCAAGTTCCTGGGCCAGCCCGCGGGAGTGGACGCGCCGCCGTCGGTGGTGGACAGCCTGAGCCGCGCCGGCTGAGGCCGCCAGCGCCCACACCCGCACGCGCCTGCGCATACCCGGCCCCATGAGCACCTCCATCCGCTACCTGCGCCTGTACCTGCACCGCCCCGCCCTGGCAGACGGCGCGGCGGGCGGGCGCGAGGCGATTGGCTACCTTTCGCAGTACGGCGACATCCTGCGCGTGTCGTTTGACGAGAGCTACATCCGCAACCCGCAGCGCCCCACCCTGTCGCTCAGCTTTCAAGGTGCCGACGAGGCGGCCACGCAGCAGATCCTGGCGTCGGCGCGGGATGCACGGCTGGTGCGCACCGACGGGCGCTGGCCCGTGTATTTTCAGAACCTGCTGCCCGAGGGCCACAACCGCGAGCGGCTGGCGCGCGAGCGCGGCTGCAGCCCCGACGACGAGTTCGAACTGCTGGCCGCCGCGGGCCACGACCTGATGGGCGCGCTGGAGGTGGAGCCCGTGCCCGCGCAAGACGGCATCCCCGACGTGGTGCGGCACTGGCACACCACGCAAGGGCTGGACGTGCTGGAGCCGGGCTTTGTCGAATTCCCGGTGGAAGACGCCGCATCGCTGCCCGGCGTGGTCACCAAGTTCAGCGCGGTGCTGGACGGCCGCCGCTACACCGTGCGCCGCCAGGGCGCGGCCGGCAGCGTGATCCTCAAGCTGCCCACCACCGCGCACCCCGACCTGGTGGCCAACGAGTTCGCCGGCTACCAGCTGTGCAAGGCGCTGGGCCTGCACTGCGCCGCTGCACGCGTCATCACCCGCGCCGAGGCCGACCTGCCGGGCACCGTGCCCTTCAACGAGATATTGGCCGTGCAGCGCTTTGACCACCTGCCCGGCGGCGCCCGCGTGCACATGGAGGAGTTCAACCAGGTGCTGGGCTACACCCCGCGGCAAAAGTACGGCAAGGGCATCCTGCAAGACTGGTCCACCATGCTGCGCGTGCTCAACCGCCTGAGCCGCCAGCCGGTGCAAGACACACGCGAGTTCCTGGCGCGCATGGTGGCGTTCATCCTCATGGGCAACACCGATGCGCACCTGAAGAACTGGGCGCTGGTCTACCCCGACGGGCGCGTGCCGCAACTGGCGCCGGTGTACGACCCGGTGTGCGTGGCCGCGTTCTTCGAGGGCGTGCCCGAGGGCCAGTACGCGATGAACCGCTCCATCGACCGCGCGCTGCGCGCGTTCAGCTGGGACGACATGGAAGGCCTCATGAAGTCGGCCGGACTGCTGCGCGTACCGCGCCACCTGGCGCTCCTGCGCGACACGGTGGCGCGGGCCCGGGAGCAATGGCCCCGCCTGATCGCGGATGCGCCCGATTCCCTGCGGGCCGCCGTCACCCAGCGGCTTGCCGGGGGCGTGGCCCTGGCACGTTGACAGCAGGCGACGTTGCAAAATGGGAGGGCGCCCACGGGCACGCGTGTCCCCGATCGGCCGTGCCCTCTTTCCATTCTCCTGTCCCCTGCCCCTCCATGTCCGCCGCTGCCGCCCCCACGCCCCTGCCCCACCCACTGCCGCCAGACACGGAGACGGGCGCCTTGCGGGTCCCCCACCTCAAGCGCTGCTGGGCCCGCTGGATGGCCGCCCGCAGGGGCCTGGCACAGAGCTCCCACGGGGAAGGCCACCGCACGCAGATCGTGCTGGCCGCGCTGGGGGTGGGGCTGGAGCAGACCATGCAGTACGTGCTGCGCGAGGCCCCGGAGTTCGCCGCCTTCGAGGACTGGATCGTGCGCACGGCGGGCGCGCCCGATGCAACCACCGTGGCGCGGATTCAAGCCCTTGTGGATGGCGGCCCGGCGCCCGAAGCGGCCTTGCAGCTGCATGCCCGGATCGACGCGATGGAGCCCGTGCTGAATGCGGAGGACCTTGCGCATTGGGACGAGCATGGCTACGTGGTGGTGCGCGCTGCCGTGCCGCCGCACGACAGCGCCGCCGCGGCGCACGCCGTGTGGGACGCGGTGCGCGCCGACCCCGCCGATACGGCGTCGTGGTATGCCCACGCCCCGCGCAACACCATGGTCCAGCTGTTCCAGCACCCCGCCTTCGAGGCCAACCGGCGCTCCCTGCGCATCCACAAGGCCTTTGCCCAGCTGTGGGGCACGGCGGACCTGTGGCGCAGCACGGACCGCTGCGGGTTCAATCCACCCGAACGCGCGGGCTACCCCTATGGCGGCCAGGGCATGCATTGGGATGTGAGCCTGCACCAGCCCATCCCCTTCGCCACCCAGGGCATCCTGTACCTGACCGACACGCCCCCCGAACAGGGCGCCCTCACCCTGGTGCCGGGTTTTCACCGCCGGGTGGGCGGCTGGCTGGAGCACCTGCCCGCCGGCGCCGACCCGCGCCAGCAGGACCTGCACGCGCTGGGCGCCACGCCCATCGGCGCCCACGCGGGCGACCTGGTGATCTGGCACCAGGCCCTGCCCCATGGCCCCAGCCCGAACCGGGGCGCGCGGCCCCGCCTGGTGCAGTACATCAACATGGCCCCCGCCCACGTCCCCAGCCACGCCACCTGGATCTGACGCCGCCCGCCCCTTCGCCCCGCGCGTCCCGGCAAGGCGCCGCTCCATCCGGCGGCATCGGGTGGCATCCACCGTGGCCGGCGGCCGGCGCCCTTCAGTCCTCGGCCACCCGCCTGGCGTCCTTGCGCTTCTCGTAGCGCCGCATCAGCGGCGTGACCGAGATGCCGTGCAGCAGCACCGAGGCCACCACCACCGCCAGCGTGATCGCCAGCAGGCGCTGCGCGATCACCGGGTGCAGGCCGTGCGTGATGGCGTACATGAGGTAGTACACGGAGCCGATGCCGCGGATGCCAAACCACGCGATGAGGCGGCGCTGGGAGCGCTTCACCCGGGTCCCCACCAAACCGGCGTAGACCGCCAAGGGGCGGATGGCGAACAGCAGCAGGGGGACGAACCACAGCACCTCGGCATCAAAGTTCACCACGGTGAGCAGGGCGCCCACCACCAGCACCACGGCGACTTCGGCGATGCGCTCGAGCTGGGCGTTGAAGCGCTCGACCGCCTGCATCATGTGGCCCGGCGCCTGCGCGGGCTCCATGTGCCCGACTTCCGTGGCGCCCTCCACCTCCACCTCCGCCAACGTCGGCGCAGGGCCGGCGGGCTGCGCCGCCACGCGCCGCAGCGCCAGCCCGGCGGCGAAGACGGCCAGAAACCCGTAGGCATGGCACAGCAGGGCCGTGCCATAGGCCAGCGCGATGAGGCCCAGCACCATGAACTCGTCCGGCCCCAGCATCTCGCGGTGGCGCATGCGCAGGTACAGGATGGCCCGGCCCACCACCGCGCCCAGCGCGAAGCCGATGCCCACGCCCCCCGCCACGGCCCAGAGCACGTCCACCGCCCACCAGCGCCATCCCCCCTCGCCCAGGTCATGCAGGGACATCAGCCCGAGGCCGAGCATCACCAGGGGAAACGCGGTGCCGTCATTGAGCCCGCCCTCGCCCGTCAGGCCAAAGCGCAGGCGGTCGCGGTCCTGGGGCTCGGCCACCTGCACGTCCGACGCGAGCACGGGGTCGGTCGGGGCGAGGATGGCCCCCAGCAGCACCGACACCCCCAGCGGCAGCCGCAGCAGCCACACGCCCACGGCCGCGATGGCCCCCACCGTCAGCAGCATGGAGACCGTGGCCAGCTGCAGCGGGATGCGCCAGCGCGCATCGCGCAGCGGCAGCTCCAGCTTCAGGCCCACTGTGAAGAGCGAAATCAGCACGGCGATCTCGGTGAGCCGCTCCAGCAGCGCCGCATCGCCCAGCGGGTCCAGCACCAGCAGGCCCAGCCCCCACGGGCCGATGCCCACGCCCACGGCCAGGTAAAGGATGGCCGAGCTGAGCGGTACGCGCGAGATCAGCGAACTCGTCAATGTCATCACCACCAGCAGCAGGCCCACCAGCAGGAAGCCCAGCGGGACAAGCAGGGCTTCGCTCATGGACACACCGTGCCACACCCCCGGCGCACGGCCAGGGCGCCCCTGGCGCGCGGGGGCAGGGGCCGGGCTGGGTGGCGAATAGATGGCACGCTCATCACGCCACTGTATGGCCGTGCCCCGGCAAGGCTGTGCCGGGGCACGGCCCCTGCGGCTGTCAGCGGATGCCGCCAGTACCGAAACCTGTTCACAATCGCGCAAACCCTTCTTCGGCCCGCGCATGAACCTGTCAACGCTCCTCAAGATCGCCATCGCGCTGGCGGTGGCCTTTTTCGCCATCGAGAAGCTGCGGGTGCACCGGGCCGACCAGCGGCTGCAGAGCCTGGGGCCCGCCGCCGTGACGCAGCAGCAGCAGTTCGCGGACAGCCCGGTGCAGGCCGCCACCAGCGAGGCGCCTTTCGAGTTCCGGGGCTACCAGGTCAAGCCGCTGGCGGCATTCGCGGTGCGCGCACGGGTGCTGGCACGCGAGGACTACCACGCGGGCAAGGAAGCCGAGCTCTCCCCCGTGGACCTGGCGCTGGGGTGGAAGCGCATGGCGGAGCCGGCCGTGTACGAGCCCCTGGGCATCACCCAGGGCAACCGCTGGTACCGCTACTCCTGGCGCGACCAGCCGCCCATCCCGCTGCAGGAGATCATCGAATCGTCCGCCAACATGCACATGATCGCGGCCACGCCCACGGTGGAACGGGCGCTCAAGAAGGCACGCAAGGGCGGGTACATCCGCATCACGGGCAAGCTGGTCGAGGTCTCCCACCCCAGCGGCTGGCGCTGGACCAGCTCGCTCACGCGGTCGGACTCGGGCGCGCATTCGTGCGAGCTGGTGTTCGTGGAATCCGCGCAGGTGGAAGACTGAGCGGCGGGCCAGGCCCGGGGGCATTTCCACGACAACCTCCAAAAATGATAGCGTCGCACGCTGACCCAACCAGCGCCCAGGGCGGTTTCGGCCCAAAAATACGACAGACCCGCAGGGCACGCACCGCAGCGCCCCCAAAGCCCGGATACTCGGGTGGCGGGGCCGGTGGTTGCGCGGCGCGGCGGCTTCCCTTGCGCACAGCCACCTTCACCGCCTGACCGCCAGAAAGGATGCCCATGGCCAAGATCCTGGAAGTGAAGTACGAGCACCAGGCCGATGCGCGCGTGTGCGAGGTCGCCCACGAAAGCCTGGCCGACCTGTGCTGGCACGAGGTGGCCTATGCCACGCAGGCCAGCGGCGATGCGATCTGGTTCTTCGTGGCCTACGCGAACCAGGCCAGCTTCAAGGTCCTGCGGGTCAGGCACGCCAGCCAGGCGGACCTGAAGCTGTTCAAGGTGGGCACTCCCGAACAGGCAGGCTGGCGCAACAAGGACCATCTGCTGCGCGGCAAGCTGGGCTGAGCCCCGGCGCGCGGCCAGGGCGCAGCCCCAACGCCACCCTGCCCCGGTGCTGGCGACGCGAATCGCAGGCCCAGCCTTGCCGCAACGCGAGGCCTGCCCCCCGCGCGCGCGGCGTGGCGCGCGTAACATGGCGCCTGGGCGCCGCGCGCCGGGCCGCGCACCCCGAATACTCCTGATTTGATAGCTGCCAGCGCTTGCTGCAAAAGCGCTAGTAGCCATTTTGACCAAATTTTCCCCATGGCCACAGCCACCGATCTGCCGTCCCCGCCCCCCGAACCCGCGCCCCGGCCACAGCCGCGCAACCCTGCCGACCTGTTCTGGTCCTTCACCTGGCTGGCCCTGCAGGGATTTGGCGGCGTGCTGGCCGTGGTGCAGCGCGAACTGGTGGAGAAAAAACGCTGGATGACGAACGAGGAATTCGTCGAGGACTGGGCGGTGGCGCAGATCATGCCGGGCCCCAACGTGGTCAACCTCAGCATCATGATCGGCGACCGCTACTTCGGCCTGCGCGGCGCGCTCGCGGCGCTGGCGGGCATGCTGACCTTTCCGCTGATCCTGGTGCTGGCCCTGGCCGTGGTCTATGCCGAGTTCTCCAGCCACCCGGCCGTGGCGGGCGCGCTGCGCGGCATGGGCGCCGTGGCGGCGGGGCTGATCGCCGGGGTGGGCATCAAGCTCTTCGTCTCCATCCAGAAACACCCCCTGGGCCGCCCGCTGTGCGTGGCCTTCGTGGCGCTCACCATCGTGGCCATGGTGGTGCTGCGCTGGCCGCTGCTGTGGATCCTGCCGGTGGTCGGCGGCGCGGCCTGCCTGCTCACCTGGAGGAAGCTCGCGCCATGAACACGTCCGCCTCCACCGCATTGACCGCCCCGCTGCTCGCGCTCGGCCCCGCCGACTGGTTCAACCTCTTCCTGTACTACATGTCGCTGTCGCTGCTGGCCGTGGGCGGCGCCATCGCCACCGCGCCCGACATGCACCGCTTCCTGGTCGAGCGCCAGGCCTGGCTGACCGACCCGCAGTTCAACGCCTCCATCGCCATCGCCCAGGCCGCACCCGGCCCCAACGTGCTGTTCATCGCCCTGCTGGGATGGAACGTGGGCATCAACGCCGGAGGCCCCGGCATGGCCGGCTGGCTGCTGGGCGCGCTGGGCATGGCGGTGTGCATGCTGGGCGTGATGCTGCCCAGCAGCCTGCTCACCTGGCTGGCCACGCGCTGGGGGCACCGCAACCGCGAGCGCCGGGGCGTGCGCGCCTTCAAGCAAGGCATGGCGCCGGTGGTCATCGGCCTGCTGCTGGCCACCTCCTGGGTGCTGGCGCGCGCCCATGGCGGCCCGGCCACGGCCTGGCCCCTGTGGCTGCTGAGCGCCGTCACCGTGGTGCTGGTGTGGCGCACCAGGCTGCACCTGCTGTGGATGCTGGCCGCGGGCGCCGTGCTGGGGGCCGTGGGCTGGGTGTAGAAATTAGCCAGCCCACGGCCAGACTTCTCCTTGCCGACCTATGTCCCCGGCAGCCACGGCGGCGGGCGCCGCCGGATGGTCTGCGCCTTCACGATGGCCGTGCTCGTCTGCGCCTTGTCGGCAATGCGGTCCAGCACGCCGTCGAGCTGCTCGATGGAACGCACATACACCCGGGCGACAAAGCAGTCGTCGCCGGTGACCTTGTCGCACTCGCAGAACTCCGGCGTCTCCTGGATCAACTTCTCCACCGCCGCCAGCTGGCCCGGCAGCGGCTTGATGCGCACGATGGCCTGCAGCTGATAGCCCAGAGCGCGCGGTTCGATGTCCACCGTGAACGCGCGGACCACCCCGCGCTCTTCCAGCCGCCGCAGCCGCTCGGACACGCTGGGCGACGACAGCCCCACGCGTGCGCCCAGCACCTTGAGCGAAGTGCGGGAGTCCTGGTGCAGCACGGTCAGGATGGCCTGGTCGATGGAATCCATGGCAAGCAGCTCCTCAGAATCAATGGTTGCCTCAGATTATGAGGATTTATTGAGCAGATGCCTTTTTTCATCCATTCCACGCACGGGCCCGTTTTCCTATAGTCATTCCATCAACTCACGGATGGAATGACACCCAGGGACAAGAAAACCCAAGGCACGCTGGAGATGGGCACCGCCATGGCGATCTCGGGCACCATCGGCTGGTTTGTCGTGGAATCCGGCCTGCCGGCACTGAACGTGGTGTTCTGGCGCTGCGTGTTCGGCGCGGCCACGCTGGCGGCCGTGTGCGCCGCCATGGGCCTGCTGCGGGGTGTGCTGACCTGGCGCACGGCAGCGTGGGCGGCCCTGGGTGGCGTGGCCATCGTCACCAACTGGCTCCTGCTGTTTGGCGCGTATTCGCACGCTTCCATTTCGATCGCCACGGCGGTCTACAACACCCAGCCCTTCATGCTGGTGGTGTTTGGCGCCCTGCTCTTTGGCGAGCGCGTCACCCCGGCCAAGCTCGGCTGGCTGGCCCTGGCATTCGGCGGCATGCTCCTCATCGTGCAGGCCCGACCCGGCGCGAGCCAGGGCGGCACGCACTACACGCTGGGCATCGTCATGGCACTGGGGGCCGCCTTCTTCTGGGCGGTGGCCTCGGTGGTCGCCAAGCGGCTCACCGGCACGCCGCCCCACCTCATCGCCCTGGTCCAGGTCTGCGTGGGCGTGCTCCTGCTGGCGCCGTTTGCCAACCTGGGCACGCCACCGCAGGATGCCCGCACCTGGCTGCTACTGGTCACGGTGGGCGTGGTGCACACGGGGCTCATGTACATCCTGCTGTACGGCGCCGTGCAAAAGCTGCCCACCTACCTGCAGGGCGCGCTGTCATTCATTTACCCCGTGGTGGCGATTGGCGTGGACTTCGCCGCGTTTGACCACCGCCTGCAGCCGGCCCAGTGGGCGGGAGCTGCCGCCATCCTGCTCGCCGCGGCCGCGATGCACTTGCAGGGCAGCCGGCCGCGGCCGGCCGCAGCAGAGCCCACGGCACAGGGGGTCAAATAAGCAGTGAGATAAGCACAAAATATCAAAACTGGCCGGCGGCGGTGGGCACCATCTGTAGCTTCTATCCCACTTCAAGGAGTACACATGGACCACACGATGCAAACCACCTGGGAAACCTACGTCGCCTCATGGAAGGCCGGCACTCCCGCAGAAAAACACGCCCTGTTCGCCGCCAGCCTGGACAAGAACTGCACCTATACCGACCCACTGGGAGTCGCCTCGGGCTGGGAAGCCCTGGCACACACCATGCTTGGTTTTCATCAGCAGGTACCAGGCGGCTACTTCGTGACCGAGAACTTCACGAGCCATCACAACGTCTGCATGGCCCGGTGGAAGATGCACAACAGTGATGGTGTGGCGATTGGCGAAGGCGTGAGCTTTGGCCGGTACAACGACCAGGGCAAGCTGGTTGCAATGACCGGTTTCTACGACACCCCCTGAACGGAGCCCGGCATGTTCTACCTCCACCGCATCCAGCGTGGTATCGACTTCATCGAAGCGCATCTCGATGCCGACATCGCCCTGTCGGAGGTGGCGCAGGCTGCGGGGCTGAGCCAGTGGCACTTTCAACGCATCTTCAAGGCCCTGACCAACGAGACGCTGAAGACCTACATCCGGTCCCGGCGTTTCGCCAAGGCGCTGGACCAGTTGCTCAATACGCGCCTGGGCATTCTGGACATTGCCCTGGCAGCCGGATACGACACGCAGGAGAGCTTCACCCGGGCCTTCAAATCCTGCTTCGAGCTGACGCCCAATCAGTACCGCAAGTTTGGCAAGCGCAGCCTCTTCGTCAGGAAGATCCAGTTTGACGAGCACTACCTGCGCCAACTGGACCGCAACATGTCGCTCGCCCCCGATATCCGCGAACGTCCGCGCCTGCAACTGGTAGGTCTGGCTACCCACTTCTACGGCATCGATTCCGACAAGGACAACCTGGGCCAGAAGCTGCCCCCGCTGTGGGCGAACTTCATGCCCCGGCTGACAGAGATTCCCCACAGGGTTCCCGGGGTCTGCTACGGCGTCGTGAGCCAGACCGCGAACACTTCCGACCTGCTGCTCTACCACGCCGCCATCGAGGTGTCGCACGCCGGTGCGTTGCCCGATGGCATGGTGCGCTTCGACGTGCCTGCAGCCCGCTACGCCACGTTCGAGCACCGAGGCGCCCCGGAAAACGTGAACAACACGGTCAATTACATCTATGCCAATTGGCTGGCAAGCTCCGAGCAGCGGCACAGCGGCGGTGCGGACCTGGAGATCTACGGGCCTGGCTACCAGGGCGGATCGGATGGATCCGTCATGCACTATGCCGTGCCCGTGGTAGGGTAGTCCGGGCACAATCACCGCCCAGTGACACGCCCTGGTGACCCATCCCCCCCTCCCGCAAAACCCGCGCCGCCGCGATCCGACCGCCAGGCGGTGATCGCCGCCTGGGTGGCCGCCCTGCGCCGCCAGGCCGATGCAGCGACACTGAAGGCCCTGCCCCCGCTGACGGACGCCGAGGCCGCGCGCGTGATGGCGCTGATGCGGGGCGACGAGACCGGCACGGAGACCGCCACGCCGCCCGCCGGGCGCACCGCGCCACCGCCCGGCATCGCCACCGGGCACTTCCGCCCGCGCATCACGCTGATGACCCTGGGCCGGGGCGACGGTCTGCTGGGCCTCAAGCCCCAGGGCAAGATGGGGCCGCGCGGCGACAGCGTGACGCTGGCCCAGATCGACTGGACCTACCGCACCGACGACACACTCCCAGGCGCCATCGCCTGGCAGACGCCTGCGCCCACGTCCATCCTCAACTCGCGCCCCGCCCCGCTGCAGGATCTGTACGACACCGGCGGCCCCGTGGTGCGCATGCAGCGCGACGTGGCGGCCGAGTCGGACGCCATGGACCTCGTGTGGGATCTGGGCCTGTTGCCCGTGGACGCACGCTCGCTGCAATGGCGCAACCGCGATGCCGCCGCCAGCCTGGGCCCGCTGTGGACGCTGGCGCAGGAGGCCTTCTTTGGCGACTTCTGGGCCGAGCAGATCCCCCAACTCCGCGCCAGAGGCTGGAGCGTGGTGGTGCAACCGGGCTTCGCGCACGAGAGCGTGCCCGTGTTGCGCTGGAAGCTGCACATCGCCCCTGACACCGGCGAACTGCTGGGCAAGGAAGTGGACGGCCCACTCGGCCCACGCGAGCGCCCCGTGCAGAAACTGCAGCTGCCCGAGCGCGAAGGCGCCTGGCTGCTCAGCCTGGGCATCGAGATCGACGATGAAACGCTGGACCTGGCCCCCATGCTGGCCGACCTGCTGCGCCGCGACGCGCGCTGGCTCAATGCCCGGCAGATGGCCGCCATTGACGACATTGCCATCATTTCGCTGCGCGCCCCGGGCGGCAAACGCATCGACGCGCCCGCTGGCCCGCTCAAGGCCATCGTGGGGGCCATGATCGACCTGCTGACCGACCCGACCCGCAACCAGCGCAAGGACGGCGACCCGCTACACCTGGGTGCGTGGGAGGCCCGCCGCATCGAGGCCCTGCGCGCCGGGCTGGTGCTGGCCCACCGCGTGGGCACGGTCAATGGCTGGAACAACGATTGGCAGTTGCAAGGTGATCTGGGCCTGGCGCAACTGGCCCGGCGCCTGCGCACCATCGGCACGCCCCAGCCCGTGGCCGCACCGCAGGGCTTGCAGGTGCAACTGCGCCCCTATCAACTGGAAGGCCTGGCCTGGCTGCAGTACCTGCGCGCCCAGGGCCTGGGCGGCATCCTGGCCGACGACATGGGCCTGGGCAAGACCGCGCAGGCGCTGGCCCACGTGCTGGCCGAGAAGGAGGCCGGGCGCCTCACCCGCCCCGCCCTGGTGGTGCTGCCCACCTCGCTGCTCTTCAACTGGCAGGCCGAGGCCGCGCGCATGGCACCCGGCCTGCGCGTGCTGGCGCTGCATGGCGCCAGCCGAGGCCAGCGCTATCTGCAGATGGCCGACCACGACCTGGTGCTGACCACCTACCCGCTGCTCTGGCGCGACGTGGAGGCGCTGGCGGCACAGCCATTCCACCTGCTGATCCTGGACGAAGCGCAGATGGTGAAAAACGCCGGCAGCCGCAGCGCCCGCGCCTTGCGCCAGCTGCAAGCCCCGCACCTGCTGTGCCTGACGGGCACGCCGCTCGAAAACCACCTGGGCGAGCTGTGGGCCCAGTTCGACTTCCTGATGCCCGGCTTTCTGGGCGATGTGCGCAGCTTCAACGCCCGCTGGCGCAAGCCCATCGAGGAAAACGGCGAAACCCTGCGCGCCCAGCTCCTGTCGCAGCGCGTGCGCCCCTTCATCCTGCGCCGCCGCAAGCAGGACGTGGCCACCGAACTGCCGCCGCGCACCGAGGTCATCCAGCGCGTGCAATTGCAGGGCAAGCAGCGCGAGCTGTACGAGGCCGTGCGCACCACCGCCGACAAGCAGGTGCGCCGCGCGCTCGAGCGCCAGAGCTTCGACGGCGCGCAGATCACCATCCTCGACGCCCTGCTCAAGCTGCGCCAGGTCTGCTGCGACCCCAGATTGGTCAAAGGCACCACAAAAACGGCGCATACGATGGAACGCGCCAAGCTCGAACTGCTGGCCGACATGCTGCCCGCCCTGGTCGACGAAGGGCGCCGCGTGCTGGTGTTCTCCCAATTCACCGAAATGCTCGCGCTGGCGGCCGAGCTGCTCGACACCCTGGCCCTGCCCTACCTCACCCTCACGGGCCAGACACCGCCCCGCCAGCGCGGCGCGGTGGTGCGGCGGTTCCAGGCACGGGACGCAACCAGCGCCACCATCCTGCTCGTCAGCCTCAAGGCCGGGGGCCTCGGCCTGAACCTCACCGCCGCCGACACCGTGATCCACCTCGACCCCTGGTGGAACCCCGCCGTGGAAGAGCAGGCCACCGCCCGCGCCCACCGCATCGGGCAGGACCAGCCGGTGTTTGTCTACAAGCTGGTGGTGGAAGGCAGCATCGAAGAACGCATGCTGGAACTGCAGGCCCGCAAGGCCGCGCTGGCCCAGGGCGTGCTGGGCCACGACGCCGAGGGCGCCGTCAAGTTCAGCGAGGCCGACCTGCACGCCCTGCTGGCGCCCCTCTCCGAACCAGCCAACAACCCGCTGGGCATTCCGGGCGAGGACGCGCTGCGCTGGGGCGGCACGGGCAAACGGCGCCCCCGGCCGCTGCAGCCGCCCGAGGCTTGAAGGTTTTTTGGTCGTCAGCGCTTGTCCAGCAAGCGCCAGCAGCTATCAAATTGAAAGCAGTCCAGGCCCTGTGCCTGCCTGCCCCGAAAAGTGCAGAATTCAAAAGCAAGCAACGGAGTGCGCCCCGCCCACCCCGTCCCTAGAGTGCATGGCATCGCAACCCACCTTGTGAGCCATCCGCCATGAATCCGAACTCCGCCCACCTCCACGCGAAAGCCCCGCCCCTGCATTCCACCCGCGTTGCCACCATGCCCCACCGCGCAACACCCTCCGCCAAGGCCGCACAGGCCGCTGCCGCCACCCAGGCCGACCCGCGCTGGGCGGCGGTGGTGGCGCGCAGCGCGGCGGCGGACGGCAGCTTCTGGTACTCGGTGCAGACCACGGGCGTGTACTGCCGCCCCAGTTGCGCGGCGCGCACGCCCCGGCCCGAGAACGTGCGGTTCCATGTCAGCTGCGACGAGGCTGAAGCAGCCGGATTTCGCCCCTGCCAGCGCTGCAAGCCCCGGCAGCCCTCGGCGCTGGCACACCATGCCGAGCTGGTCACGCAGGCCTGCCGCATCATCGAAGCCGAAGAAGCCACCACGCTCGATGCGCTGGCGGCCCGCGTGGGGCTGAGCAGTTCGCACCTGCACCGCGTCTTCAAGCAGGCCACTGGCCTCACGCCCAAGGCCTACGCCGCCGCCCGGCGGGAGCAGCGTGTGCGCAGTGCCCTCGAGCAACAACCCACGGCCTCCGTGACAGACGCCATCTACGGCGCGGGCTACCAGTCGAGCAGCCGGTTCTATGAGAAATCCGCCCAGGTGCTGGGCATGACCCCCACGCGCTACCGCGCGGGCGGCGCGGCGCAGCGCATCCGCTTTGCGGTGGGGCAGTGCTCGCTGGGCGCGATCCTGGTGGCGCACAGCGGCCAGGGCCTGTGCGCCATCCTGCTGGGCGACGACCCCGAAGCCCTGGTGCACGACCTGCAGGACCGTTTTGCCCAGGCCCAGCTGGTGGGCGGCGATGCGCAATTCGAATCGCTCGTGGCCCAGGTCGTGGCCTTTGTCGAAGCGCCCGGCCTGGGCCTGGACTTGCCGCTGGACGTGCGGGGCACGGCCTTCCAGCAGCGCGTGTGGCAGGCGCTGCGTGCCATTCCCCCGGGGCAGACCGCCAGCTATGCCGACATCGCCCGGCGCATCGGCGCGCCCACCGCCACCCGCGCCGTGGCGCAGGCCTGTGGCGCCAACACGCTGGCGGTGGCCATACCGTGCCACCGGGTGGTGCGCAGCGACGGCGCGCTCTCGGGCTACCGCTGGGGCGTGGAGCGCAAGCGGGCGCTGCTGGACCGCGAAGCCGGCGCCGCTGAACCAGCACACACGCGGGAGAAGGCCGCATGAGTGCCCTGCCCCAGGACACGCACCCCTGGCCTGCCCGCGTGGCGGCCCTCGACTGGGCCCAGGCCACCGACGACCTGCACACGCAGGGGCATGCGGTACTGCCTCGGCTGCTGGGCGAGCACGAATGCACAGCGCTCGCGGGGCTGTACCGCCACGCCGGCCCGCCCCTGTTCCGCAGCCGCGTGGTGATGCAGCGCCATGGTTTTGGCCTGGGCGAGTACCAGTACTTCAGCTACCCGCTGCCGGACGTGGTGGCCGGGCTGCGCGATGCGCTGTACCCCCATCTATGCCCCATCGCCAACCACTGGAACGCCGCCATGGGCATCGATGCGCGCTACCCGCCGCGCCATGCCGACTTCATCGCGCGCTGCCACGCGGCGGGCCAGTTGCGCCCCACGCCACTGCTGCTGCAGTACGCGAGCGGCGACTACAACTGCCTGCACCAGGACCTGTACGGCGAGCACGTGTTCCCGCTGCAGGTGGCCATCCTGCTGTCGGAGCCCGGCCGCGACTTCACCGGTGGCGAGTTCGTGCTGACCGAGCAGCGCCCGCGCATGCAGTCGCGCGCCGAGGTCGTCCCCCTGTGCCAGGGCGATGCCGTGGCCTTCGCCGTGCACCACCGCCCCGTGCAGGGCACGCGCGGCGTCTACCGCGTCCACATGCGCCACGGCGTGAGCCGCGTGCGCTCGGGGCAGCGGCACACGGCGGGCATCATCTTTCACGATGCTGCATAGCGATGCTCCCGCTGAGGCGCCTTCGGGGCCTTCACCCCTCTCTCGCGGCGCGGGAGGGCCGCGCCCGGTGGCCTGGCGGAGCCAGTTCCACGGGCGCGCTCGCCCGGATCGCGCCCGTTGCACCGGGTCGGGCCATCACGCTAGAACCATGAATCCATGAACCTCGGTCTTTTTGATGAACTGCCCGCCACGCCCCAGGCGCCCGAATGGCTGGAGTCAGGCGCCGTGGTGCTGCGCGGCTTTGCCCTGGCGCAGGCGGCGCAGCTGCTGCAAGCCGTCGAGGCGGTGGCGGCCCGCGCACCGTTCAGGCACCTGGTCACGCCCGGCGGCAAGCGCATGTCGGTGGCCATGACGAACTGCGGGCCGCTGGGGTGGATCAGCGACCGCAGCGGCTACCGCTACGGTCCCACGGACCCGCTGACGGGCGAACGGTGGCCGCCCATGCCGGAGGTTTTCCATGCGCTGGCCCGCGAGGCCGCCGGGGCGGCGGGCTACCCCGGCTTCGCGCCCGACGCCTGCCTCATCAACCGCTACAGCCCGGGCACGCGGCTGTCACTCCACCAGGACCGCGACGAGGGCAACTACGACCACCCCATCGTGTCCGTCAGCCTGGGCATCCCGGCGGTCTTCCTGTGGGGTGGCGCGCAGCGCACGGACAAGGCCCGCCGCGTGGGGCTGCTGCATGGCGACGTGGTCGTGTGGGGGGGCCCGGCGCGCCTGCGGTTCCATGGCGTGCTGCCGCTGGCCGAGGCCGCGCATGCGCTGACGGGCGCGCAGCGCATCAACCTCACCTTTCGCCGGGCGCGCCAGGAACCTGGGCCGGTCTCTTCAGCAGGCGGCGCTGCCTAGCGCGGATACCCCGTCTGCGACGCGATGGAGGCCAGCAGGTGGTCGGCCGCCGCGCGCCCGCGCAGGCTGTCGGCCACGGTGAGCCGCTTGCCGTTGCGCAGCTCCACCTCGATGCGGTAGAAGGTCTCCTGCCGCGCCCCCGTCTGGGTGGAATAGCTTTCGGCCACCCGCAGCCGGGCGATGTCCGTGGCGGGCGCCTGGTGGTGGACCAGCATGAGCCCCAGGAGCCGCCGCTCGGTGCGGATGCCCCGGCCGTCCAGCTCCACGCTGAGGCTGTTGGCCACCGCGTAGAAGCCGCCCACCACCGCCGCCCCGCCCAGGCCGCCGAAGGCGATGAGGAAGAGCACCGGCACATCCTGGCCGCCCGCCAGCGCGGCAATGCCCACGAACACCGCCCCGGCGAGCATCCAGACGATGGTCTGCTTCCAGGCGCGCCCATACGGCAGGTACAGCCGCACCCCACCGGGAATGCGCTCCAGCTCGCTCACCGCGGCCACCTCGGCGTGGCGCATTTCCCGCAGCTGCGGATGCTGCGCCGCGTCCGCGCGCGCCCCGTGGGAAGCCGCGCCGGTGGCGTACACCGGCACGTCGAACACACGCAGGAACCTGAGCCCGGGATCGGCCGATTCCACCTGCAGCCGCCATGCGTGGTGTTCGCTGTCCACCGGCTCCGTGGCGGGCAGGCCCGCCGGCACCCGCAGGCGCAAACCCAGCTGGATGCCATCGCCCCGGGGCTCGACCTGGGCCACGCCCTGGCTCTGCCATACCGTGGTTTCGCGCGACTCGCTCTTGCCGCCAGTGCGGCTGCGGTAGTGCCGCACGCAGCTGAGCGTGACCGCGAAGTGCTGCTGCCCGGGCCGGTGCGCCACGGGCAGCGCGAGCGTGGCGCCAAAATCGCCGCCGATGGCGCCTGGAAACGGGTCCAGCACCAGCCGTACATCGCCAAAGCGCCAGGCATCCAGCGTGGCCCGCACGGCCCACACCAGCGTCGCGACAGCCGCCAGCAGCAGGGCCCCGAACACGGCCACCAGCAGGTACTGGGGGCCGTCCAGCGCCTCGTCCCGGTGGGCGATCGCGGACGGCCATGCGATCGCATTGCAGACCAGGGCAAATGTCCATGCGACCCACACCTCATAGCGCTTGTTCGACCGGATGCTGTTGCCCGCCCAGGCCGGCCGCCCCATCCAGGGCTGGGCCGATGCCTCCAGCGCCTGCGTGCCGCGCCCGGCGCGGGGGCCGCGCCATGCGCCATGGAGCATGCCCAGGCCCACGCCGCCGAACAGCACCACGAACAGCATCTTGAACAGCTGCATGCCCGGGCGCAGGCTGCGGTCCAGCACGGCCTCGTGGGGGTTCGACGGGTTCACCCAGGCCTGCACCGGCTGGCCCTCGCGCTGGGCGGCCTCCAGGCGTTCCCCCAGCTGCTCCTGGAAGTCGCCGATGTTGTCCGCGCCGGACCCAATCGCCACGCGCTGGCCTTGATAGTCCCGGCCCCTCACCTGGTAGCGGTAGCTGGCCGACACGCTGTAGGTGGTGGACTTGCTGCCACGCGAGGTCTCCAGACGCGCCGACACCAGCGTGGCCGGCACCGGCTGCCAGCCCTGCATGCGGCCCCAGTCGTACAGCGTGGGCAGCACGCCGAAAAGCAGCATGCCCACGCCCACGGCGGCAAAGGGCAGCGCGAACAGCGCCATCGCCCAGGTGCCGGACTTGCCCCCGCCCTTGCGCGCCTGGGCCTCGCGGTGCTTCTTTCTCCGGGTGTTGCTGGTGGCCATCGGTGTGCTGATGACGTGGCGCATGGCGGCCGGGGCCCTGCCCGCCACCGGCAGCGTGGCGGGCAAGGCGCGGCCGGCCACGGCGTCACGTCCTCCTCCCTGTGTTCTTGTGTGCTGGAAAAATTTGCGCCTCCCGTGCGCTGGCAGGGCCTGGACGGGGGCAGGCCTGATTCTGCGACCCGCCGCGCGCACGCGCAATGCATGTGGGGTGGTTGTCGTTTTTTGAATCTTTCAGGGCCCTGGCGTTTCATGGATATGCGCCGATAGCTACATATTCAATAGCAAAAGTACCCCTGCCCCGGCAGCCCATCGGGGCACCAGGGCGAATCGGCCTTTGCCAGAATGGCGCCATGACCACGCCCACCGCATCCCACCGCGCGCCCCGCTACTGGCTCATGAAGTCCGAGCCGGACGAGTGCTCCATCGACGACGCCCTGGCCGCCCCGGACGCCACCGTGCCCTGGACCGGGGTGCGCAACTACCAGGCGCGCAATTTCATGCGCGACGAGATGCACATCGGCGATGGCGTGCTGTTCTACCATTCCAGCTGCCCGGAACCGGGCATCGCGGGCATTGCCCGCGTGGCGTCTTCCGTGCGGCCCGACCCCACCCAGTTCGATCCGCAATCGCCCTACCACGACCCCAAATCCCCGCCGGACAAGCCGCGCTGGCTGCTGCTGGACGTGCAGGCGGTGCGCAAGACACGGCTCGTCAACCTGGCGCAGCTGCGGGCGCGCCCCGAACTGGGGGAAATGCGGGTGCTGCAGCGGGGCAACCGCCTGTCGATCACGCCGGTGGAGCCTGCCGAGTGGAGCCTGATCCTGGAGATGCTGGAGCCGCGCGCGGCGGCCCGCCACGGGTAGCGGGAAACGGCCCCGGGGCTACCCCGGCGGGGGTGGCGCGGGTACCGGCCCGTCTTGCGGCACCGGCGCCATGGGCGCCGAGCGCACGCAGTTGCGGCCGTCCGCCTTCGCGCGGTACAGCGCGGCATCCGCCCGTTCCACCAGCTGCGGCCATCCGGCCTCGCCCCGGTAGCCGCACGCCACGCCAAAGCTGGCCGTGACGCGCAGCGCGGTGTCCTCCGCCGAGGTGAAGGTTTCCCGCTCGAGCGCCTGGCGCAGCTTCTCGGCGATCACGAGGGTCCCGGCCATGTCGTCCCCCGCAACCAGCACCGCGAACTCCTCCCCGCCAAAACGGGCCACGATGTCGTTGGAGCGCAGAACCGTGCGCAGCAGCCTGGCGACCTGGATGAGCACGCGGTCGCCGGTGGGATGGCCGTGGGTGTCGTTGACGGCCTTGAAGTGGTCGATGTCCAGGAGGATGAGGCACATCGGGTCCCCCGCGCCCCTTCCGGCCCGCTGGGCCTGCGCGTGCCCGTCGAGCGCCCGGCGGTTGAGCAGCGAGGTCAGGCCGTCCGTCTCCGCCAGGCTCTTGAGCTCGTTGGCCATGGACGCCCGCTCCCTGAGCTTGCCCTGGAGCACCTCGATGGCGCGAAAGAGGCCGGTGACCTCGCCCGCGGCCGTGGGGTGCCCGTAGGGCACGGCGGGCCGGTCTTCGGCCAGCCGCAGGACTGCCGCGTGGGCATGGAGCAGCGGGCGGAAGACGCGGGCCCGCACCGAAAGAATCAGCCACACCAGGATCGCGAAGATGGCGCCCGTCACGACCGCCACCGCCGCCAGGGTGGCCAGCGCCGCATCCCTGTTGTGCTCGGACCGCTTGACCGCCGCGTCCAGGAAAACGCTGCGGTAGGTTTCAATCGGCCGCATGGTCGGCACGTAGCGCTCGGTGAACTCGGTCGCCGACATGGTGTAGCGGGCGCCCGGGCGCCCTTCGGCGATCAGCCGGTCGATCAGCGCAAAACCATCGCCGAAGTAGCCGCGTTCGATCTCTTCGCGGGTTCTTGCCAGCGTTTCATTGTCATGCAGCCCTCCGTGGGCGCCGATCACCTGCCACAGCGCCCTCAGCCGCCCCTGCGTTTGCCGGCTCTCGATGATGTTCTTGAGCGGCAGGCGCTGCCCCAGGGCGATGGGCGCCATGATCTGCGAGGCGGCCCGTCCCCCATAGTCCCGGAAGTCATTGAGCATCTGGCCGATCAGGACGGGAGAGGCCAGGCTCGCGTCGTGGTGCAGGATCTCGTTGGCCTGCCACGCGATGATCGCCTGGACTTTGTCGGACGCCTCGAACATGCCCTGGATGGCCGCATCCAGCTCGTCCGGACGCAGCGAGGCCAGGGGCACCGCCGCCACCTCGTCGACCTGGCGCCGCGCCCGGGCCAGCTGCTGCGTGACACCCTCCAGCAACGCCGGCGGCACGGGGTGGTGGTGCAGGCCCCAGCGCGGCGGCTGCGGCTGCGCCAGCGCCGCCAGCGCGGCGTCCACCCGGGACCGCAACTGTGCCAGGCGCCGGGTTCCCGCGCTGTCGGGCGCGGGCGCTTCGGACATCACGACATTCGCGGGCCCCCGCTCCGCCGCGACCAGGGTGGCGATATCGAGAACGCGCCGGAAATGCTGGATGTCGTGCAGCCCCTGCCGCGCCATCTCGAATTCGTGGAACGTCGGCACCACGATCGTCAGCGCGAGCAGCGCCGTGGCGAGGATCGCGATCGCGACATGGATCGACAGCCTCGTGTTGAAGCTGCGCTCTGGCGACACCGCGGGGCTGGCGTCCTGCGCGGTGTCCGCCGCGTCCATGGCGCCCGCCGCGCCCTCTCCTTCTTCTTTTTTCTCTGTGGAAAACAGTGGAAAGAACAGCTTGAACCTCCTGGAGCCCCGAAATTGCACCCATTGCGCGCAGCGGCATGCCGCCCGGCTGCCAGACTAGGTTACCACCTGCAACCAGAGGCCCAGGGGGGTGATACCCGCAGTGCCCCGCCCCACGGCATGCCGGGCGCCGGTAGGAACGTGCTGACGGGCGCCTGCTTTCCCGTCCGACATCCGGCGGGCCGGCCGGCGCGCAGTGTGGTCCCTTTCACCACCACCTAGGAGCACGACATGCGCACGGCAAGCAATGAGCTCATGCAGCTGGAAAGGAAATTCTGGCAATCGATGGTCGACGAGGACACGGACACCGCCCTCGCCATGCTCGATGAACCGGCACTGATGGTCAGTAGCCACGGCGCCATGCAGTTTGACCACGCCACCTACCGGCGGATGGCGGAACAGGGCCCGATGGTGATCAAGTCCTTCGAGCTGAGCAACATGAACGTGCTGTTCCCCGACGACAACACGGCCGTCCTGACCTACCACGCGCGGCAGGCCCTCACGCCCCGTGGAAAGTCGGAAGAAATCAATCAGGAAATGACGGATTCGTCCGTCTGGACGCGCAAGGACGGCGAGTGGCGCTGCGTGATGCACACGGAAACGCCGGTAGAGGCTCAAAAGCACTGACCTCGCGCCCTACTGCAGGCTGGGAGAAAAACGGCCCAGAACAATCCATCGCCAGCGGGAAAGGCCGTCCTGCACGGCGCCCGATGCTCACAGGTCCGGCGCCGCGTACACCAGCACCTTGAGGGCGCGTTCCGGGTCCACGTCCGCAAATGCCGCCGGGTTGTCCACCCTCTCCACGAACGACAGCCCGGGCGCCTGCGCCTGCATCTGCTCCCGCAGGAATCCCTCGCCCAGCTCCGGCGCGTTCAGGCACAGCAGCGCGTGTCCGCCGGGCGCCAGCAGGTCCGGCAGGCGGCGCATGAGGCGGGCATAGTCCTTCGTGGCCACGAAGCTGCCCTTCTGGTAGCTCGGCGGGTCCACGATGACCAGGCCATACGGCCCGCTGCGGGTGATCTTGCCCCAGCTGCTGAAGATGTCGTGCGCCAGAAAGCTCGCGCCCGTGGCGATGCCGTTGAGCTGGTGGTTCTGCTGGCCCACCGCGATGGCGCCATGGCTCATGTCCACGTTGACCACCTGCCGCGCGCCCGCCTGCAGCGCCACGACCGAGAACGCACAGGTGTAGGCAAAGAGGTTGAGCACCTTCAGGCCGTAGCGGTCCGCGCCGCGCGCGGCGGCAAAGTCGCGCACCCAGCGGCGGCCGCCGGCCATGTCCAGGAACAGGCCGTGGTTCTGCCCGCGCAGCACGTGCACGCGAAAACGTGCGCCGGCCTCGGTGACCGCATGCGGGTCGGGCACGGCGCCCGCCATGAGGCGGGTATCGCTGCGGCCCTCGGCGCGCAGCGCCTCGCCCCGGTGCTGGAACACCCAGTTCAGCGGCTGGCCATCCGGCGCGATCAGCGACCACCGCGCCTGCAGCGCGGCGCCAATGGCGTCGAGCGCTTCCTCGGAGGCCGGGGCAAAGCTGGTGAGTACAAAAACGGGCGGGTACACATCGAGCACCCATTGCTCGCAGCCCGGGTGCAGCCCGCCCCGGCCGTGGAAGATGCGCTGGGCATCGGTGGGCAGGGGCATCGCGGCGATGGCGTCGAGCAGGGCTTGCATGGAGAAAAAAGGCTTCAATGAACGGAAATCAGGAGAAAACGGCCGCATGCGCTGGTGCACTCATGCCGCACAGCTATTATTTCAATAGCAACCATGGATTATCGCCTGTGGCCCGGCGCGGGCGGGCTGCGGCCGGGTGGCTTGTGCACCCGCCGTGCCGGCCTGTCAGGCTTCTCCTGCGCTGTCGGCCCCGGGCGGGGCCTGCCGCGCCAGCCACTGCTTGCGCGAAGTGCGCAGCTTGAAGCGCTGGCGGTAGGCCCCCGGCGTCACCCCGCACACGCGGGCGAACACCTTGCGAAAGCTGCCCGTGTCGCTGTAGCCGCATTGCTGCGCCACATCTTCCACGGTCAGGTAGGTGGTCTGCAGCAACGCCTGCGCCTGGGCGATGCGCAGGCGGTGCAGGTAGTCCTGGGGGCTTTCGCCATGCACCTGGGCAAACCAGCGCAGCAAGGTGCGCGGACTGGTGGCAGCGGCGCGGGCCGTGGCCTGCAGGCTGTAGGGTTCGTTGCGGTGGGCCTGCAGCCAGCGCCGCGCCAGCTCCAGGGCGCCCGCGGCCAGCGGATGGCCGGTGGGGGTTTCCATGGCGGCGGTGGCCGTCAGCTGCCGCTCCCGGTCGAACAGCAGCGCGTGCATTGCCGCCTGCGCCAGTTCGGCGGCGGGCGTGTGGCCGAGCAGGTCCAGCACGGCTGGGAGGGTGTCCTGCAGGGATGCCGTGGTCCACAGGGCGCCATCGCGTTGCCAGGCCTGCTCCCGCTGCCACACCACGTCGGCAGGAGGCGCCCCATCGGCGGCACCTGGCCCGCTCTCGCTGGACTGCAGCACGATGGACGGCGCGAACACCCACGGCAGCGCCGCCTTGCGCCCCGCCAGCAACCCGCAGTGGGCCAGCAGGCTGGAGCCGTTGAACAGCGCCAGGGCCCTGCCGCCCCCGCGCAGGTGGCTGTGCAGCATGGCGCCGAAGTGCTGGCTGTAGCGGCTGCTGACCTCGCGCAACTGGGGCCCCGTGGGCACCAGCCAGCCGGGGATGACGACCACGTGCAGAGGGCCTTGCCAGCCATCGCCCCCTGCTGGCACGGGGGCCGGGGTGGCATCGCCCTCATGCGGCATCGGCAGCCAGAACCAGCGCAGCGCGGGCTGCGCGCCACCGGGCCGCATGGCGGCCAGCATGTTCATGGCACGCAGGGCGTCCACCACCGCGGTGGCCGTGCTGGCAATGCTGTCGCGCCCCCAGAGGATGCCCACATTCACGCAGGACGAAAGGACGGTGGTGCGGGTGGACATGGTGGCGATATTGCCACCATTCGTGGCCAAACCACCACCCCGTTGAGGTGTTACCGGGCAGTAGCATGGTTGCGCGACCACAGCACCCCGCCGGCGATGCGAACCGCCCGCGGTCCAACACCCAGGAGACCTGAACCCATGCGACAGACCCCAGCCACCGCCGGCCAGACGACGGCATTGACCACCCTCGCCGCTGCCTGCGCCGCCCTTTTTCTGGCGGGTTGCGCCATCCAGCCCGGCGCGGCGGGCAGCGACCGCGGCGTGACCATCGAGCGCACCACCTACGGCATTCCGCACATCACCGCGCAGGACCCCGAATCGCTGGCCTACGGCGTGGCCTATGCCTATGCGCAGGACAACGTCTGCATGACGGCCGACCAGCTCGTGACCGCGCGCGGCCAGCGCAGCAGCACCTTCGGCGGCCAGGCCATCGGCCTGGTGGGGCGCCGCTACATTCCCAACGAACAGATCGACCTGTTCATGGCCGCCCACATGGACGACGCCGCGCTGGAGCGCCACTGGGCGGCCACGAGCCCGCAGGTGCAGGCCATGGCGCGCGGCTACGTGGCGGGCTACAACCGCTACCTGGCCGACAACGCCGCCGCGCTGCCCGATGCCTGCCGCGGCAAGCCCTGGGTGCAGCCCATGACGCTGGCGCAGTACCGCCGCATGGCCGAAGTGGTGGCCGTGCAGGCCGGTATCGCCGCGCTGGCCGACGGCATGCTGGGCGCCCAGCCGCCCGCCGCCAAGGCCGCGCAGGCCCCCGCCCCTGGCGTGGAGCTGGCCGACGCCGCCCAGGCCCTGCGCGACGTGGGCCTGCTCGACTCGCCCCTGGGCTCCAACGCCTGGGCTTTTGGCAAGGACGTGACGGCCAACGGCAGCGGCATGCTGCTGGGCAATCCGCACTTTCCGTGGAGCGGCCCCAACCGCTTCTATGAAATGCACCTCACCATCCCCGGCCAGATGGATGTGATGGGCGTGGGCATCGGCACCTACCCCATGGTCTCCATCGGCTTCAACAAAGATGTCGCCTGGTCGCACACGGTGTCCACCGGCAAGCGTTTCACGTTCTACGAAGTGACGCTGGCCGAGGGCGATCCCACGACCTACCTGGTGGACGGCAAGCCGGAGAAGATGACGGCCCGCAAGGTCAGCGCCCAGGTTCCCGGCCCGGACGGCAAGCTCCAGGCGCGCGAGCACACCGTGTGGTCCACCCGCTGGGGCCCGCTGGTGGTGGTGCCCCGCGCCGGCCTGACCTGGAACGCCAGGACCGCCTACGCCCTGCGCGACGCCAACACCGGCAACACCCGCATGATGGACGCGGCCCTGGCCTTTGCGCGCGCCCGCTCGGTGCAGGACCTTCACAAGGCGCACGCCAACCTGGGCCTGCCCTGGGTGAACACCCTGGCGGCCGACCGCAGCGGACAGGCCATGTACGCCGACGTGAGCGTGGTGCCGGACATGGACGCCGCGCAGCTCGCGCGCTGCGCCCCCAGCCAGCCCGCCGCCGCGCTGCGGGCCGCCGCAGGCCTGGTGGTGCTGAACGGATCGCGCGCCGACTGCGACTGGCACCGCGACAGCGCATCGCCCGTCCCGGGCCTGATCCCCATCGGCCGCATGCCCGTGGCCTTCCGCACGGACTGGGTGCACAACAGCAACGACAGCTTTGTCTACACCCACCCGGGGCAGAAGTTCGACGGCATCTCGCCCATGGTGGGCGACGCCAGCCTCACGCGGCCCCGCACGCGCGCCGGCCTCGCGGAAATCCCCGAGATGCTCGGCCGCGGCAAGGTCACGCTGCAGGCCATCCAGGACCAGCTGTTCCAGAACCGCAACTTCATGGCCCAGGTGGTGGTGCCCGACCTGCTGGCCGCCTGCGACAAGGCGCCCTCGGCAGAGTCGCGCGGCGGCTGCGCCGCCCTGAAGGGCTGGGACCGCCGCAACAACCTGGACGCGCGCGGCGCCCATGTGTTCCGCGAGTTCTGGCGCACCGCGCGCAACATCCCCGGCGTGCACCGCGTGCCGTTCGATCCGGCACAACCCGTGGCCACGCCCGCCGGCCTGAAGATGGACGACGCCGCCACCGCCGCCAAGGTGTGGGAAGCCCTGGACGGCGCCGTGAAGACCGTCCGCGCGAGCGGCTTTGCGCTGGACGCCACCCTGGGCAGCGTGCAGCGCCCGGACATCACCGAAGAGCCCATCGCGCTGCATGGCGGCGAGGAGTTCGAAGGCGTGCTCAACAACCTGGGCCGCCAGGAACCCGCGCCGCTCAATGCGCGTGGCCTGCGCATCGACTACGGCACCAGCTACGTGCAGACGGTGACCTTCGACGCCAAAGGCCCGGTGGCCCAGGCCATCCTGACCTACGGCCAGTCCACCAACCCGGCATCGCCACACGCCAACGACCAGATGCGCCTGTTCTCTGCCAAACAGTGGCACACCCTGCCCTTCCACCGCGAGGACGTGGTGAAGGCGCGCATCGGCGAGCCGCTGCGGCTGGTGAGGCACTGAGCCTGTTCGAGGTTTTCTAGAGGTCGCGCAAGCGCCTGGCCGCAATGGGATGCCAGGCGAGGCGCGCCGCCCGGATAGCCCGCACCGAGCCCGCCGACAGCCCGGCTACTGGCAAGCGACGGAACGCCGCAACGCCGCAAGCCGCCCGGCAAGGCGCTTGCCCGAAGGCTGGAATGTCATCGGGCGATTGCACGCCAATGCGATCCCCGAAAAGACCTGGAACGGGTTCCGAGCCGCCGGCTCCGTAAATGCCATTACAGTCATTGCCGGAGCCCACTGCCGGGCCTGCGCACTCTTGATTGAAAGGAATTGCATGCTGTCCATCCTCGGAACCATCATCGTCGGCTTCATCGTCGGGCTGATCGCGCGCGCCGTGAAACCCGGCGACGACAAGCTGGGCTTGATCATGACCACCGTGCTGGGCGTTGCCGGGTCGCTGGCGGCAAGCTATGTGGGCAGCGCCATGGGCTGGTACGCACCCGGCGCGCCCGCCGGATGGATCGCGTCGGTGGCCGGTGCCATCGTGCTGCTGGTGATCTACGGGCTGGTCAAGAAGAAGGCCTAGCCACCGCGCCCGCTGGTGCACAGGTTTGAAGAAAATCGGCCTCCAGCGCCCATGGGTAAAGCGCAAGCAGCTATCTAAACAGTAGCAAATTGCTGCTGCAGCGCCACATGCTGCAGCAGCATGATCGTCTTTCCGTCCTGGATGGCGCCCCCGGCGATGCCCGCCAGGGCCTCGGCCAGCGGCATCTCGATGACCTCGATGTCCTCGCCCTCGTTCACCAGGCCGCCTCCAGCCCGCACGCGGTCCTGCGGCTCGTACTCGGCAATGAAGAAGTGCAGCTTCTCGGTGACCGAACCCGGGCTCATGTACGCCTCGAACACCTTGCGCGGCTGGCGCACGCGGTAGCCGGTTTCCTCCTGCGCCTCGCGGCGGATGCAGGTCTCGGGGTCGTCCCCGTCAAGCAGCCCGGCGCAGGCCTCGACCAGCAATCCGTCCGCGCACCCATTGAGGAAGGCCGGCAGCCGGAACTGGCGCGTGAGCACCACCGTGCCCCTGCGCGGGTCGAGCAGCAGCAGCGCCGCGCCGTTGCCCCGGTCGTAGGCCTCGCGGCTCAGCGTCTGCCACTGGCCGTCGCGCCGGCGCAGCGAAAAACTGACCTTGCGCAGCACGTACCAGTTGTCGGACAGCAGTTGCACGTCCAGCAGCTTCACGTGCTCCGCGCCGGCATTGAGCTCGGCGATGGGCACGGCGGGCACCGGGCGGCTCATGCGGCATGCCCCCGCGCGCCAGCCTGGCGCCGGGGCAGCTCGTCCACGTGGTGGAACACGGGCAGCCCGCGCGCCCGGGCCCGCGCCACGTCCATGTCCGCGCCGCGCGACGCGCCGGGCAGGCGCAGCACGGCATCGCAGCGCGCCAGCAGCCGCTCTGCCACGGGGTACTGGTAGGCATGGAAGACGGCATCGCCCGGCTCGCGCCCGCCCGCCGCATGGATGATGGGCAATGCCAGCCACTCGCCCAGCAGGGGCAGATGGCCGCGCGCGTAGATCGGCAGCGCGGCCGCCTCCAGGCGGGCCCGGTTGGCGGCGATGCGGTCCGCGTCGCCGTCGGTGCCAGAGAGGTACGGGCCGGCGATCAGCACCAGCAGCGGAAAGTCAGTGTCGGAAGGGGCGGGCATGGTTTTGCAATATTCAATACGTGCAATATCATGCACAAACATGCAAATTCACGCAACCCATCCATGCTGACCACACAACGCAAGCAACTCCTGCTCGACCGCCTTCGGCGGGATGGACAGATCGTGGCCAAGGCCTTCAGCGAAGAGCTGGGCATTTCGGAAGACACCGTGCGGCGCGACCTGCGCGAACTGGCCGCCGAGGGCCTGCTGCAGCGCGTGCATGGCGGCGCCCTGCCCGCCTCGGCCGCCGTGGGCAGCCTGCAGGCCCGTGAGCAGCTGGCCCCTGAAGACAAACGCGCCCTGGGCCGTGCCGGGGCGGCCCTGGTGCGGCCTGGCCAGGTGGTGATCCTCGACGGTGGCACCACCTCGCTGCAGGTGGTGTTGCACCTGCCGCTGGCGCTGCGCGCCACCGTGGTCACGCACAGCCCCGCCGTGGCCGTGGCATTGGCTGGACACCTGCAGATCGAGGTACTGGTGCTGGGCGGCCGCCTCTTCCGCCACTCGATGGTGAACGTGGGCGCCAGCGTGGTCGAGGCCGCCGCGCAGCTGCGCGCGGACCTGTACCTGATGGGCGTGACCGGCGTGCATGCCGAAGCGGGCCTGACCACGGGCGATTTCGAGGAGGCCGCCGTGAAACGCGCCCTGCACCAGCGCGCGGCCGAAACCGTGGTGCTGGCATCCGCCGACAAGCTGGGCGCGGCATCGCCCTTCACGATTGCGCCCCTCGGCGAACTGGCGGCCCTGGTGGTGCCCGCGTCCACGCCCGCCGCACTGCGCAGAAAGCTGCAGGCCGGTGGCGTCACGGTGACCACCGCAGCCGCCGCCTGATCTGATCAGCCCAAGGGCCCCGCGCCCAGGCGCAGGTGCGCCACCAGCGCCTGGGCAAAACCCGACAGCACCGCCCCCTTGCGCACACAGATCTGCAGGTCGCGCTGAGCCCAGGGCTCGTCCATCTCCACCACCACCGGCGGCTCGCTCAGCCCCGCCACCTGCAAGGCCGCGCCGCGCGGCACCAGCCCGATGCCCACGCCCGCCCCGACCATGCGGCACACCGCCTCGAAGCTGCGCACCTGGATGCGCACGTCCAGGTGCCGGCCCAGCTCGGCGGCGGCATTCATCGTGAAGGTGTGGATGGCCGAGCCAGCGTGCAGCATGACAAACGCGTGGTCGAGCACCTCGGCGAACCCCACCTTCGCCCGCCCGGCCAGCACATGGCCCGCCGGCACAATGAGCACCAGGCGGTCCTGCCGGTACGGGGCCAGCTCCACCCCCGCGCCCGAGCCGCTGTCGGCCAGCACGCCCACCTCGATCTCGCCGCTGGCCACCGCCACCACGATGTCCGCGCTGGTGCGCTCCTCCAGGCTCACGCTCAGCTGCGGATGCCGCTTCAGGAAACCCGCCAGGTCGTCGGGCAGGAAGGTGTGCGTGGCATGCGTGTTGGCCCACAGGCTCACGTGGCCGCGGATGCCGGTGGCAAACGGCGAGAGGTTGGCATGCATCTGCTCGATGCTGGCCAGCACCTGGCGGGCATTGCGCAGCAGCGCCTCGCCCGCACGGGTGAGCACGAGGCCCCGGGTCTGGCGCTCGAAGAGCGCGGTGTTCAGCGCCTCCTCCAGGCGCCGCAGCCGGTGGCTGGCCGACGAAGGCGCCAGACAGGCGCGCGCGGCGCCGCGCGTGAGGTTGCGCTCTTCGGCAATGGCGACAAAAAGGCGCAGATCGATCAGGTCATAGGTCAATGGAGGCCCCTTGGCATTCGTCCACAACGAACGGACGGTTGCGGCAATAACAATTGTGCCCGCCGCGCCCGGCAGGCACCATCGGGCGCATCGATCTTTCTGGGCCCGCCTTTGAGCCTGCATGGCGTTCGCATTTTTTACATGCCCTGACCACTTGCAGCGCGCCCTTTCCCCCCCGCGCCCCCACCATCTGCCCGCATCCCATGCCCTGGAAACACTGGTCCGCCGAACGCCTCGGCCTCATCCTCGCCATCCTGGCCGCGCTGGGCTTCTCCTTCAAAGCCATCTTCGTGAAGCTGGCCTATGCCGTGCCCCAGGCCGTCCCTGTGGACTCCGTCACCCTGCTGTGCCTGCGCATGGCGTTTTCCGTGCCCGTGTTCGCCTGGGTGGGCTGGCGCGCCAGCCGCAACCTGGCCCCGCTCACCCGGCGCGACGGGCTGCTGGTGATTGCGCTGGGCCTGCTGGGCTACTACGGCGCGAGCATCCTCGACTTCATCGGCCTGCAGTACATCACCGCCAGCCTGGAGCGGCTGATCCTGTTCACCTACCCCACGCTCACCATCCTGATCGGCGTGCTGTTCATGGGCAAGCGGGCATCGCGCCGCGAGATGGGGGCGCTGCTGCTGTCCTACGCGGGCATCGGCCTGGCCTTCGCGCACGACTTGCACATTGCGGGCGACACGCACGCCGTGCTCATCGGCGCGGGCTTCGTGTTCGGCTCGGCCGTCTCGTATGCGTTCTACCAGGCGGGCAGCGAGCCCGCCATCCGGCGCCTGGGCGCGGCACGCTTCACTGCGCTGGCGATGCTGGTCTCCACGGTCGCCACGCTGGCGCATTTCATCGTGTCCCAGCCCGCGGGCTCCCTGGTGCAGCCTGCCCCGGTCTACCTGCACGCGCTGGGCATGGCCATTTTCTCGACCGTGCTGCCGGTATTCATGACCTCGGCGGCCATCCGCCGCATCGGCGCAGCCCAAACCGCGCTGGTGGGCACGCTGGGCCCCATCCTCACAATCTTCTTCGGTTGCTGGCTGCTGGACGAGCCGCTGTCCTGGCCGCAGACGGCGGGTGCTGCGCTGGTGCTGGCGGGGGTGTTGCTGATCAGCAAGCGGGGCAGCATGGCGGCGCCCCGCACGCCGGACGGAGCGACGTCGACCGCATCCGCTGAACCCAACGCGAGATCGACCTGACCCCGCGCGGCGGTGGACGCCAAACGAGGGGCGAGATCCTCCCGCCAGTCAGTACCCAGGCCGCAAAAGTGCCTGTGGTCAGGCTCGCGGGCTTACTTCAACCCCAGCCGCGTCAGCTTCTTGATCAACCCCACCCGCGAGATGCCCAGCCGCCGCGCTGCCTCCGACTGATTGCCCGCCACCGCCGCCATGGTGTCGCGCACCATGCGCACTTCCAGCTCCATCAGCGCGGCGTCCAGCGGGCCGGTGCTGCCGGGCGGGGCCTGCGGGGTGGTTTTGAGGTTCGCTGCGGTGTCGCTCACGTCGGGCATATCGCCGCTGGCCAGTTGCAGCAGCTCGGCGTCCACCTCGCGCTGCTCGGGCACTAGCAGGGCCCCGGCGGACTCCACCACGGCCTTGAGCTCGCGCACGTTGCCCGGCCACTCGCGCGCCATCAGCCACGCCAGGGCGCTGGCCGACAGGCTGGCACGGTGCGCCACGCGGTGCAGAAACCGCGTGGCCAGCAGCGGGATGTCGGCGGGCCGCTCGGCCAGCGACGGGGTGCGCAGCACCACGCCTTTGAGGCGGTAGAACAGGTCTTCGCGGAAGGACCCGTCGCGCACCATCGATTCCAAATCGCGGTGGGTGGCCGCCACCACGCGGGTGTCGGCGCGCTTGGGCACACGGCCGCCCACGGGCACAAAAGTGCCCTCTTGCAGAAAGCGCAGTAGCTTGACCTGCATGGGCGGCGGCATCTCGCCCACCTCGTCCAGAAACAGCGTGCCGCCATGCGCGGCCTCCACCAGGCCGGGCTGGTCGCGGTAGGCGCCGGTGAAGCTGCCCTTCATGTGGCCGAAAAGCTCGCTCTCCAGCAGCTCGGCCGACAGGGCGCCGCAGTGGATGGCGACAAAGGCCTCGCTGCGGCGGGCGCTGCAGGCGTGCAAGGCGCGGGCCACCAGTTCTTTGCCGGTGCCCGTGGGACCCAGCACCAGAACGCTGACATGCGTGGGGGCCACGCGGCGCACCAGGGCGCGCAGTTGCACCGTGGCCGCCGCCTGCCCCACCATGCCCAGATCGTCCAGCGACTGCCCTGCGCGCAAGGCGGCCAGTTCGGCATCCAGCCGCGCCTTGCGCAGCCCGCGCGCCACCACAAACCGCAGCATGTCCGGGTCGATGGGCTTGGTCAGAAAGTCCCAGGCGCCCAGCTCGGTGGCGCGCAGGGCCAGCGCGTGGTCGCCATGGCCGGTCAGCACCACCACCGGCACGCGCGCAAAACGCGGGATCAGCTCCAGGCCGATCTCTGGGTCCATGTGCGGCGGCATGGCCAGGTCCAGCAGCACCAGCTCGGGCTGCTGTTTGGCAAACGCGGCCAGGGCCTGGTCGCCATCGCCCGCCAGCGTGACGGTGTGGCCCAGGTTGCGCAAAAAGGCACCGCCCAGCCGCTGAAAAGCTGCCTCATCGTCAACCAGCAGCACATGGCCGTTCTGCGGCTCGCCTGCTGGCGTGGCGTCCTGCCCTGCATCCGGTGGGGCGTCGGCTGCGTTGTCTGTGATGTTGGCGGTCATGGCAGTCGTTGCGTCGTCGTCAAAGGAAAGCGCAGCGTGAAACACGTGCTCCACGGCGGCCGTTCGGTGAGCGCCACCGAGCCACCATGTGCGGCCATGATGCGGGCCACGATGGCCAGGCCCAGCCCGGTGCCACCGGGGCTGCGCGATGCAAAAGGCTCGAACAGGCGGCTGCGGATTTCATCGGGCACGCCGGGGCCGGCGTCGCAGATGTGCAGCAGCACGGCGTTGTCGGTGGTTTCCGCGTCGATGTGCACGGGGCTGTGTGTTGCTGGCGCAGATTCAACGCCATCGGCCTCGGACGCCATCGCGATGCGCGCGTTCTCCAGCAAATTGGTCAGCACCTGGTCCACGCGCCGGGGGTCCGCCTGCAGCACCAGCGGCTGGGCCAGACCCGCGCCCAGGCTCACATCGGGCAATCGCTGGGCTGCATTGCGCACGTGGGCGGCCAGGTCGAGCTCGCGGGGCGCCAGCTTCCAGGGCTTGGCAAAGTCCAGCAGGTCGTGCGTCAGGTTGGCAATGCGCGCCACCTGGTCGGCCACCTCGCGCCGCGTCTCGCCGGGCGCAGCGGCAACGGCCATCGAGATGATGTTGAGCGGGTTGCGGATGTCGTGCGCCACCGTGGCGGCCAGCGCACCCAGCTCGGCCAGCCGCGCCTGCAACTGGCGCTCGCGTTCGCGGGCGGCAAACTGCTGAGCCTGCTCTACGCGCGCCGCCGCCTCGGCCACCACCGTGCCAAACAGCTCGGCCACATGGCGCGGCCCGGGGGGGGCGGCGTCCCAGCCCTGCAGTGTGGTGTGCCAGCCTTGCTCGCCCGGGTTGCACAACAGTTGCGGGATGCTCCCGGATGGCGTTGATGGCGCTGATGACGTTGAGGGTGTTGTTGACGCGGTCGGAGCGCCAATCTGCACCTCCACCTGCGTGCCAATGCGCGCACTCAGCAGCGTGGCGGCCTGCTGCGCCAGCGCCTCGGGCGTTTCGGCCGACAGCAGCGCGCTGCGCCAGGCACCCAGGTCAGCAACCGACACCTCGCCCCCCGGGTAGACCAGCCGCTCGGCCACGCGGCGCACCGGGCCGTTGAGTGCCAGCACACTGGCCGCCACCGCCAGACCGCCCAGCCAGCGCGACTCAAACGGCAGCAGCGGCGTGAGCGCCAGCACCACCGCCCCCAGCGCCAACAGCAGCGCCCATACCAGCGCGCGGCGCGCCCAAGCGTTGGCCACAAACACGCCGTAACGCAAGATGCCGTAGACCAGAATCAACGAGTACAGCGGAAGGCCCAGCAGCGGAAACGGGTAGATCGGCAAATCCAGCACCGCAATGCCGTAGCCCGCCAGGCACAGTAGGCCCCACAGGCACGACGCGGTGACGGCGGCAATCTGCCGAAACTTCTGCCCGTCGCCAGCCCTGCGCGCGCGCAGCAAGGCCAGCAGCAGCACGGCCACACCGCCAATGCCCAGAATGACCCAGGCCATGCTGGCGATGGTGCCGACCGGGTCGGCCACCGCAATCAAGCCAATGTCGCGGTGGGGGATCAAGTGCCCCGGCACCAGGATGATGGAAACCACCGACGCAGTCGCGCCCAGCGCATAGGCCACCGCAACGCCCCAGCGCCCCAGGTCCACCCGGCAAAACACCGTGCAGAAATGAAAGAACAGCGCAGAGGTGAACGGCGCGGTAGCCAGCAAGCGCATCGCCACTGGTTCGGTCACAGGCCCCAGCCAGTTGGGCAGCTCGTTGCCCACCATCCACAGCGAGATGCCGATCAAAAAAGCCGCCAACAGGCGGGCCCCCGCCACGCGGTCGGCCCAGGCCAGCAGCAGGGCTGCCAGCACCAGCGTTTCGAGCACAGAAAACCCGAGGACGGCGTGGATCAGCATGCGCAGACGGTGGTGGTGATCATGGGGTGACCTGTTCCTGGCGTTGACGGTGGGGGCTGCGTGCACTGTAAACCAAGTATGCAGGTCGCACATCAAATTTCAATGAAATCAAGCACTTGCAGCGGCCGCCGAGGCTGGCCCGGGTTTCGCAATAGAGAGTGCAACCGCCACTCTTGCAAAGCCCGCCATGTTTGCCCTTTTCACCCCAGCGCCCCGCCACTGCGCCACCACCCCTGCCCACCCTGCCCCGGTGCTCGACCTGCAAGCCCTGGCCGGCGCTGCCGCCTGGGCACGCCTGCCCGCCGCCGTGCAACGCCGCTTTGGCACCGCCCACGCCGACGTGAGCTACCACGGCCACCTGGACCTGCGCTGCTCGCTCATCGGCCACATCTACGCCGCGCTGACCCGGCCCTGGGGCGGCCCGCTGACCCACATCCACACCACCGCCCTGCCCGCCACCGTGCACGTCAGCCACAACGGGCGCGGCAGTGTGGTGTGGGAGCGGTGCTTTCACACCGGCACGGGCGCCACCAACGACACCGGCAAGCACACCGGCACAGACCGCACGGTGCGGTCCACCAAGGAGCTGGGCGCCGACGGCATCCTGCTGGAGCGCACCGACGGCGGCCTGGCCATGTCGCTGGACGTGCTGGAAGAAGACGGCGCGCTGGTGTTCCGCAGCCGCCGCTTCTGGTGGGTGGTGGCGGGCCTGCGCATCCCCGTGCCGACCCTGCTCACGCCTGGCACATGCCGCGTGGCCCACACTGACCTGGGCGGGGGCCAGTTCCGCTTCACGCTGAGCATGGTGCACCCCCTGTGGGGCGAGACCTTCCACCAGTCCGGCGTGTTCACCGACCCCGTGGTCGACACCACGACCGAGTACTCCAGCACACCCGTCGGCATCGATTCATCGTCACACTGAAGGCAAACACCATGACCGCCATTAACACGATCTTTTCGCTGCTCTCCATCCAGGCCGCGCTGGGAGCCTTCGACAACCTGTGGCACCACGAACTGCAGGCCCGGTTGCCGCAGCGCACCTCGGCACGGTATGAACTGGCGCTGCACGCCGCACGCGAGGCCATCTACGGCGTCGTCTTTGTCGGCCTGGCCTGGTTTGAATGGCGCGGCGCCTTTGCCGCCGTGCTGGCGGCCCTGCTGCTGGTCGAGCTGGGCATCACCCTGGCCGACTTTCTGGAAGAAGACCGCACCCGCCGCCTGCCGCCGTTCGAACGCGTGCTGCACACCGTGCTGACCATCAGCTACGGCCTCTTCCTGGGCCTGATCGGCCCCGTGCTCTGGGCCTGGGTGCAGCAACCCACCGGCATGGTGCTGGCGCCGCACGGCTGGGTGTCGTGGCTGTTCACGGCGTATGCCATCGGCGTGTGGGCCTGGAGCGTGCGCAACGTGCTGGCGGCCATCAAGCTCTACCGCACAGCACCGCCAACACCACAGCCCAGTGCCGTACACCCCCATGGCATGCGATCCCAGCCAGCCACGCTGGTGACCGGTGCCACCGGATTCGTGGGCAGCGCCCTGGTGGCCGACCTGGTGCGCGACGGCCAGCGGGTGATCGTGTTGACCCGCGACGCCCTGCAGGCCCGCGCCAGCTTTGGCCCTGGCGTGTGGGTGGTGGACACGCTGGACGCCATCCCCTCTGAAACGACCATCGACGCAGTGGTCAACCTGGCAGGCGCCCGCGTGCTGGGCATGCCGTGGACCCAGGCGCGCAGACGCCAACTGCTGGCCAGCCGTGTGGACACCACCGTGGCCGTCGTCAACCTGATGCGGCGCCTGCACAAGGCACCGCGCGTGCTGGTCAGCGCGTCGGCCGTGGGCTTCTACGGCGCATCGCCGAATGCCTCGATGGAGCCGCTGGACGAAACTGCCCCACCCCGCCCGGGTGAGTTCCAGTCCGACCTGTGCGCGGCCATCGAACACGAGGCGCGCCGCGCCGAAGCGCTGGGCGTGCGGGTGGTGCGCATGCGGTTTGGGGTGGTGCTAGGGCATGGTGGTGGCGCGTACCCGATGCAAGCGCTGGCCGCCCGCATGGGCCTGGGTGCTGTGCTGGGGCATGGTCGCCAACCTGCGCCGTGGATTCATCTGGCCGACGCGGTGGGGCTGGTGCGGTTTGCGATGGCGCACCAAACCCTGCAAGGCCCCGTCAATGCCGTGGCGCCTGATGCGGTGATGCAGGCCACGTTTGCGCAGGCCCTGGCCGCATCGTTTGGTAGGCGTGCTTGGCTGCGCATGCCGAAGCTGCCATTGCGGGTCATGCTGGGAGAAATGTCTACGCTGCTGCTGGACGGGCAGAACGCCGTGCCGAGTGCGGCGATGGCAAATTGCTACCGCTTTGTGCATCCGAAGCTGCGTGGTGCGCTGGAAGACCTTTCGGGGAATGAAAGGTCAAAAGCAGTTTTTGCATTCGGAAAATACTAGTCAAAACCTGTTCTCGACCTTATTGATAAGACGCTTGTAGCTATCAAAAAGGAGCATTTGGTTGTTCAGTTCAATGCGTGGCACTCGCGCCGGGCGTGGGGCACCTCCCAGCCATTTGGCTGAATTTTTGTTGATCAGGTGGGCGAAGAACCCGAAAGGTCGGCTTCGCGTTTATGGACAAGATTTGTACCAGTGGTGTTTGTCAGCATCGCTAAAAGCGATCAAGAAAAACCGCGCTGTGCTGATGCAACGTTCCCGGGGACAGTGCATTGAGCATGACTCCAGGGGAGAGACGGCTTGGCGGGCAAGTAGTGAAAGCTGAGAACCAATACTGCAATTTCCGCTGTTGCAACCCGCATCAATTCTGCGAGGAGCGCTGAAGTGCCTTTGTTACAACAAAGCGGTTTGCACTGAATCTCTATAGTGATTGGCAACCCGAATTCCAAGGATGTCTGAAACATTCGCCTTCAGAGCGGTAAGAGCGAGATTCAGCAATACTCGCTTACTAGGTGCCGTGTCCCTCGTCTGTTCTCTGTAAATTTGAATCAACAGGCCACGTACGGCATTGCTCCAAATATGTCCTTGAACAACCCGTTGAGGATCAACAGTCTTCGCCAAGATGATCGTCGCAGCTGAAACAGGGCAAGAGAAGGCGGGTAATAACCGATATTTACCAAAAATCCTTTTTATCTCCATTAGTGGCACGGGATGCGGGGCTGAGAAGCAAAAACCAATGCCTCCAGTTTCGGATTTTTTACTCAGCAATGCGACGTCATGCACCTGTAGTCCAGCATCTAAAATAAATAATTTTCGCAGTCTATTTTCCAATCGAGACAATCTAACCTCCAGATCCACAGGTATTGAGTGCGTCAAGTCCGCCACCAAACGCTTCAAGGCATTTAAAGTCCAGAGATCATTTTCCCAACTATAACCTGAAGTCTGCACAACACACTTCATAGGAATATTCGAATGAGTAACGCCATTCAGATCACGATCCACAAAAACAATTTGATTTTTAATTTTGTTTTTTAGAATATTTCCCGCATAATCTAACGCGTTTGACTTATTTCCTACACACTTGATTTTGAAACTTGCTCCTGGCAATGCATGTGAAAGGACAGCCCCATAAAATATCTGATCATCCACTAGTCCAGGATTAGCACTAGGCATTTCCTTCCCCTCAGTGAATACTATTATTTGCACTCCATGAAAATGCGAATAGTTTGCAAGCCCGGAGGCAGATCTGGTAAACGTCATCTCTACATCTGCTCCATGTCGATAATGCATTCACTATGACGCCCCACAATATCAGGAGAGTGAGTCGCAAAAACAATTTGGGCATTTGGATTGAGTCGTTCAATAGCGGAAGTTATTTGCTCCTGCCATTCAACGTGCAAAGATATTTCTGGCTCGTCTGCAATATAAATTGCAGTCATTCCTTCCTGAAGAAGTGCCTGGCCCAAAATAATTAGCAATTGCTTTTCACCTGAAGATAACTCATCAAGAAGAATCGGTTTAAAATTCTTTCCTGCAGTTATTAGAAGTTCATTTGTTGCAGAAAGCGAGGCATGTTTTCTTGGATTGAGAAGTCCATTAATAACCTCTAAAAAAACTTGGCGCGGCCCAAAAATATCGGCGCTCTGTTTTTGGAGATTTTCATACAATTCCACCAGAGAGTGCGTGCGATAAGCATTGAAAATAAAGAAAAATTCCTCCAAGGTCATTCCCGAATCACCCAAGAATTTTTCCTTCGCCTTGGTGAATCGTTGCAGAGTATCAGAAAGTTTGGCTTCGTACTGTTGCCGCTCCACTCCAAGCAGTTTGAATATAGACGTCAGTGCGGCCCTCTCATGCTCTATATCTATACTTTTCATGAAAGTTCGAATATTTGTCATTTTCTCTACTTGAGTCAATGCAAGAAAACTGGTTCTTTGAAACTCTTTTGTTTTCTCATCAAAATTCGTAGAGAGCTTGGTAAAATACTTAACCAATTCGATATTCAAACTAGCCAACTTCTGATCAACTGAAGATTGATATTTTCGCTCTTCACGCTCTCTGTCTTCTGTGCCACGATATACCGACAGCCAAGTAACATTCACTATCTCTTGAAGCTGTCTCTGCACAAATAGAAATTTATCACGGTATGCACGTTCCCGCATAAATCTATTTGGCACCCCCCTATAAGAACGCTCTTCAGCAAAAGCATCCAAATCGAATTCTATTACTCTATCGGCTGCAAGTTTCACCTTAAATGAAATATCAGAATAAGGCAGATCATTCTTGGGCGTTTTAACAACTTCGATGCTTGGCCTCGCGCGACCTTTCATTGGTCGCAATTTTATTAGAACCTTATTGAATATTATTTTATCGAGCTTTTCGAAGTCGGCCATTAGAACGGCGGCGATCAGATTTATAACGGTGGTCTTGCCTGTGCCGTTCTTTCCAATAATAAAATTGAAGTTTTGCCTGAGCGGCATTTGGACTGGGACATCCCGCCCCCAGAGGCCTGTGATAGTTACTTCGCTGATGTGATTGGTCATGATGCGCCTAAATTTTTTCTATTCATATCGTACGATACCTGAGAAGAGTTACAGATAGCCCGATTGCCTCCTGTAGCAAAAGTCTTAGCGTGCAAAGCTGATGCGTATCAAAAAACCAAATTCCGAAAGTCACTGCATTTTTTCAGTGTCAGCTAAACCGCATTGTCCACCGCCCCTACGGCAAATTCTCCCGAAAAATCACCTGACTCCGCGTCGTCTCCACCCCACTCGTCGGCTCCCGCCCATCCCGCAGATTGGCAAAGATCCGCACACAGTTCATCACCGCGCCCTGAGGGTTCTGCGTGATCACGGCATCCATCGTCCCGTCAATCAGCAACGCACGCGTATCCGGCGTGAGGCCGTGGCCGATGAACACGATCTTGCGGTCTGCACCGGCTTCTTTCAGCGCTCGTCCGATGCCTTCGGCCCCGCCGCCGATGTTGTAGATGCCTGCCAGGTCGTCGTGCTGCTCCAGCAGCGCGCGAGCCTGGCGGTAGTTGCGTTCGGCGTCGTCCTGGCCTTCGCGCACGCCCACCACTTGCACCAGGGGGAACTGCTCTTCAAACAGGTGCAAAAAGCCTGCCTCGCGCTCCTCGTGGGCGCGGTAGCGCAGTGATCCCACAATCATCGCCACATGCGCCTTGCGGCTGTGGGCCAGGGGGCCCATGAAGCGCGCGATCAGATAGGCTGCGGTGCGGCCTGCGGCGCGGTTGTCCAGGCCCACGTAGGCCACGCGGCGCGAGTTGGATAGATCCGAGATCAGCGTGACGGTGGGCACGCCCTGCTCTGCCAGCTGGGCCACGGCCTCGCGCACCACGGGGTGCTCCAGCGCCATGAAGGCGATGCCGTCGCAGCGCTTGCCGTAGTGCAGCAGCGCTTTGGCCAGCGCGTCGGGGTTGAAGCTCTCGATGTACGCCGCCTGGCAGCGCACATTGAACGGGGCCCAGTGGTCTTGGGCGTAGCCGATCACGTCGCCCAGCATTTGCAGAAAGCGGTTGCTGCCCTCGGGGATCAGCACCATCAGGCGCAAGGGCTGCGGCTGCAGTGCTGCGTGCAGCTCCGCCTGCGGCAGGTAGCCCAGGGTGGCTGCGGCCTGCAGCACCCGCTGCGCGGTGGCGTTGCGCACGCCCGACCGCTGGTTCAGCACCCTATCGACCGTGGCGGTGGAGACGCCGGACAGCTGGGCGATGTCGGGGATGCGCGGGCTGCGGGGACTGCTGGGGTTGGGCGGAGTTTGGGCCATGTAAATTCAATCAAAAACCATCATCCAGCTTGCTGGTATTTGATGGATTCTGCGGATACTATCACTCGGCGTTCGATGCTGAAAGGCATCAGAACCCATCAGTACAAACCCTAAGTTGTGACGGCTGGCACGCTTGCCAAGCCGATCACACAGGAGACAAAGACATGCCTGGTATTTCCGCTCTCGTTCACCTGTGCCCACGGGGCAAGCCGCCAGTGTTTGGCCGCCGCGCCAGCACCCGCTGACTGACGCGCACCGCTGCCCCGCTCATGACGTACGAGTTCGACTTTGCCAGCGTGCTGGCCAACTGGGCCCAGTTTCTGGAAGGGGCGTGGATGACCATCCTGCTGTCCTTCCCGGCCACCGTGATTGGTTTTGTGGGCGGCACGCTGCTGGCCATTGGCCGGCGCAGCGACCGGCGCTGGCTGGTGCGGGCCTGCGGTGCGTATGTGGAGGTGCTGCGCAACACGCCGCTGCTGGTGCAGGTGTTTCTGGTGTTCTTTGGCCTGGCCAGCCTGGGCTTCAAGGTGTCGGCGTTTGCTGCGGCGCTGGTGACGCTGGTGATCAACGTGGCGGCCTACACCTGCGAAATCATGCGGGCGGGGATGGATTCGATCCACAAGGGCCAGATCGAGGCGGCCGAGTGCCTGGGCCTGACGCGCCGGCAGGTGTACTGGCACGTGGTGCTGCGCCCGGCGATGGAAAAGGTGTACCCGGCGCTCACCAGCCAGTTCGTGCTGCTGATGCTGGCGTCGTCCATCACCTCGCAGATCTCGGTGGAGGAACTCACGGCCGTGGCGGCGCGGGTGCAGTCCGAGACCTTCCGCCCGTTTGAGGCTTACATCCTGGTGGCGGTGGCGTACCTGGCGCTGTCACTGCTGATGCGGCTGGGGCTGTGGGTGTTTGGGCAAATCGTGTTCACGCGCCAACGCAAACTGGGGAGCGCCAAATGATCGACGGTGGCCTCAACTCCTATCACCTGCAGTACCTGATGTGGGGCGCGCTGTGGACCATCGGCCTGTCGCTGATTGCCTTTGTGGGCGGCGGCCTGGCCGGGGGCGTGATTGCGCTGTGCCGCGTCAGCCCGATCAAGGCCGTGCGCTGGGTGACCATTGCGTGGATTCAGATCATCCAGGGCACGCCGCTGCTGGTGGTTCTGTTCTTGTGTTACTTCGGCCTGTCCATTGCGGGCTTGGAGCTGCCCGCCATCGTGGCGGCCAGCATCGCGATGATCGTTTACGTCAGCGCCTATCTGGGCGAGATATGGCGCGGGTGCATCGAGTCGGTGCCGCGCACGCAGTGGGAGGCGGCCGAATGCCTGGCCCTGTCGCGCACCCAGCGCATGCGGCTGGTGGTGCTGCCGCAGGCAGTGCGCATTGCCACGCCGCCCACGGTGGGCTTCATGGTGCAGATCGTCAAGAACACCTCGCTGGCATCCATCGTGGGGTTCATCGAGCTGGTGCGTGCCGGGCAGCTCATCAACAACTCGATCTTTCAGCCCTTCACCGTGTACCTGCTGATCGCCATCGTCTACTTTGCGATGTGCTATCCGCTGTCGGTCTGGAGCCGCAAGCTGGAGCAGCGCCAGCAGTTTGGAAACACCCGTGGCACAGCCACTCCCTCTGTGACCACCGCATGAAACGAGACGACACCATGAACCTCGCCCAAGACGCAGCTGTGCACCCCTTTGCGCAAGCTGCTCTGTCTGCACAAGAACAACGACAACAACGGCAGCCCGTGGTCGAACTGAGAGACGTGCACAAGAGCTTTGGCAGCAACCAGGTGCTCAAGGGCGTGTCGTTTGCCATTCCCAAGGGCCAGGTGGTGGCCATCATCGGCAAGAGCGGGTCGGGCAAGAGCACGGCGCTGCGCTGCATCGACCGGCTGGAGATCATCGACAGCGGCACCATCAACGTCTGCGGCCACGCGGTGCATGACCCGGCCATCGACCTGCGCCAGTTGCGCCAGGACGTGGGCATCGTGTTCCAGAGCTACAACCTCTTCCCGCACCTGACGGTGGAGCAGAACATCACGCTGGCCCCCAAGGCCGTGAAGAACCTGCCCACGGCCAAGGCGCGCGAGATTGCCGCCCGCACGCTGCAGCAGGTGGGCCTGGCCGATAAGGCGCAGGCCTACCCCGAGCAGCTCTCGGGCGGGCAGCAGCAGCGCGTGGCGATTGCCCGGTCGCTGGCGATGGAGCCGCAGGTGATGCTGTTTGACGAGGTGACCTCTGCCCTAGACCCGCAGCTCACCGGCGAGGTCTTGCGCGTGATCGAAGCCCTGGCCCAGGGCGGCATGACCATGGTGCTGGTGACCCACGAAATGGAGTTTGCCGCCCGTGTGGCCGACACCATCATCTACATGCACGAAGGCAAGGTGTGGGAGACGGGGCCGGGCGACATGCTCAAGGACCCGCAGACCGCCGAGCTGCGCGACTTTCTTTCTCACGGGCTCTGAGTTTCAGGCCTGCCCTTTTCGATTTCCGATTCAAAAACCACCAGGAGACAACCACCATGACCGCTGCTTCCCTCATCCTCCGCCGCACCTTGCTGGCCGTGGGCGCCGCCGCCCTGTGCGTGCCCGCCATGGCCGAGCTGGCCGACATCAAGTCCGCCGGCAAGCTGCGCGTGGGCATCGACTTTGGCGCGCCGTTCTACGGGTTTGTGGACGACAAGATGAAGCCCGTGGGCTCGGACGTGGAAGCCGCCGAGCTGCTGGCCAAGGACCTGGGCCTGACGCTGGAGATCGTGAACACCACCAACTCCGCGCGCATCCCCAACCTGCTGTCCAACAAGGTGGACCTGATCATCTCGTCGCTGTCGATCACGCCCGAGCGCCAGAAGGCGGTGGACTTCTCCATCCCCTACGGCGCCATCCAGGCCGCGGTGGGCGCGCCCAAGAGCCTCAAGCTCACCAGCATCGAAGACCTGGCGGGCAAGACCGTGGCCGTAACCCGTGGCGGCCCGCAAGACAAGATCCTGACCGAACGCGCACCGCAGGCCAAAGTGGTGCGGTTTGACGACGAGTCCGCCTCCATCACTGCCGCCGCCACCGGCCAGGCCGACATCGTGGCCATCACGCCGCCGATCATTGCGGCCATCGCCAAGAAGAACCCGTCGCGCGACTTTGAGACCAAGTTCATCCTGCAGTCGTACCAGCTGGGCGTGGCCATGCGCAAAGGCCAACCCGAGCTGATGGCCGCCGTGAACGGCTGGATCAAGACCAACCTGGCCAACGGCAAGCTCAACGACATCCATGTGAAGTACGCGGGCGTGCCGATCCCCAAAGAAATCATCGACGGCGCCAAGTAAGTAAATAAAGCAAGCCTGCAACCCGGGGCGGCGCCTGATGGGCCCCGCCCAGCTGCGCCCTGCCCTGACGCATCACCACCAAAGGAAATTCTTATGAGCCGTCATTTCGGCGCCATCCGCCAACTTGGCTATGTGGTCCACGACATCGAAGCCGCCATGGACTACTGGAGCAAGACCCTGGGCGTGGGCCCTTGGTTCTACAACCCCAAGGTCCCGATCAAGAACTACGTGTACAAGGGCGAGCGCTACGAGCCGCACAACTCGGTGGCGCTGGCCAACTCGGGCTATGTGCAGGTCGAGCTGATCCAGACGCGCAACGACGTGCCGTCGATGTACCGCGACTTTCTGCAGGCCGGGCGCACCGGGCTGCAGCACGTTGCGTACTGGACGAGCGACTACGACGCCGACCTGGCGCGTTTGACTGCCCAGGGCTTCAAGACGGTGATGAGCGGCGAGGTGGGCGAAAAAGGCCGCTTTGTCTACTTCGACACCGAATACCACCCCGGCACGGTGATCGAGCTGTCGGAAGTGGCGGGCCCCAAGGGCCGCATGTTCGACCTGATCCGTTCGGAGTCGGAGACCTGGGACGGCACGACGGACCCGGTGCGGCCGTTTCCGGATCTCTCCAAGATCTAAAGAAGGCCTGAATTTCAAGCCAAATTGGCACCTAGCGCTTGACACATAAGCGCTAGCAGCTATCAAAACAGTAGTTCACCCACCATGTCCCCAGACCGCTTTGAAGCCACCTACCTGATCGAAACCCCGCTGGACCCGGCCCACGTGGCCGAAGTGCTGGCAGGCGAACAGTCGTGCGGCACCTTCACCCGGGTCGAGGGCGAGACCGACGCACTGCGCGAACGTGCGCGCGCCACGGTCGAGTCGGTGGAGCTGCTGGACGTGGCGCCCGCACCCTCGCTGCCCAACGGGTGGATGCAGCGGCGCGGCATGTTCGACACGCCGCAGACCTGGCAGCGGGCCCGACTGCGCGTGAGCTTTCCGTGCGACAACATCGGCCCCAACCTGCCCACGCTGGCCGCCACGGTGTCGGGCAACCTGTACGACCTGGGCGAAGTCACCGGCCTGCGCCTGGAGTCGATGAAACTGCCCAGCGCCTACCGCGCCCAGTTCGACATGCCCCGCCACGGCATCGCCGGCACCCGTGCGCTGACCGGCGTGCAGGGCCGCCCGCTCATCGGCACCATCATCAAACCCAACGTGGGCTTGTCGGCCGAAGAAACCGGCGACCTGGCCGGCCGCCTGTGCGCTGCGGGGGTGGACTTCATCAAGGACGACGAGGTCTGCGCCAACCCGGTGCACGCGCCGCTGGCCGACCGCGTCAAGGCCGTGATGCGCCGTGTGCGCGCCCACCAGGACAAGACCGGCAAGCTGGTGATGGTGGCCTTCAACATCACCGACGAGACCGACGCCATGCGCCGCCACGCCGACCTGATTGCGGCCGAAGGGGGCAGCTGTGTGATGGTCAGCCTGAACTGGTGCGGCTACTCGGCCGTGCAAACCCTGCGGCGCCACACCCCGCTGGCGCTGCACGGCCACCGCAACGGCTACGGCGCCCTGTCGCGCCACCCGCTGCTGGGCTTTTCGTTCAACGCCTGGCAGACGCTGTGGCGCCTGGCCGGTGTGGACCACATGCATGTGCATGGCCTGCAGGGCAAGTTTTCGCAGACCGACGAAGAAGTGATCGAGTCGGCCCACGACACGCTGGCCCCGCTGTGTGATGGGCTGGACGACCGCGTGTTGCCCGCCTTCTCCAACGGCCAGTGGGCCGGCACCGTGCCCGCCACGTGGGACAGCATCCAGTCCAACGACCTGCTGTTCATGTCCGGCGGCGGCATCCTGGCGCACCCGGACGGCCCCGCCGCTGGCGTGGCCAGCCTGCAGCAGGCGTGGGACGCGGTGCAAAAGGGCGAGACCCTGGCACAGCGCGCCACCCAGGCATCCGAGCTGCGCCGCGCGATCGAATTCTTCGGCAAGAAATAAACGATGACGACGACGGCCCCTCTGTACGGCTGGTACGGCGACGACTTCACAGGCGCCACCGACACGCTGGCCGTGCTGGCCCAGGCCGGGCTGCGGTCGATGCTGTTCATGGGCGTGCCCAGCGCCGAGGCCCTGGCCGCCGCCGGGCCGCTGGATGCGGTGGGCATTGCTGGTGCCGCGCGCGCCATGCCTCCAGAGGCCATGCGGGCCGAGATGTCGGCTGTAGGCCGCTTCTTCGACAAGCTGGCGCCGCCGGTGCTGCACTACAAGGTGTGCTCCACCTTCGACAGCGCCCCGCATGTCGGCAACATCGCTTGCGGCATTCAGACCCTGCACCCGTTCGTGAACAACCGCTGGGTGCCCATCGTGGGCGGGCAGCCCAGCCTGGGGCGCTATTGCGCGTTCAGCAACCTGTTCGCTGCGGCGGGCACGGGCGGCGCCGTGCACCGCATCGACCGGCATCCCACCATGCGACAGCACCCGGTCACACCCATGGGTGAGGCCGATCTCCGGCTCCATCTGGCGCGCCAGGGGCTCGATGGCATCACCGCCCTGCACTACCCGCTGTACGACGCCACCAACGACACCGACACCACCACCACTGGCGCCCTGGACGCCGCCCTGCAGGCCTTGCTGGCGCATGGCGCAGCGTCCCACGCCATGGCGCCGACCTTGCTGGACCTGACCACGCCCGGCCAGCTGGCCACCGTGGGCCGCCTGCTGTGGCAGCAGTCCCAACACGCCCGGTTGCTGGCCGTGGGCTCCAGCGCCGTGGCCCAGGCGCTGGTCGCCCACTGGGGCAAGCCGGCGTCCACGGCCGCTGCGCCGCTGGCGCCCGCCGACGGGCCGGTGTTGGCCTGGGCGGGCAGCTTGTCCCCCCTGACCGCCGCGCAGGTGCAGGCCGCCACCGCATACCACCGCATCGCAGTGGACGCCCAACGGCTGTGCAGCGACACGGCCTACGCCCAGGGTCTGCGAGACGCCATCTGCGCGGGGCTGCAGAACGGAGAGAACGTGCTGGCCTTCACCGGTCCCACGGACGGCGCGCCGCTGGCCGCTGCGGCCTCTTCCACCGATGTCGCCCAGGCCAGCGCCCATCTGATCGCCCGCGTGGTGCAAGCCCGCGCAGAACGCGGCGCGCCACTGCGCCGCATCGGCATCGCTGGCGGTGACACGTCAAGCCACGCAGTCCAGGCGCTGCAACTGTGGGGGCTGTCGTACAAAACCGCGGTATGCCCCGGGGTCACGCTGAGCAGCGCACACAGTGCAGACCCGTCGCGCCACGGGCTCGAGTTGATGCTCAAGGGCGGGCAGATGGGCGGAACGGATCTGTTCGAAAGGCTGCTCGGCACCGCCTGACGGAGACATCCAGGCGACAAAAAGCCCGCGCAAGGCGGGCTCCTTATGAAAAGGCATTGCGGCAGGCGCGCCTGCCGCAATTTCTTCACACGCGCGGAACCGGAGTGCCTGAGTTCACGCACAGCGCCAGGTTCAGCGCCTTGATGGCCGTCTTGTAGTCCTCGCGCTCGATCACGAACTGCATGTTCACCTGCCGCAGGGTCTGGGACACGCAGTTCACGTTGACCCGCGCATCGGCCAGCGCCTGCGCGGCCTTGGCCAGCACGCCAGGGATGCCGATGTTGGAGCCGATGGTGCACACGATCGCGCTGGGCTTGATCGTCACGATCTGGTAGTCCTCCTGCAGCTCCGCCACCAGTTCGGGGGTGACCTGGTTGTCCCACACCAGGTGTGCGATGGAGTTGGCGTTGGTCGCCTTCAGGATGTAGCTCACATCGTGCTTGCAGAACACGTTCATCAGGCCCGCATCAAAGCCCACCGTGCCCACCATGCTGGGGTCGTGGATCTCGATCAGCGTGACCTTGTCGGTGCCGGTCACGATCTCCACGCGCGCGCGCTCGCCCACGAAGTCCTTGGTGATCAGCGTGCCGGGGTGGTCGGGCTCGAACGTGTTCTTCAGGCGGATGGGGATGCCGGCCAGCTCCATGGGCTTGGCGGCCTTGGGGTGGATGGCTTCCATGCCCACGTCGGCCAGTTGGTCGGCCACGTCGTAGTTGGTGGCGCCCACCACGATGGCGTTTTCCAGGCCCACGAGGTTGGGGTCGGCGGACGACAGGTGAAATTCCTTGTGGATCACGGCCTCGGCGGGGCGCACTTCCACGGCGATCTTGCTGAACGTGACCTCGGAATAGCCGCGGTCAAACTCGCGCATGATGCCTTCGGTGCCCTTGGTGTAGCCGGTGGCCACCACCACCTTGTCGCTCAGATCCAGTCCCTTGAAGCTCTGCGCGATGCGCTCGTCAATGGTCCAGGCTTCGTTGTCGTCAAAACCGGCCAGGTCCATCAGGATGGCGTTGACGCCACTGGCCTTGAGGATCTCGACCGAGTTGAACGCGCTGTGCGACTCGCCAATGGAGGCCAGCACCTCGCGCGCGGCCAGCAGCACATCCTTGCGGCTCAAGTAGCCGCTGGCGAGCACGTGCTGCATGGCGTTCAGGTACTCACGCGCCTGGCCAATACGCTGGTCGATGAAGGCATCGGCCACATCCAGCGGCAGGCCCAGGTCGGCGTAGCCCGCGTTCAGCTTTTTCAGGCTGGCGGCCAGCTGGGTCAGGGCGTCCTGGTAGCCCTTGCCCTCTGCAAACAGGGCATAGATGCCGCGCTCGCCCGTCTTCTTGTGCTCCAGCAACTGGTTCGTCACGCCCGAGTAGGCGGACACCACATAGATCCGGCCATAGATGCGCTTGGGATCGTGCAGCATGATGTGGCGCAGCACATCGCCAAAGGCGGTCATGGAGGTGCCGCCGATCTTCTCGACAGAGATCTTGGGGGAAGTTACGTCTTGCATGGACAAGCAAAAAGGAGCAGTAGAAGAACAGGCCGGGCCGAGCCGATGACCGGCGGGGACTGACGACGGAAAACCCCCTATTTTCGCCCATATTGGAAGCGTGCCCGATCATCGGCCGTCTGTGCTGGGCCGCACCACACCGTCCAACCCTTGTAAAGCCGTGTCATCACGCTCCCACGTGGTCAGCGCCGCTGCCGCAGCGCGAGTCCGATGGAACGCGTCAAGTAACGCCGGGCCAACTCATTGCGCTTGCACGGCTCCGTCGCGCACCACCCATTGCGCGCCCCAATGTCTTGACCACTGTTCTGCCAGACGGTTGAAGCTGCCATCACGCTTCATGGCGTCCAGCGCTTCTTGCCAGCTGCGCACCACCGCCTGATCGGTACGCTTGGACATGCCTATGTACAGGCGATTCACAAAGAGTTCGTAGACCGGCTCGAAATCGGCCGGGTTCAGACCCGCATCGCGAGCGCTGGTGGGCAGATCCATGTCGGTCATGACCAACGCTGTGACTTTGCCGTCCAGCAACTTGCGAAACGCGGTAGCCCAGTCGGGTGAGTAATCCAGGTTCTGGAAATCCTTGCTTTTGAGAAACTCTTCTTTGGAATCCCCCTTGATGACCGCAATGCTGGGCAGCTTGCGCGCCTCGTACAGGCTCTTGACGGTGACGCCGCTCCCTTTTTTGACAAACAGCACAGCGTTGCTGTGAACCAGCGGGCCGACCCAGTGGAACTGGTTTTCGCGGCTGGGTGTGCGCGCCATGGTGAACAGCACGGCATTGGGCTCGGTCTGCAGCGCAGAATAACTGCGCTCCCAGGAGGTGATACGCACCTCTGCCTGATGCCCGGTTCGGGCCAGAATCTCACGCACTACATCGGGGGAAAAGCCTTTGACATCCGCACCGCTCGCGTCGTGCTTGTTGGCGGCATCGGTGTAGTTCAGAGGGGGTTCGTGCGCCGTGCCGACGATGAGCTGTACGCTGTGGCCTAGCTGCCCGGCAGAGGCCTTGGTGCCTTGCCGAATGCGCAGGGCTGTACTGGGCCGCACTACCTGCTTCTCGCTGGCCCGCGCGATGGGCAGCTCTGGCAGCGCATTGGCCGGAGGAAGATCTGCGACCTGGAAGGCGGCTGCTGCGTAGCGCAGCCGGGCGGCCCGGGTCTGCAAGGTTTCCGCATGCACGCTGGCATCGTGCAGGAGTCCGGCATACCGTTCGGTCACGGCATCCAGGTGGTCCAGCGAGCTGCTCAACTGGGCAATATCGCGCTCCTGCTGCTGGGTGACCGCAGCTATCTCTTCCATGATCTGGGTGACTTGCTGCGAGCTGGCGTTGATCTCGTCCATGGAGTTGGCCACCTGGTCGGCCAGCTTGGCAGACTGCGCAATCCTCTCCACAGAGCCCGCAATCAGGGTCTTGATCTCTTTGGCTGCGCTGGCGGAGCGCTGGGCCAGCGTGCGCACCTCTGAAGCCACCACAGCGAAACCCTTGCCCTGCTCGCCCGCGCGTGCCGCTTCCACCGCCGCATTGAGCGCCAGGATGTTGGTCTGGAATGCAATGCCATCAATGACACCAATGATCTCCTCGATCTTTCCCGAGGATTCACTCAGGGCATCCATGGTGTTGGTCATCTTGCTGACCACCTCATTGCCTCGGGTCGCAATGTCGGATGCAAAACGCACCGACTTTTGAGAGTCTGCGGTCCTGCTTCCCGCTTGTTTGACCGTGTCGAGCAGACTACCGATGTGAGATCTGCTTTGCTGCAGCAATTCGGTCTGCTGCGACATATTGGTGGCCAGATCCAGGTTGTTGGACGAGAACGTGACCGATTCATGGGCGACAGTTTCGGCCTCTTGCCGGATGAGCCCGATTTTCTCGGCCAACGAGTCACGCAGCGCATGAATTGCCGCCAGGGCGCTGCTGGCTTCGGATGTCTGCGTCGCGGTGGAGGCCGTCAATTGGCCAGCGCTCAATTGGGCGATGTGTTCGCTCAATGCGCCGGGGCTGCCACCAAACTGCCGGGCTACAGACCGGTGCAGACGAACCAGGGCGATGCCCACAAGCACCGCCGCAGCCAACAGAAGCCACATCAAGCGTTGCCAAGCTGCATCCGAGGCCCTGGGAGCCATTTGCAGATCACTGTGCAAGCTCCAGGCGCTGGCAGCCAGCACCACGAAGCTGGACGCGCAAACAAGGCCCCAGACGAAGAAATATGAACCTAACGAGGCTTTCTGTTTCATGCAGGGTCTCACCAAAAGAGTGATTCGTAGTGAACCCTTAGCAAAGTTGATGCCCACAGTAACAAAAGGTCACAGTCGCCGGGTTGCCCTTGCATGCCCCCCGGCTTGGCCAAACCACGCAGCATCCGCAGTCCTGTGAACTGACCGCCCGCGCGTAATTCAATAAAAAAGCCGCGCAGCCCTTTCGGAATCTACGCAGCCAGCTACTGAATCAGTACCAACCTAGATGGAGGGTTTGCTCGCTTCTTCAGCGGTGGCCTGGCCGTGCAGCTGCCATGCGCCATCTCCGCCGCCATGCCGATGGGCCGCAGCACCTCTGGCATCAATCTCTAAACATCAATAGTTCTTGGCCTGCCCCTGCACCAGCAGATCAAACACAACCCGCGCAAAGTTGGCCGCTTTGCCTGGGTCGGCCAGCAACTGCATCATCTGGTTCTGGTGGGCTTCGCTGCTGTCCATGATGGCGTCGTCTATCGCCTTGGAGAAGTCGCCCAGCATGGCCTGTTCGGGCGAGTTGTTCTCGATCTGCTTCATCACCTTGGCGTTCTCGCCCACCTTGTCGCGGATGGTGTAAGCGTAGTTCACCATGTCCTTGTCGGTGAGCTGGTCGGTCACAAACACCTCGTTCAGGCGGTGGATGATCTGCGACAGAAACTCTTCCTTCTTGTCCTGCGGCTTAGCCGTGCCCAAGCCTTCGCCGGGCTCCAGCTTGTAGTCAGCGCTGTTTTCTTTCAGCACCAGATCCTGCTGGCGTATCTTGGCCACGCGGTAGTGGCTCAGCACCACGTTGCCCAGGTCAATGTCATCTTCGTCCAGCAAAGTTTCGCGCAGCATGGGCCGCAGGTTGCGGGCGTACAGGCTCAGCTTTTCCAAGTCGGTATCGTCGTAATCCACGATCTGCGACATGAACTCGTAAAACCGCACAAAGGTGCCCAGGTCTTTCTTGAAGATTTCCAGCGCGTCCTTTTCCTTCTGGCATTCCTTCAGGCTTTTCTCGGCGTTCGCAATCAGTACGGCATCGCCCGTCTTCTGGGTGCGTTCAAACATGTCCTTGGCGATCTTGAACGCCTCCACCGCTGATTTGTAGCGCAGCTGCCAGCGTTGCACCGCCGGCTTGCAAATGTTGGCAATGGCCGCGTTGCTCTTGTTCTTCACATAAAACGCCGCGCAGAACTGCTCCACCTCCTGCCACGTAAAAATGCCCCCTGCCCGTAGCTTGTCCTGCAGCACAAAGATCAGGTTCGGGTCCGACACATCCAGCAGCTCCGCCGTCTGGTAGTACGGCTGAAACGCCTCCAGAATCTCATCCGACTCATTGAAGAAGTCCAACACATAGGTGCCCGTCTCGGCCTTGTTGGGGTAGGTGCGGTTCAGGCGCGACAGCGTCTGCACGCACTCCACCCCGACCAGCTTCTTGTCCACATACATAGCGCACAGCTTGGGCTGGTCAAACCCGGTCTGGAACTTGTTGGCGACGATCATCACCTGGTAGTCGTCGGAATCGAAAGCCTTGCGCATGTCGCGGCCCTTGAGGTTCGGGTTCATATTCGTCTCGGTGAACTTCTCGCCGATCTGGCCCGCCGCAGCCGGGTCTTTGTCGGTGAACTCCACCTCACCCGAAAACGCCACCATGGCGTGAATCTTCTGGTAGCCCTTCTCCGTTATGTACTTATCGAAACACTGCTTGTAGCGCACCGCCTCCTTGCGCGAGCTGGTCACCACCATGGCCTTGGCCTGCCCGCCCAGCAAGCCCATCACGTTGTCTTTGAAGTGCTCCACGATCACCATCACCTTCTGGGCAATGTTGTGGTCATGCAGGCGCACCCATTGGTTCAGCTTCACCTTGGCGCGCTTGCTTTCCACCTCTGCATCGGCGTCCTGCACCTTCAAGGCCAGCTTGTAAGCCACCTTGTAGTTGGTGTAGTTCTTCAACACATCGAGGATGAAGCCCTCCTCAATCGCCTGCCGCATGCTGTACACGTGGAACGCCGCTGGCTTGTTGGTGGCGGAAGGCACCTCGTCCGGGCGCGGCACGCGGCCAAACAGCTCCAGCGTCTTGGCCTTGGGTGTGGCGGTAAAAGCAAAGTAGCTCAGGTTGCCCGATGCGCGGCGCGACGCCACCGTGGCGGCAATGATGTCGTCGCTATCCAGCTCGTCATCCTCTTGCCCAGCGTCTTTCATCAGCACCTCTTTGAGCTGCCGCGCCGTGGAGCCGCTTTGCGACGAATGCGCCTCGTCCGCAATGATGGCGTAGCAGCGGTCTTTCAAGCTCACGCTGTTTTCAATCGCCTTCAACACAAACGGAAAAGTCTGGATGGTGACGATGATGATGGGCTGGGCAGACTCCAAAGCCGCAGCTAGCTTTTCAGACTTGGAGCCATCACCTTCCTTGTTGTTGATGCGCCCCACCACGCCATCGGTGTGCTCAAACTGGTAGATCGTGTCTTGCAACTGCGCATCGAGCACCGTGCGGTCCGTCACCACAATCACCGAGTCAAACTGCTTTTTGCCGTCAGCCTTGTACAGCGCCGAGATCTGGTGCGCCACCCAGGCAATGGAGTTGGACTTGCCCGAGCCCGCGCTGTGCTGAATCAGGTACTTCTGCCCCGGCCCCTCGCTGCGCGCTGCAGCCAGCAGCTTGCCCACAACGTCCCACTGGTGGTAGCGCGGGAAGATCAGGCTTTCCTTCTTGTACTTGCGGCCTTCCCAGTCTTCCTTGTCCTCAATTTGCAAGTGCACAAAGCGGGCCAGGATGTTAAGCAGGTTGTCTGGCAGCAGCACCTCATTCCACAGGTAATCGGTGGCATAACGGTGGATGTCCTGCGGCACATCGTTGCCCGCGCCGCCGTCTGCCGTGCCTTTGTTGAAGGGCAGAAAGTACGTGCTCTCCCCCTCCAGCTTTGTCGCCATGTGCACTTCGTACTGGCTCACAGCAAAGTGCACCAGCGCCCCGCGCTTGAAGGTCAGCAGTGGCTCCGGCTTTTTGGCCACCGGGTCCACGGGCAGGCGCGTGGTTTTGTACTGCCGCACAGCGCGGTCCACCGCCTGCTTGAACTCGCTCTTTAGCTCCAGCGTAGCCACCGGCACGCCGTTGACGAACAACACCAGGTCAATGCGCCACGCCTTGGCCTTGGCGCCTGTCTCCGCGAAACAGGCATCGGTACACCACGGGCTGTACCCCAGCTCCGGCACCACGCGCAGGCGGTTTTTGGCGTAGCGGGCCAGCGTTTCCGGGTTCAGGTCGTGCTCGGGCTTGAACTGGCACAGCGACAGGCGCGCATTGCGGTCGCGCAGCTCGTGGCGCAACACGCCCAGCGTGCCAAAGGTGCGGCTGTCTTTATGCGTGGCGTTCGGGTCGGCCTTGCCCAGTTGCGTAGCCACAAGCTGCAAAAACTTCTGCTCCGCATCCTTGGGGTGGTTGGCGCAAAACCTTTGCCACTGCGCGTCTTGCGTCGCCTGCACAAAACCGAGCGCATCCTCGGGGTACAGGGCCAGTTCGCGGTGGTACTTGTCTGGCGAGCCCAGCAACCAGCCATTAGCGAGCAGCTGGCGAATGATGTCGTCTTGAAAGATGCGTTCGGTGGCTGGGTCGCTCATGGCTGGGGGCTATGTGGGTTAAGAGGTGTCAGGCGGCGGCTTGCCAATCGCGCACGTCGATCTTGCCGGTGACAGCGGCGGAGATTAGGGCGGTGCGGCGTTCTTGCATTAACTCAATTGCAGAGACGGCTTTACCTATCAGTCCGTCAAATTTGCACTTTCGCTCAGCAACGTAGTTAACGATCTGGGCTTGCTCTTCGAGCGGAGGAAGGATCACCGGAAACGCACTAATCTCTGAACAGGTTATTGCCCCTTTTGTAGAGCCAGCACCTTCAGATTCATAGCGAATTCGCTCGTAGTTTCCCTCAAGCCACAAATATAAAAATTTATGCTGCAGCAGCTTGTCCCGAATTGAAATTGCAGCCAAATGCTGATTGATTGTTGCCTCAATATTGCAAATAGCCACCCTACCCCGTGTCTGCCCTTCCCCGGTAATAGCCATTACGAGATCTCCTTTATTTACGGGCTTTACGCTCGTTTGGGAAAAAGCCAAATTCGTAATGAACTGATCCGCCTCTTTGATTACTTCGTCATTTACTTTTGAGCTGTTGAGCCAACCGATAGTGCCGTTTTCCCAGAACAACATGTTTTCTCGGCTCGGTGTAGCGCCGTTAGAAACGCTTGCGTGGTAACCCAATTTAGACACGCGCCAATGCGCAGGTACTCTATCCGCCCACTCAACGCCGGAGTCATTCATCGGGGCGTTGGGGTTGAGGCCTTTGGTGACGGCGTGGCTGATGACAGCTTGGCGCTTTTCCTTGAGCAACTCAATCAGCCGCTGCTGCTTCTCGATCAAGGCATCAATCTTCGCCGTTTCGTGGTCGAGGAAGGTGGCAATATCTGCCTGCTCATTTTGAGGCGGAAAAGCCAAATCTAAGACAGAAAATTCACTGTAGCGAAACTCTGTTGATCGCTCCCTAATTCCTTTCGCAAGGGATGTAATGAAATCTGTCACAGCGAGTTGACGAACAAGATAACCAAAGTAAGCGACATGGACTTGCTCTTGATCTGTTGGCACACAAACGGAACAAACTGGCGAACATTTGCCATCGGAGTCACTAACTCCAATGGCTCCTGCAAATCCATCCATGGCATGAACTAATAAGTCGCCTTTCCTGACGCCTTGATAGCCAAGCTCCTTAATTGACTCAGTAAAGCCTTCAGTCCTGCGATTCGATCGCAAAGTTACTTGTCCGTCACGAAAGGCGGTAACGACCCCATCGTCAGGGCGAACTTCACGTTGAACTCGATTGAAGACGTACTTTGATTTCCGTAAAACCCAATGGCTCGGCATTTCTCCAAGCCATTGAAGACCGGAATTCTTGTACTCCGGATAAGCCTTGTACCGACTCACGAATGCACCTCACGCAGCAGCGCCATGATTTCGGCGCTCACAGCATCCAGATCAGCATCAATTACTTCCAGCTGACGCGGCGGCTGGTACTGGTAGAAGTGGCGGTTGAAGGGGATCTCAAAACCAACGATACCAATCTCGCCATCCCTGGCGTCACGCTTGCTGGCGTCTATCCACGCATCGGGCACATGGGGCTGCACTTCGGCGATGAAGTAGGTCTCTACGCTGGCGCTCACCGTGCGGCTGGGGTCTAGAGCCACGTTTTCAAAGTCGCGCAGCTCGCCATCGGCTTGGTATTCGATGACTTCTTTCTTCACCTCGAACAAACCGTAGAGGGGATTGGCCTTGCCTTTGTGAACCTTCTTGACCACCTTTTCGGCGGCGGGGTTCTTCCAGCTCACGGCATCGGCAATATGCTTTTTCTCTTTGGCGTCGAGCGTGATGCTTGCCCGCTTGCAGGCGGCCTTGATGGCTTCGTCATACGCATTGAAGTCATCGTGCGGGGCGCTGCCCATCTCGGCTTGCAGGGCGCGGGCCTTGAGCAGCACCGCCTTTTGCGCCAGCCAGGTTTTGGCGTCGAGCAGGTCTTTGATCTGCTTTTCCTTAAGGTCGGCAAAGTGGCGCTTGAGGTGGGCGCGTATTTCTTCAGCGTAGTCGTCCAGCTGGCCGTAGAGGTCACAGTCGGCAGCATCTTGCCAGTAGGGCTGGCCGTACTCGGCGTAGACCCACTGCATGGCCGCATTCAGGTTGCCTGACTCAAAGCGCAGGCTGGCAATGCGTTCATCGCTGAACTGCCACGACAGGCGCAGGGGCCGCTCGATGGTGATGCGGCGGTAGCCAAACTCGTGCGTGGAAAAAATTTTGCTGGCAAAGGTTTTGACGGCTTCGGGCTTGGGGTTGGCGGCTGGGCGGCCCCGGTTGCTTTTGGCTTCCGCCGGTTTGTTGAGCGCCTGCGTCTCGACCACCTCAAATTGGCCAAAGCAACGGGTGATGGTGGCAATGTCGGCCTCGTCCATCACATTGCGCTTGCTGCCCAGCGATTTGCGCATCTTGCCGCAGAGGTTGGCGCCGTTGATGAGCTGCACCTTGCCTTTGCGCTCGGCGGGCTTTTTGTTCGACAGCACCCACACATAGGTGGCAATGCCGGTGTTGTAGAACATGTCGGTGGGCAGGGCGACGATGGCTTCGAGCAGGTCGGTTTCCAGAATATGGCGGCGGATTTCGGATTCGCCCGAACCAGCGCCGCCGGTGAACAGCGGCGAGCCATTGAGGATGATGCCGATGCGCGAGCCACCATCCTTCACATCGCGCAGCTTGCTGATAAGGTGCAGCAAAAACAGCAGCGACCCATCAGACACACGCGGCAGGCCGGGGCCAAAGCGGCCATCAAAGCCTTTGAGGGTGTGCTCGTCGGTAATGTCGCCTTCGATCTTTTTCCAGTCCACGCCAAAGGGTGGATTGGAGAGCATGTAGTCAAATTTGCTGGCGTAGAGGTGGTCGTTAGACAGCGTGTTACCGAGCTTGATGTTGCTTACATCCTGCCCCTTGATGAGCATGTCGGCCTTGCAGATGGCGTAGCTCTCGGGGTTCAGCTCTTGGCCAAAGGCGCGCATGACGGCGTGGGGGTTCAGCTCGTGCACATATTCCATGCCCGCCGAGAGAAAACCGCCCGTGCCCGCCGTGGGGTCGTAGATGGTGCGGATGATGCCGGGCTTGGTGAGGGCTTCGTCGTCTTCCATAAACACCAGCGAGGTGGTGAGGCGCACGATGTCGCGTGGGGTGAAGTGCTCGCCCGCCGTCTCGTTGGAGCTTTCGGCAAATTTGCGAATCAGCTCTTCAAACACCAGGCCCATTTCGTAGTTGGATACGACCTTGGGGTGCAGATCCATGGTGCGGACCTTTTGCACGACCTTGTAGAGCAGGTTGGCATCGTTCAGCAGGCCAATGAATTCGGCAAACTTGAAGTGGTCAAAAATCTCGCGGGCGTCTTTGGAGAAGCACTGGATGTAGCGCTCCAGGTTGGCCTTGATGCCCGACTCGCCCAGGGTGCTCAGGTCCATGGGTGAGGTATTGAAAAAGCTCAGGCCACCGGTAGCGCGCAGGATCAGCTTTTCTCTGGCCTCTTCGGCAATCTTCATCTTCTCGACCTTGGCGGCTTCGGCCAGCACGGCGGGCTTGCTGCCCTCCAGCACACATTCCAGACGGCGCAGCAGCGCAAAAGGCAGGATGACGCGGCCATATTGGCTTTGCTTGAAGTCGCCGCGCAGCAAATCAGCCAGCGCCCACAGGTCGGCGGCAAGGTTATTGGTTTCTTGGGTCATGTATTACGAACGAGGCGAACGAGACGAACTAGGCACGAGGTCAACTGAATGTGAGAAAGTATTGCACGGGGTTGGGGCGAATGGGACCAACTCCTACGCAGGTCTGCAAAGCACAAAGCCCGAACTGTTGCCAGTTCGGGCTTTGTCTTTCAGCAGTGAGCTGGGCTTACTTCTTCTGCGGCGGCACGTCCGTGCACGAGCCATGCGCAATCTCCGCTGCCATGCCGATGCTTTCGCCCAGCGTGGGGTGCGGGTGGATGGTCTTGCCGATGTCCACAGCGTCGGCGCCCATCTCGATGGCCAGCGCAATCTCGCCGATCATGTCGCCGGCATGCGTGCCGACCATGCCGCCGCCGAGGATCTTGCCGTGGCCGTGGGCCTCGGGCGAGTCGTCGAACAGCAGCTTGGTGACGCCTTCGTCGCGGCCGTTGGCGATCGCGCGGCCGGAGGCCGTCCAGGGGAACAGGCCCTTCTTGACCTTGATGCCTTGCGCCTTGGCCTGGTCTTCCGTCAGGCCCACCCATGCCACCTCGGGGTCGGTGTAGGCCACGCTGGGGATCACGCGGGCGTTGAAGGCGGCGGATGCCAGCTCCTTGTTGCCCTGCAGTTCACCCGCGATGACCTCGGCCGCCACGTGTGCCTCATGCACCGCCTTGTGCGCCAGCATGGGCTGGCCCACGATGTCGCCAATGGCGAAAATGTGCGGCACGTTGGTGCGCATCTGGATGTCGACGTTGATGAAGCCACGGTCCGTGACGGCCACGCCCGCCTTCTCGGCGGCGATCTTCTTGCCGTTGGGCGTGCGGCCCACGGCCTGCAGCACCAGGTCGTACACCTGCGGCGCGGGGGCCGTACCGCCCTCTTCCGCTGCGGCAAACGTCACCTCGATGCCTTCGGGTGTGGCCTTGGCGCCCACCGTCTTGGTCTTGAGCATGATGTTGTCAAAACGCTTGGCATTCATCTTCTGCCAGATCTTGACGAGGTCGCGGTCGGCGCCCTGCATCAGGCCGTCCATCATTTCGACCACATCGAGGCGCGCGCCCAGCGTGCTGTACACGGTGCCCATTTCCAGGCCGATGATGCCGCCGCCCAGGATGAGCATGCGCTTGGGGACTTCCTTGAGCGCCAGGGCTCCGGTGGAGTCGACCACGCGGGGATCGTCGGGCATGAAGGGCAGGCGCACGGCCTGGCTGCCGGCGGCGATGATGGCCTTTTTGAAGGCGATGACCTTCTTGGTGCCCGTCTTTTCTTGCGCGGTGCCGGTGGTTTCTTCCACTTCGAGGTGGTTGGCACCGACGAAGCTGCCATAGCCGCGCACGGTGGTGACCTTGCGCATCTTGGCCATGGCGGCCAGGCCGCCGGTCAGCTTGCCGATGACTTTTTCCTTGTGGCCGCGCAGCTTGTCGATGTCGAGCGAGGGCTCGCCGAAGCTCACGCCCAGGTCGGCCATGTGGCTGACTTCGTCCATGACGGCCGCCACGTGCAGCAGCGCCTTGGAAGGGATGCAGCCCACGTTCAGGCACACGCCACCCAGGGTGGCGTAGCGCTCGACGATGATGACCTTGAGGCCCAGGTCGGCCGCGCGGAAGGCAGCCGAATAGCCGCCAGGGCCGCCGCCGAGCACGAGCACGTCGCAGTCCAGGTCGGCCGTGCCAGCAAAGATGGATGCTACTGGATTGATAGCTGCTTGCGCTTGCGGTGCGGGTGCTGGAGCCGATTTTGGTGCAGATGCTGCAGCCACGGGTGTCGCAGGGGCCGGTGCGGCTGCCGGGGCCGCCGCGCCAGCACCCTCCACCTCCAGCGTCAGCACCACCGAGCCTTCGGCGATCTTGTCGCCGAGCTTCACTTTCAGCTCCTTGACCACGCCAGCATGGCTGGAAGGGATCTCCATGGAGGCCTTGTCGGACTCCACGGTGATGAGGCTCTGCTCGGCCTTGATGGTGTCGCCGGGTTTGACGAGCACTTCGATGATGGCCACTTCGGCGAAGTCGCCGATGTCGGGCACCTTGATGTCGATGATTGCCATGGTGTGTCTTGCCCTTTCGTTACATCACGATGCGGCGGAAGTCCGCCAGCAGCGAGGCAAAGTACACGTTGAAGCGCGCAGCGCTGGCGCCGTCGATCACGCGGTGGTCCCAGCTCAGGCTCAAAGGCAGCATGAGGCGCGGCGCGAACTGCTTGCCGTCCCATTTAGGCTCCAGGCTGCTCTTGCACACGCCCATGATGGCGACTTCAGGCGCGTTGATGATGGGCGTGAAGTAGCGCCCGCCAATGCCGCCCAGCGAGCTGATGGAGAAGCAGCCGCCGGTCATGTCGGCCGGGCCGAGCTTGCCGTCGCGGGCCTTCTTGGCCAGGTCGCCCATCTCTTGCGAGATCTGCACGATGCCCTTCTTGTCGGCGTCGCGGATGACGGGCACGACGAGGCCGTTGGGCGTGTCGGCCGCGAAGCCGATGTGGAAGTAGTTCTTGAGCACCAGCTGGTCGCCGTCAAGCGAGCTGTTGAACTCGGGGAACCTCTTGAGCGCGGCCACGGCGGCCTTGATCATGAAGGCGAGCATGGTGACCTTGACGCCACTCTTCTCGTTTTCCTTGTTGAACTGCACGCGGAAGGCTTCGAGGTCGGTGATGTCCGCGTCGTCGTGGTTGGTGACGTGCGGGATGACGACCCAGTTGCGGTGCAGGTTGGCACCGCTGATCTTCTTGATGCGCGAGAGGTCCTTGCGCTCCACGGGGCCGAACTTGGTGAAGTCCACCTTGGGCCAGGGCAGCAGGTCCAGGCCCACGCCGGAACCGCCCGCCGCTGCAGGCGCCTTGGCAGCCTGCGCCTTGGTCTGGGCGGCACCCGCCATCACCTGCTTGGTGAAGGACTGCACATCGTCCTGCGTGATGCGGCCCTTGGGGCCGGTGCCCTTGACCTCGTCGATGGGCACGCCCAGCTCGCGGGCGAACTTGCGCACGGAAGGGCTGGCGTGGGGCAGGCCCACGGTGGGCGTGCCGGGCTGGTGGGCGGGCACGGAGGCCGTGGCGGCGACCGGTGCAGCGGCTGCAGCAACCGGTGCGGGGGCGGCAACAGGCGCAGCAGCGGGCGCCGCCGCCGGCGCTGCGGGTGCTGCAGCTGCAGCAGGCGCACTGCCCGCCACGCCCTCCAGCAGGGCCACGAGGTCGCCGATGTTGACGGTGTCGCCGATCTTGACCTTGAGCTCCTTGAGCACGCCGGCGGCGGGCGAAGGGATCTCCATGGAGGCCTTGTCGGATTCGACGGTGAACAGCGACTGCTCGACCTTGATGGTGTCACCCACCTTGACCAGCAGTTCAATGACGGCCACGTCCTTGAAGTCGCCGATGTCGGGCACGCGCACTTCCACCGGGCCCGCAGCCGCAGCCGCAGGGGCTGCGGCGGGCGCAGCCGGCGCAGGCGCGGCTGCGGCCACGGGGGCTGCAGCCGGGGCGGCAGCGGGTGCAGGTGCCGCCGCCGGGGCTGCGGCCGCAACGCCCGCGTCGGCGGCTTCGACCACGGCGATCACGGAGCCCTGCTTGACCTTGTCGCCCAGGGCGATCTTGAGGTCCTTGACCACGCCTGCGTGGCTGGATGGAATCTCCATGGAGGCCTTGTCGGACTCCACGGTGATGAGCGACTGCTCGGCCTTGACCGTGTCGCCCACCTTGACCAGCAGTTCGATCACGCCCACTTCGTCGAAATCCCCGATGTCCGGGACTTGAATGTCTACCAATGCCATTGTTGTCTCCGTTCGGTTTATGCGTAGAGCGGGTTGACCTTGTCGGCCTGGATGTTGTACTTGGCAATCGCCTCGGCCACCTTGGTGGCGGGCAGCAGGCCGTCTTCGCTCAGCGCCTTGAGTGCAGCGACCACGATGTAGTGGCGGTTGATCTCGAAGTGCTCGCGCAGCTTGCTGCGGAAGTCACTGCGGCCAAAGCCGTCGGTGCCCAGCACCTTGTAGGTGCGGCCCTTGGGGATGAAGGGGCGGATCTGCTCGGCATAGGCCTTCATGTAGTCGGTGGATGCGACCACGGGGCCTTGCGATGCGGACAGTTGCTGCGTGACGAACGGCACCTTGGGCGCTTCGGTCGGGTGCAGCAGGCTCCAGCGCTCGGCGTTCTGGCCGTCGCGGGTCAGTTCGTTGAAGCTCGGGCAGCTCCACACCGAGGCGGCCACGCCCCAGTCCTTTTCGAGCAACTCCTGTGCAAAGAACGATTCGCGCAGGATGGTGCCGCTGCCCAGCAGTTGCACCGTGGGCGCATCCTTGGGCAGTGCGGGCGCCTGCTTGCACAGGTACATGCCCTTGATGATCTGCTCCTCGGTGCCAGGCTGCAGGCCGGGCATGGGGTAGTTTTCGTTCAGCAGCGTCAGGTAGTAAAAGACGTTCTCCTGGCGCTCGACCATGCGCTTCATGCCGTCGTGCATGATCACCGCGACTTCGTGCGCGAAGGTCGGGTCGTAGCTCACGCAGTTGGGGATGGTGTTGGCCAGGATGTGGCTGTGGCCGTCTTCATGCTGCAGGCCTTCGCCGTTGAGCGTGGTGCGGCCCGAGGTGCCGCCCAAGAGGAAGCCACGCGCCTGCATGTCGCCCGCCGCCCAGGCCAGGTCGCCGATGCGCTGGAAGCCGAACATGGAGTAGTACACGTAGAACGGGATCATGATCCGGTTGTTCGTGCTGTAGCTGGTGGCCGCCGCGATCCAGCTGCTCATGCCGCCGGCTTCGTTGATGCCTTCCTGCAGGATCTGGCCGGCCTTGTCTTCCTTGTAGTACATGACCTGGTCCTTGTCGACCGGGGTGTACTGCTGGCCTGCGGGGTTGTAGATGCCGATCTGGCGGAACAGGCCTTCCATGCCGAAGGTGCGGGCCTCGTCCACCAGGATGGGCACCACGCGCGGGCCCAGGGCCTGGTCGCGCAGCAGCTGGGTGAGGAAGCGCACGTAAGCCTGCGTGGTGGAGATTTCGCGGCCTTCGGGCGTGGCTTCCAGGATGGCCTTGAAGGTGTCCAGCGCGGGCACGGTGAAGCTCTCGTCGGCTTTCACGCGGCGGTGCGGCAGGTACCCGCCCAGGGCCTTGCGGCGCTCGTGCAGGTACTTCATTTCCGGGGTGTCGTCGGCCGGCTTGTAGAAAGGCAGCTCGGCGAGCTGGCTGTCCGGGACGGGGATGTTGAAGCGGTCGCGGAAGGCCTTGATGTCTTCGTCACTGAGCTTCTTCGTCTGGTGGACGGTGTTCTTGCCCTCGCCGATCTTGCCCATGCCAAAACCCTTCACGGTCTTGACCAGCAGGACGGAGGGCTGGCCGCCGTGGTTCTGCGCGGCATGGAATGCGGCATAGACCTTTTGCGAATCATGGCCGCCGCGCTGCAGGTTCCAGATCTCGTCGTCGGTCATGTGCTCGACCATCTTCAGGGTGCGCGGGTCGCGGCCGAAGAAGTTCTTGCGCACGTAGGCACCGTCGTTGGCCTTCATGGCCTGGTAGTCGCCATCGTTGGTTTCCATCATGAGCTTGCGCAGCGCGCCGTCCTTGTCGGCGGCCAGCAGCGCATCCCAGCCCTTGCCCCAGATCAGCTTGATGACGTTCCAGCCAGCACCACGGAACTCGCCTTCGAGCTCCTGGATGATCTTGCCGTTGCCACGCACGGGGCCGTCCAGGCGCTGCAGGTTGCAGTTGATGACGAACACCAGGTTGTCGAGCTTCTCGCGCGCGGCCAGGCCGATGGCGCCCAGGGATTCGACCTCGTCCATTTCGCCGTCGCCGCAGAACACCCAGACCTTGCGGTTCTCGGTGTTGGCGATGCCACGGGCGTGCAGGTACTTGAGGAAACGCGCCTGGTAGATGGCCATCAGCGGGCCCAGGCCCATGGACACGGTGGGGAACTGCCAGAACTCGGGCATGAGCTTGGGGTGCGGGTAGCTCGACAGGCCCTTGCCGTCCACTTCCTGGCGGAAATTGAGCAGCTGGTCTTCGGAGAGGCGGCCTTCGAGGTAGGCGCGGGCATAGATGCCGGGGGATACGTGGCCCTGGATGTAGAGCAGGTCACCGCCGTGGTTCTCGCTCTCGGCGTGCCAGAAATGGTTGAAGCCGGCGCCGAACATGCTGGCCAGCGAGGCAAAGGAGCCGATGTGGCCGCCCAGGTCGCCGCCTTCGGGCGGATGGTGGCGGTTGGCCTTGACGACCATGGCCATGGCGTTCCAGCGCATGTAGGCGCGCAGGCGCTGTTCGATTTCGAGGTTGCCGGGGCTGCGTGCCTCCTGGCCGGGCTCGATGGTGTTCACGTAGCCGGTGTTGGCCGAGAACGGCAGGTCCACGCTGTTCTGGCGGGCATGTTCCAGCAATTGCTCCAGCAGGTAGTGGGCGCGCTCGGCCCCCTCCTTGTCGATGACGGCGGACAGCGCATCCATCCACTCACGGGTTTCCTGCTGGTCGGTGTCGGTGGCGGGCGCGGCGCCGTTTCCGGCCTGGGGGTCGGGCTGAGCTGACATGCTTTGTCTCCTGTAGGTGTGGCAGCAATTTAGTACGTTGGCTCTAGTTTCGCATATTTTTTGATAATTTCAAATGGTGCTTATGCATTTCACATTACAAGAAAATGCTGCAGACGCACATTGACCCGCCGTCCCGACACCGGGCATCGCCTCCCCTACACTTGGAACATGGACTCCCTGCCCCCCACGTCTTCCCCCACCGCCATGGTCGTGGCCGCGCCCGCCCGCTGGTGGCGCAAGTGGTGGCGCGGGTTGTCGCCCACCCGGCAGGACCGGTTCGCGGCCCTGGCGCCGCTGGCCGCCGTGCTGATGTTTCTCGCGGCCATCGTGGCCGCGTTCTGGTATTTGCGCGCCGAGGAGGCCGAGCGCGAGCAGGAAGCCCTGCGGCGCGATGTGGAATATGCGCAACAGCGCGTGCGGCTGCGGCTGCTGGAGCGGCAGGAACAGCTCATGCGCATCGCACGCGACCTGTCCAACCAGGAGCTGGAGCGCACGGAATTCGTGAGCCGCGCCGAAACCCTGATCAGCCAGTACCCCGAGCTGCAGGCCATCACCTGGATCGACGAGCGCCGCCGCATCCGCGCCAGCCACGCGGCCCCCACGCTGGCCAGCAGCGAACTGCGCATCGCGGGCGAAGTGCTCAAGCCGGGCGACACCGCCGACACCTTCGGGCTGGCGCGCGACCTGCAGCAGCCGGTGTACGCCCAGCCGGCCGCCACCTCGGGCGACTCGACGCCGCTGCTGCAGCTGCAGGTGCCCTTGAACAACCAGGGCAAGTTCAGCGGCGTGGTGCTGGGCGAATACTCCATCGACAGCCTGCTGCGCTATGGCACGCCCACCGAAGTGCTGGCGCGCTACGCCGTCACGCTGCTGGACGGCAAGAACCAGGTTCTGGCGGGCACCCCCCTGGGCCCGCGCAACACCGCCACCCAGCTCCTGCCCTGGACGCCCCGCGCCAATGAATACGAGGTGCCCGTGTCGCCCGTGGGCAACGGGCTGGTGCTCAAGGCCCAGGCCTACCGCACCTCGCTGGGCGTGGTCGGCAGCGGGCTTTTCTGGCTGGTGGGCACGCTTTCCGCCATGACGGCATGGATGCTGATCGCCACCTGGCGCCACACCCGCCGCCGCATGCAGGCACAACAGGCCCTGGTGGCCGAGACGAATTTCCGCCGCGCGATGGAGAACTCCATCCTCACCGGCATGCGTGCGCTGGACATGGAAGGCCGCATCACCTATGTGAACGCCGCCTTCTGCCAGATGACAGGCTGGAGCGAGGCGGAACTCGTGGGCCTGAAGGCGCCCTTCCCTTACTGGCCCGACTCCGACCACGAAGCCCTGCACGCCAAGCTGCGCGACGAGCTGTCCGGCAAGACCATCGTGGGCGGCTTTCAGGTGCGGGTGCGGCGCAAGAGCGGCACCTTGTTCGATGCCCGCCTGTATGTCTCGCCTCTGATCGATGCGCACGGCCAGCAAACGGGCTGGATGACGTCGATGACCGACATCACCGAGCCCAACCGCATCCGCGAGCAGCTCTCGGCATCGCACGAACGCTTCACCATCGTGCTCGAATCGCTGGACGCGTCGGTGTCGGTGGCCCCGCTGGGCAGCGAAGAGCTGCTGTTCGCCAACAAGCTCTACCGCCAATGGTTCGGCTCGCAGACCGGCGGGCACCTGCAGCTGGTCGCCCAGGCCGGCGTGGTGCCCGTGGCGGGCACCGACCACCGGGGCATGGACGACGAGGACGGCCTCATGGGCCTGCCGACCGACCCGCTGACCAGCGCCCGCACCGAGAACGCCGAGATTTACCTGCCCGACCTGGGCAAGTGGCTGGAAGTGCGCTCGCGCTACCTCAACTGGGTGGACGGGCGCCTGGCCCAGATGGTGATCGCCACCGACATCACCCCCCGCCGCCAGGCCGAGGAGCAGGCGGCGCGCCAGGCCGAGCGCGCGCAGTCGGTCAGCCGCCTCATCACCATGGGCGAAATGGCCTCCAGCGTGGCGCACGAGCTCAACCAGCCGCTCACGGCCATCAACAACTACTGCAGCGGCATGGTCTCGCGCATCCAGAGCGGCCAGCTTACCGAGGAGGCGCTCCTCACGGCGCTGCAGAAGACGGCCCACCAGGCGCAGCGCGCGGGCCAGATCATCCAGCGCATCCGCGCCTTCGTGAAGAAGAGCGAGCCCAACCGCACCCTGGCCGACGTGCACTCGATGGTCAACGAAGCCGTGGAGCTGGCCGACATCGAGCTGCGCCGCCACAACGTGCGCCTCACGCATTACGTAGCCGCCCGCCTGCCGCCCGTGATGGCCGACACCATCCTGATCGAACAGGTGCTGGTCAACCTCATGAAAAACGGCGCCGAAGCCATCCAGCACGCCAGCCGCCCCCCGTCCGGGCGCAGCGTGGAGCTGCGCGTCGTGCCCAAGCACATCGAGGACCGCGAGGTGGTGGAGTTCTCCGTGCAGGACACCGGCAAGGGCCTGGCGCCCGAGGTGCTCGAACGGCTGTTCGAAGCCTTCTTCTCCACCAAGGAAGAAGGCATGGGCATGGGCCTCAATCTGTGCCGCAGCATCGTCGAGTCGCACCAGGGCCGGATGCAGGCGGAGAACCTCTACAATGGATCGGAGGTCACAGGCTGCAGGTTCTCCTTCTGGCTGCCGCTTGCCAAGCCTGCTGATGCCACTACAAATTCTGTAGCACACGTACGAAACCCAAGGACAATTGCATGAGCTTGATTCCGAAAAAAGGCACTGTTTACGTTGTAGACGACGACGAAGCAGTTCGCGATTCCCTGCAGTGGCTGCTGGAAGGCAAGGACTACCGGGTGCGTTGCTTTGATTCGGCCGAAACGTTTCTGTCGCGCTACGACCCGCGCGAGGTGGCCTGCCTGATCGTGGACATCCGCATGGGCGGCATGACGGGCCTGGAGCTGCAGGACCGCCTCATCGAGCGCAAGTCGCCCCTGCCCATCGTGTTCATCACCGGCCACGGCGACGTGCCGATGGCGGTGAACACCATGAAGAAGGGCGCGCTCGACTTCATCCAGAAGCCCTTTGACGAGGAAGAACTGGTCGGATTGGTCGAGCGCATGCTGGACCACGCCCGCGAGGCCTTCGCGGGCTACCAGCAGGCCGCCAGCCGCGATGCCCTGCTGTCCAAGCTCACCAGCCGCGAAGCGCAGGTTCTGGAGCGCATCGTCGCCGGCCGCCTGAACAAGCAGATCGCGGACGACCTGGGCATCAGCATCAAGACGGTGGAGGCGCACCGCGCCAACATCATGGAAAAGCTCAACGCCAACACCGTGGCGGACCTGCTCAAGATCGCGCTGGGCCAGAACGCGCCCAAGGCGTAATACTTATTTTTTTGATAGCTGCTTGCGCTTTCCAATAAAGCGCCAGAGCCCGATTTGACGGATATTTTTTGACATGACCGCCCAACTCATCGACGGCAACGCCCTTTCCCGCCAACTGCGCGCCGACGTGGCGCAACGCGCCGCCGCCCTGAAGGCCCGGGGCACCACGCCCGGGCTGGCGGTGGTCCTGGTGGGCGACAACCCCGCCAGCCAGGTGTACGTGCGCAACAAGGTCAAGGCCTGCGAAGACGGTGGCCTGCATTCCGTCCTTGAAAAATACGAGGCCGACATGACCGAGGCCGCCTTGCTGGCCCGCGTGGAAGCCCTCAACAACGACCCCGCCATCCACGGCATCCTGGTGCAACTGCCCCTGCCCCGGCACATTGACGCGCAGAAGGTGATCGAGGCCATCTCGCCCGCCAAGGACGTGGACGGCTTCCACATCGCCAGCGCCGGGGCCCTGATGACCGGCATGCCCGGCTTCTGGCCCTGCACGCCCTACGGCTGCATGAAGATGCTGGAGAGCATCGGCTACGACCTCAAGGGCAAACACGCCGTGGTCATCGGTCGCAGCAACATCGTGGGCAAGCCGATGGCGCTGATGCTGCTGGGCCAGAACGCCACCGTCACCATCTGCCACAGCGCCACGCAGGACCTCAAGGCACAAACCCTGCAGGCCGACGTGATCGTGGCGGCGGTCGGCAAACGCAATGTGCTGACCGCCGACATGGTCAAGCCCGGCGCCGTGGTGATCGACGTGGGCATGAACCGCAACGACGAAGGCAAGCTCTGCGGCGACGTAGACTTCGACGGCGTCAAGGAAGTGGCGGGCTGGATCACCCCCGTGCCTGGCGGGGTCGGCCCCATGACCATTACCATGCTGCTGGTGAATACCATCGAAGCCGCCGAGCGCACCGCAGCGCACTGACCTGGGTCAGTGCCGTCGATGCCGGCTGCTTTGCAACTTGAACCCGCGCCATCTGGCGCCATCTGATTTCGCATGAGCAACGCCCTCCTCGACTTCTCGGACCTTCCCCATTTCGACCGCATCGCACCGCAGGACGTGGCCCCCGCCGTCGACGTCCTGCTGGAGCGCGCCAACGCGGCGCTGGAAACAGTCACCGCACCGGACTTTCCGGCGCGCTGGGGCGCGATCGCCAAGGTACTGGACGTGGCGACCGAGCAGCTGGGAACCGCTTGGGGCAGCGTCAGCCACCTCAACAGCGTGGCCGACACGCCGGAACTGCGCGCGGCCTACAACGCCGCCCTGCCACGGGTGACGGAGTTCTGGACCCGCCTGGGTGCCGATGAACGCCTGTATGCCAAGTACAAGGCCATCGACCCTGCCACCCTGACGGGCGAGCAGCGGCAGGCCCACCGCAATGCCGTGCGCAATTTCGTGCTCAGCGGCGCGGAGCTGACGGGTTCCGCCAAGGAGCGCTTCGCGCAGATCCAGGAACGCCAGGCCGAGCTGAGCCAGAAGTTCAGCGAGAACGCCCTTGATGCCACGGATGCATACGCCTACTACGCGAGCGCCGAGGAACTCGACGGCATTCCCGCCGATGTGCAGCAGGCCGCGCGGGCGGCGGCGCAGGCCGACGGCAAGGACGGCTACAAGCTCACGCTCAAGATGCCCTGCTACCTGCCGGTGATGCAATTCGCCACCCGCAGCGATCTGCGCGAGAAGCTCTACCGCGCCTACGTCACCCGCGCTTCCGACCAGGCCGAGGGCGATGCGCGCAAATTCGACAACACGGCGCTGATCAGCGAGATCCTGGCACTGCGCCGCGAAGAAGCCCAATTGCTGGGCTATGCCAATTTCGGCGAAGTCTCCGTCGTGCCCAAGATGGCCCAGTCGCCGGACCAGGTGATCGGGTTCCTGCGCGACCTGGCGCGCCGCGCCCGCCCCTATGCCGAGAAGGACGTCGCCGACCTGCGTGCGTTCGCGGCCGAGAAGCTGTCGTTGACCGACCCGCAGGCCTGGGACTGGCCCTACGTCTCCGAGAAGCTCAAGGAGGCGCGCTATGCCTTCAGCGAGCAGGAAGTCAAGAAGTACTTCACGGCGCCCAAGGTGCTGGCGGGCCTGTTCAAGATCATCGAAACCCTGTTCGAGGTGTCCATCCGCCGCGACAGCGCGCCGGTGTGGAACCCCGCCGTGGAGTTCTACCGCATCGAGCGCGGCAATACGCTGGTGGGCCAGTTCTATCTGGACCAGCCCGCCCGCACGGGCAAACGCGGCGGCGCCTGGATGGACGACGTGCGCACCCGCTGGCTGCGCCCCGACACCGGCGTGCTGCAGACCCCCGTGGCGCACCTGGTGTGCAACTTCGCCAGCGGCGTGGACGGCAAGCCGCCGCTGCTCACGCACGACGACGTGATCACCCTTTTCCATGAGTTCGGCCACGGCCTGCACCACATGCTGACCCAGGTGAACGAGCGCGACGTCTCGGGCATCGGCGGCGTGGAATGGGATGCGGTCGAGCTGCCCAGCCAGTTCATGGAGAACTTCTGCTGGGAGTGGGACGTGCTCAAGCACATGACGGCCCACGTGGACACGGGCGAACCCCTGCCCCGCGCGCTGTTCGACAAGATGATCGCCGCCAAGAACTTCCAGAGCGGCATGCAGACGCTGCGCCAGATCGAGTTCTCGCTGTTCGACATGCTGCTGCACACCGAGCACGACCCGGCACAGGACATCATGCCGCTGCTCGACCAGGTGCGCCGCGAGGTGGCCGTGCTGCAGCCGCCGGCCTTCAGCCGCACGGCCCACACCTTCAGCCACATCTTCGCGGGCGGCTACGCCGCCGGCTACTACAGCTACAAGTGGGCCGAGGTGCTGAGCGCCGATGCCTATGCGGCCTTCGAAGAAACGGCCGGCAGCGATGGGCTGCCCAGCACCGAAACGGGCCGCCGCTACCGCGAGGCCATCCTGGAGGCCGGCGGCAGCCGCCCCGCGATGGAGTCCTTCAAGGCCTTCCGGGGCCGCGAGCCCAGCCTGGATGCCCTGCTGCGCCACCAGGGCATGGCCGAAGAGTCGACGGCCTGACCGAATCCATGGCACCCAGGGCAGTTTGCACTGCGCCCGGGGCCGACGATCGATCCTGTATGGAGTGAGAAAAATGAAGATGCACAATCCGCTGACCGCCCCCCTGCTGGCATCCTTGCTGATGGTGTTGGCCAGCGCCAGCGTCCAGGCGCAAGGCGTCTACCGGATCGTTGGCCCGGATGGCAAGGTGACGTTTTCGGACCGCCCGCCGGCCGACGCCAGCGCCCAGCCCGCGCGGGCAGCCGCTGCGCCGCCCGCAGCGGCCAACGCCGCGCTGCCGTACGATCTGCGCCAGACCGCCAGCCGCTTTCCCGTCACGCTCTATACGGGCAACGATTGCCCGCCGTGCACCTCCGCGCGCAATCTGCTCACGTCGCGCGGCATACCGTTCACCGAGCGCACCGTGTCCAGCAACGAGGACATCGCAGCACTGCAGCGCCTGAGCGGCAACTCCAGCCTGCCCTTTGGCACCATCGGCGGCCAGCAGCTCGCGGGTTTTTCTGAAGGGGAATGGACGCAGTACCTGGATGCTGCGGGCTATCCCAAGCAATCGCAGCTGCCCGGCAACTACCGCCAGCCTGCACCCACCCCTCTGGTGGCCATCAAGGCCGTGGAACCTGCAACAGCAGCGGCTGCAGCGTCGGCCCCGGCGTCCGCAGTACCCAGGGTGCGCCCCCCGGCTCCGGCCAATGAGGGGCCGTCGCCCAGCAATCCGGCGGGCATCAGATTCTGAGCGTCCCTCTCCCTGGGAACGGGCGGGCCGGCGGCCGCCAGGACAAAGGGGCCTTTTCAGGCCCCTTTGTCCATTCCGGCGGACATGCGCCCGTGCCCGCCGCCAGGCCCCGGGCTCAATAAGTGAGCGTCTTCACCCCTTGTGCCGTGCCCAGCAGGCAGACCGACGCCTTCTGGTGGGCAAAGACACCCACCGTCACCACGCCCGGCCACTGGTTGATGTCGGACTCGAACGCCAGCGGGTCCGTGATCGAGAGCCCCCGGACGTCCAGGATGTGTTGGCCGTTGTCGGTCACCAGGGGCTGGCCATCCCGCAGCCGCAGCTGCGCCTGGCCGCCCATCGCCGCAAAACGCCGCGCTATGTGGTTGGCGGCCATCGGAATCACCTCGACGGGCAAAGGAAACTGCCCCAGTGCCTGAACCAGCTTGGATTCGTCGGCGATGCACACGAAACGGCTGGCCAGCGCTGCGACGATCTTCTCGCGCGTCAGCGCCGCGCCGCCTCCCTTGACCATGTGGCCCTTGCCGTCGATTTCGTCGGCACCATCGATATAGACCGAAAGGGCCTGGACTTCGTTGGCATCGAACACCGCAATGCCCAGCGCCTTCAGGCGCTCGGTGCTGGCCACGGAGCTCGATACCGCCCCCTTGATCTGGTCCTTGATGGTGGCCAGCGCGTCGATGAACTTGTTGACGGTGGAGCCGGTACCCACCCCCACAATCTCGCCGGGCACCACATATTGCAGCGCGGCCTGGCCTACCAGGGTCTTGAGTTCATCTTGGGTCAGGGAGGTGGAGGTCGTCATGGGAGAAAATCAGGGGGAAACCTTGAATTATCCCCTCATGTCCCTGATCCCCTACGCCCTCACCCGCCCCTTTCTCTTCGGCCTGGATGCCGAGACCGCCCACGAGCTCACCATGGACATGCTGGCGCGCGGACAGCGCACGCCATTGCAATGGGCCTGGTGCAATGAAACCGTGGACGACCCTGTCGAATTGGCGGGCCTGACGTTTCCCAACCGCGTCGGCATGGCGGCGGGGCTGGACAAGAACGCCCGCTGCATCGACGCACTGGGCGCCATGGGCTTCGGCTTCGTGGAAGTGGGCACCGTGACACCCAAGGCGCAGCCCGGCAACCCCAAGCCCCGCATGTTCCGCCTGCCCGAAGCACGCGCGCTCATCAATCGCCTGGGTTTCAACAACGAAGGGCTGGATGCGTTCCTGCACAACGTGCAGCAGGCCCGCTTTCGCTCGCAGAGCCGCAAACACCCCCTGCTGCTGGGCCTGAATATCGGCAAGAACGCCACGACCCCGATCGAGAACGCCACCAGCGACTACCTGGCCTGCCTGGACGGCGTGTACCCGCACGCGGACTACGTCACGGTCAACATCAGCTCGCCCAACACCCAGAACCTGCGCGCGCTGCAGAGCGATGCGGCGCTGGACGCGCTGCTGGGCGCGATCGCCGAGCGCCGAGCAGCCCTGGCGGCGCGGCACGCGCGGCGCGTACCGGTGTTCGTGAAGATTGCCCCGGATCTCGATGAAGCCCAGGTGTCCGTGATCGCCTCCACGCTGCAGCGCCATGGCATGGACGGCGTGATCGCCACCAACACCACCATCAGCCGCGCGGCCGTGCAGGGTTTGCGCCACGCGCAGGAAACCGGCGGGCTCAGCGGCGCCCCGGTGCTGGAAGCCAGCAACCAGGTGATACGCCAGCTGCGCGCGGCCCTGGGCAGCCGTTTTCCCATCATTGGCGTGGGTGGCATCATGAGCGCCGAGGATGCGGTGGGCAAGGTCCGCGCCGGCGCCGATGTGGTGCAAATCTACACCGGGCTGATCTACGAAGGCCCCGCGCTGGTGGCGAAGGCCGCGAAGGCCATCAAGGCCATGGGCTGAGCCACGGCACGCCACCCGCGCGCTAGGCCCCCAAAAAAAGAGCCGCCCATCTGGGCGGCTCTTTTGCCGTGGGACAGAACGCAGGCTCCTGCCGGCCGCCCGGCAAGGTGCCGGCAAGGCCGGTCAGCGCCGCAACCGCATCAGCATGGGCAGCAGCACGCCGGCCCAGCGAATCAGCCGGCGCGGCCCCGCCACGACGGCGACGCCGGCCATGGCCGCCACCGCCAGGGGGTGTTCCCGGGCGAATCCCGCGGCGCGCAGCACGAGGGACTCGTCCAGGCCGCCGTCACCCTGGTCCCGCTGCGCCAATGCCAGCGACTGTGCCCGGGCCGCCCTGCGGGCGCGCAAGCGTTCGCGCTGCATGGCGATCCGGTCCAGCACACGCTGCTGGGCCATGGTGGGCTCGAGAACCACGGCTTGCGGGGCAGTGGTCGATGGGTTCGTCGCAGCCATTACAAACGCTCCTTGATGTCACGCCAGTCCTGCGCCAGCTCGCGCCGCGTAAGGGCAAAGCCCTGGCCCGCCTTCTGCACGACGGAAACCAGCGACATGAGCGTGGCGGCCCAGCCGACAGTCCAGACGGCTGCCACGAGCCAGGCCACCAGGGTGCGCTGGGGGGTGTCCCAGAAATGCACCAGCACCGCCAGCGAGAGCATGATCAAGGCCACCACGGTGAGCCCCGCCACCACAATGGTCAGCACCAGCATCTGCTGCAGGCGCTGCTTCTGATCCTGCCACTCCAGGCGTGCGAGGTCCATGCGGTCTTCCGCCGCGATGGCGCCTTCGATCACGTTGGCGCGCCAGCGGGCCACCAGGGCCTCCAGCCCCAGGAGGGAAAGCCAGTTCATGTGCAACCTCTGCGTTGTGCAGCCGTGCGCGGCAGGCCGGAATCAGCGCCGCGCAAGCAGGAAGCCCACCAGGGCGCCGACGGCCAGCGCGGCCCCGGCCACGCGCCATGGTTCATCGTGCGCATAGCGGTCGGCCGCAAGGGCGGCATCCTTGGCCTGGCGGGCCGCATCCTGCGCCGCGCGCACCGCGGATTCGCGCACGTTGTGCATGCCGTCGTCCAGACGCTGGCGCAGCAGCTTGATTTCAGGGACCGCGTCGAGATCCTTGTTGGCGAGAAGCCCCCGCAGATCAGAAACCAGCTTTTCCAGTTCGCCCTGGGTGGTGGTGGTGTCGGAAGCAGTCATACAAGCCTTTCTTGAAGCAACACAAAAAAATCAATCATCCCTGCCGGAACAGGACTCGGGTTCATCTTAGCCACCTGCCCCCGCCCCGCTTCGTAGGACGGCGACGCAAGAGGTTACGGATTGCAAATGGTTTGCCGCAGATCAGACCAGCGTGGCCACATGGTCCGCAATGGCCAGGGCGCTTGTCAAGCCGGGGGATTCGATGCCAAACAGGTTCACCAGGCCCGGGACGCCGTGCACCGCGGGCCCCTGGATCATGAAGTCCGCCGCGGGTTCCCCGGGGCCATGGATCTTGGGGCGCATGCCCGCATAGCCGGGCGCCAGCGCTCCGTCGCGCAGCGCGGGCCAGTACTTGCGGACCTCGGCGTAGAACGCGTCCCCGCGTGCGGGGTCGACCAGCAGGTCGTCCGGCGAATCAACCCACTGCACGTCGGGGCCGAACTTGGCCTGCCCGCCCAGATCCAGCGTCAGGTGCACGCCCAGGCCGGCAGCCTCGGGCACGGGGTAGATCAAGCGGCTGAAGGGTGCCTTGCCAGACAGCGTGAAATAGCTGCCCTTGGCGTAGTGGGCACGGGGCACATGATCCGCTCCCAGCCCCGCAAAGCGGCGGGCCAGCCCGGGGGCGTGCAGCCCTGCGGCATTGACCACGGTACGGGCTCGCAAACGCGTGCCATCGGAGGCTACCAAATCAATAGCATTCTGCGCGCATTCCGCTTGCGCCAGGGGCGAATTGAGGGCCACGAGTCCCCCCGCATGCTCCAGGTCGCCCTGCAGCGCGAGCATCAAGGCGTGGCTGTCCACGATACCGGTACTGGGCGAAAACAATGCAGCGACGCATTCCAGCGCGGGCTCCAGCGCCTGCGCTTCCTGGCGGCCGAGCCAGCGCAGATCCGGCACGCCGTTGGCTTGCGCCCGTGCCTGGATGGACTCAAGACCAGGCAGCTGCCCCGACGAGGTTGCCACCAGGAGCTTGCCGCAGCGGCGGTGGGGCACGCCACGCTCGGCGCAGTAGGCATACAGCATGTCCCGGCCTTGGACGCACAGCCGCGCTTTCAGCGACCCGGTGGGGTAGTACAGCCCGGCATGGATGACCTCGCTGTTGCGCGAACTGATGCCGGTGCCTATCGCATCCGCGGATTCCAGCACCATCACCTCGCGGCCCCGCAGCGCGAGGGCCCGGGCCACGGCCAGGCCGACCACGCCCGCCCCCACCACCACACAGTCGACTACATCCGCCATTCGCTCGCCCTCGTCCTTGCCCTTCGGTGCTCAGCCTTGCTCGAAGCCGTCGAGCACATTGACGGCATTGGTTCCCAGCTCGGCCGCCGCGTAGCCACCTTCGAGGACGAAGACAGCGGGCAGCCCCAGGCGTGCGAGGCGCGCGCCCAGCCGGGTGAAATCGGACGAGGCGAGTGCGAAGCGGGAAATGGGGTCGCCCTCGAACGCGTCGAGCCCCAGCGAGACCACAAGCGCATCGGCCCCGTGGCTGGCGATCCGCGCACAGGCACTTTCCAGCGCATCGAACCAGGCGGCGGCGCTGGTGCCTGCCGGCAGCGGCAGGTTCAGATTGAAGCCCGCGCCCTCTCCTGACCCGGTTTCGTCCGCATGGCCCAGGTAAAAGGGGTATTCCGTGCGCGGGTCGCCATGCATGCTGATGAACAGCACGTCGGAGCGGTCGTAGAAGATGCTTTGCGTGCCATTGCCATGGTGATAGTCGACATCCAGCAGGGCCACGCGCCGGGCGCCCTCGTTGCGCAATACCTGCGCCGCCACGGCGGCGTTGTTCAGGAAGCAGTAGCCCCCCATGAAGTCCGGGCCGGCATGGTGGCCTGGCGGGCGTGTGCAGCAAAACGCCGCGCCCACACCCCGCGCCACCCGGGTGGCGGCACTGGCGGCCGCATCCGCGCCTGCCTTGGCCGCCGCCCAGGTGCCGGGGGCCATGGGCGTGCCGTTGTCCATGGAGTACAGGCCAAGCCGCGCCACGAAGTTCTCCGGCTCCAGATCGCTGCGCAGGGTGCGCACGGGCCACACGGATGGAAAAGGCTGCACATCGGCGTTCGCGGGGTCCAGCGCCATCCATTGCTGCCAGGCCGTCTGCAGGAAGGCCAGATAGCGCTGCGCATGCACCTGGGACAGCACGGGCCCGCTGTCCACATCCGGCGCCGTGAGGCCGTGGCCCCGCGCGCGCAGTGCCTCTTCGACATAGTCCACGCGCGCAGGCTTCTCGAAGCAGGGAACGCGTTCGCCGCGAAAGAATTCGTGGGTGGGAGCGTGTCCCTGGTGCAGCGGGTTGTGAAAGGTGATCATGGGTCAGGCGTGTCGGCAAAGGAAGCCCGTGGCAGGCCAGGGTGGCCTTCCCGCGGGGCAGTCCCGCCATGGACTCGAGGCTGACACTGTAGCCGCTTTGCGGCGCCCTGCCGCCGAATGGGCCCTGGAGGCCCCGGCCCATGAAAAAACCCCTGCAGACCAGAGATCTGCAGGGGTTGAATTGGTGGGTGATACATGGATCGAACATGTGACCCCTGCCGTGTGAAGGCAGTGCTCTACCGCTGAGCTAATCACCCGTTTC
>NZ_JBXAKN010000003.1:458157-509634 GCF_058798375.1 Acidovorax sp. GW823-FHT01C06
CGTGGTGGGTGATACATGGATCGAACATGTGACCCCTGCCGTGTGAAGGCAGTGCTCTACCGCTGAGCTAATCACCCGTGTCGCTGTGACAGCCTTCTATTATGGCACAGCTTTTCAAGCTGCCTGGACAGTTCTCCAAATTGTTTTGCCTCCGCTGGCCTTGTCGATCTGCGCCAGCACTTCGGCATGGGCCGTCTGCTCCTGCTCGCTGGCGCGCAGCACGGGCAGGCTCAGCAGCCGCAGGTCGATGGCGGCCACCTTCAGGCCGTCGCTGCCTTCCTGCGCATCATCGGCGATGAGCAGGGCATCCTGGCCACGGGTCAGGTTGATGTAGACATCGGCCAGCAGCTCGGCGTCCAGCAGCGCCCCGTGCAGGGTGCGGCCGGAGTTGTCCACGCCCAGCCGGTCGCACAGGGCATCGAGCGAATTGCGCTTGCCCGGGTACATCTCCTTGGCCATGGCGAGCGTGTCGGTCACGCTCTCCACGTACGTGCGAAAGCCCGGGCGTCCCGTCAGTTCCAGCTCCTTGTTCAGGAAGCCCACGTCGAACGCCGCGTTGTGGATGATGATCTCGGCCCCCTGCAGGTACTGCAGGATCTCGTCCGCCACCTCGGCGAACCTGGGCTTGTCCTTCAGGAACTCGTTGCTGATGCCGTGCACCTTCAGCGCATCTTCATGGCTGTCGCGGCCCGGATTGAAGTACAGGTGCAGGTTGTTGCCGGTGAGCTTGCGGTTGAGCAGCTCCACGCAGCCCAGTTCAATGATGCGGTCCCCGCTGTCGGCCGAAAGGCCGGTGGTTTCGGTGTCGAGAACGATCTGGCGGGTCATACGCGCCCCCACGCTCGGCACTTCGTGTCCTCGCTGCCCCCCAAGGGGGCGCCAGCTTGCCTGGGGCGGCCCGGCGCTGCGCTCATCTAGTGGTTCTCCTTGGCATGGTTGATCGTGTACTTGGGAATTTCCACGGTCAGATCGGTTTGCGCCAGGATGGCCTGGCACGACAGGCGCGATTGTGGCTCCAGGCCCCAGGCGCGGTCGAGCAGGTCTTCTTCCTCTTCCTCGGCCTCGTTGAGCGAGTTCAGCCCCTGGCGCACGATGACGTGGCAGGTGGTGCAGGCACAGCTCATGTCGCAGGCGTGCTCGATGTTGATGTGGTTGTCGAGCAGGGCTTCGCAGATCGACGTGCCGGCGGGCGCGGTGATTTCGGCCCCCTGGGGACAGTATTCGGGATGGGGAAGGATCTTGATGACGGGCATGGGGTGTGTGGGCTCTTATTGCTTCTTGTCCGGGGCTTACAAGGTCTGCACGTTCTTGCCAGCCAGCGCCTGCTGGATGCCACGGTTCATGCGCTGCGCGGCGAAGGCTTCCGTGCCCTTGGCCAGTGCATCGGTGGCGGCTTCGATGACGGCGGCATCCTGCGCATCCCGCTGGTGGCGCAATGCCACCATCAGCGCATCGATCTCGGCGCGCTCCCGGGTGGAGAGGACATCGCCGTCGGCATCGAGGGCACTCTGGGTGGCGATCAGCATGCGGTCCGCGTCCACGCGGGCCTCGACCACCGCGCGGGCCTTCATGTCCTGGGCAGCCGTGGCAAAGCCGTCCTGCAGCATGCGCGCAATCTGGTCGTCCGACAGGCCATAGGAGGGCTTCACGTCGATGCGTGCCTCCACGCCACTGCCCTGCTCCCTGGCGCTCACGCTCAGCAGGCCGTCGGCATCGACGGTGAAGGTCACGCGGATGCGCGCCGCGCCCGCGGCCATGGGCGGAATGCCGCGCAGCTCGAAGCGCGCGAGGCTGCGGCAGTCCTGCACCAGGTCGCGCTCGCCCTGCACCACATGCACCGCCAGCGCTGTCTGGCCGTCCTTGTAGGTGGTGAAGTCCTGCGCCTTGGCGGTGGGAATGGTCTCGTTGCGCGCGACGATGCGCTCCACGAGGCCTCCCATGGTTTCGATGCCCAGCGACAGCGGAATCACGTCCAGCAGCAGCAGGTCGCCCGCCGTGTTGTTGCCCGCCAGCTGGTTGGCCTGGATGGCGGCACCCAGCGCAACGACTTCGTCGGGGTTGAGGTTGGTCAGCGGCTCCTTGCCAAAGAAGGCGGCCACCGCCTGCCGCACCTGCGGCATGCGGGTGGAGCCGCCCACCATCACCACGCCCTTCACCTCGTCACGCCCCAGATGGGCGTCCCGCAGCGCGCGGCGCACCGCCGCCATGGAGCGCGCGGTCAGTTCGGCCGTGATGGCCTCGAAGTCCGATTTCTTGACATCGAAATGCACGCCACCGCTTGACAGATGTGCGCTGAACGCTGCTGAATCTATAGCAGTCAAGGCTTCCTTGCAGGCGCGTGCCGCCATGCGCACCGCCGACTTGTCCGCCGGGGTGACGGCCTGAAGGCCCAGTTGCTGCAGCACCCAGTCCGCCAGGGCCGCATCGTAGTCGTCGCCGCCCAGCGCGGAATCGCCGCCCGTGGCGATGACCTCGAACACGCCCTGCGTCAGGCGCAGGATGGAGATGTCGAAGGTGCCGCCGCCCAGGTCGTACACCGCGTAGACCCCCTCGCTCGCATTGTCCAGGCCGTAGGCAATGGCTGCGGCCGTCGGCTCGTTGATGAGGCGCAGCAGGTGGATGCCCGCCAGCTTGGCCGCGTCCTTGGTGGCCTGCCGCTGGGCGTCGTCGAAGTAGGCGGGCACGGTGATGACAGCACCGTAGAGGTCGTCATTGAAGGTGTCCTCCGCCCGGTAGCGCAGCGTCGCCAGGATTTCGGCACTGACCTCGACGGGCGACTTGTTGCCGTCCACCGTCGCGAGGCTGACCATGCCCTGCTCCCCCGCCTCGCTGGCGGGAACAAAGTCGTAGGGCAGCTTGCCCGCCTGCGCCACGTCTTTCAGGCCCCGCCCCATGAAGCGCTTGGCCGAGGCGATGGTGTTGCGCGCATCCTGGGCCTGCGCGGCCACGGCGTCGTATCCGATCTGGCGTCCACCCTTTTCCAGGTACCGCACGACCGAGGGCAACAGCACCCTGCCCTGCGCATCGGGCAGGCATTCGGACACGCCATTGCGCACGGCGGCGACCAGGGAGTGGGTGGTGCCCAGGTCAATGCCGACGGCAATGCGCCGCTGGTGCGGATCGGGGGATTGGCCGGGTTCGGAAATCTGCAGAAGCGCCATGAAATTTCGGGTCTCAACGTGGTGGAGTCCGCCGTCATAAGAACGGGGCCCCAGGGGGAAAGCAAAACCGCTCTATTGTCCCAGTTGCTCTCGGCGGCGTTCAATGTCGTCCGCAAATCGCGCAATGAACATGAGGGCTCTGACCTGCCGGGCGGCACCCGCGTAGTCCTGCTGCTGGTCGATGAGTTGCTCGCACTGCGCCAGCGCGGCACGGCGGGCCTGGGCGACGCCATCCTCGAGCGCATCGAGTTCGCTCTCGGCGCGGGCATCTTCCAGCGCCTCGCGCCACTCCATCTGCTGCATGAGGAACGCCGCCGGCATGGCCGTGTTGTCCTCGGCGCGGATCGGGGCCCCGTGCAGCTCGCACAGGTAGGCGGCGCGGCGCTGGGGATCCTTCAGGCGCTGGTAGGCCTCGTTGATACGCACCGACCATTGCATGGCCACGCGCTGCGCGGCCGCGCCCTGCGCCGCGAACTTGTCGGGATGTGCTTCGCGCTGCAGCTCTTTCCAGCGCGCATCGATGGCGCCACGGTCCTGCGCGAAACGGCGCTCGAGGCCAAACAGTTCAAAGTCGTCGGATTGCAGGTTCATGCACAGGTCGCGAGGCGCGGGTCAACAAAAAACCGCCAGCACGGAGAGCGCGTTGGCGGTTTCACGAAAAAAGCGTCGGCAGGCGCTCAAACGCGGAAGCTCTCTCCGCAACCGCAGCGGTCCCGCTCGTTGGGGTTGTTGAACTTGAAGCCTTCATTGAGGCCTTCGCGCACGAAGTCGAGTTCGGTACCGTCGATATAGGCCAGGCTCTTGGGATCGATCAGCACCTTGACGCCGTGGTTTTCAAACACGATGTCTTCGGGCTCGGAATCGTCCACATACTCCAGCTTGTAGGCAAGCCCCGAACAGCCGGTCGTCTTGACACCCAGGCGCACCCCCAGCCCCTTGCCGCGCCGGGCAAGATAGCGGTTGACGTGCCGGGCAGCGGCTTCTGTCAGCGTAATGGCCATATCTCTCACTCAAGCAGCGGTGGCGGCTGCCGCGTGCTTGGTCTTGTAGTCGAGCACGGCGGCCTTGATGGCGTCTTCCGCCAGGATGGAGCAGTGGATCTTGACGGGCGGCAGGGCCAGCTCCTCGGCGATCTCGCTGTTTTTCAGCGCCGCTGCTTCATCCAGCGTCTTGCCCTTGACCCATTCGGTCACCAGCGACGAGGAGGCAATGGCGGAGCCGCAACCGTAGGTCTTGAAACGCGCATCTTCGATCACGCCGGTTTCGGGGTTCACCTTGATCTGCAGCTTCATCACGTCGCCGCAGGCAGGCGCACCCACCATGCCGGTGCCCACCGAATCGTCGCCCTTGTCGAACGAACCCACGTTGCGGGGGTTTTCGTAATGGTCAACCACTTTGTCTGAGTAAGCCATGATGTGTACCTCTTCAATTCTTCGAAATTCCGGGATTCAGTGCGCAGCCCACTGGATGGTGCTGATGTCGATGCCGTCCTTGTACATCTCCCACAGCGGGCTCAGCTCACGCAGGCGGGCCACGTTCTCGCGGATGGTGGAGATCGCGTAATCGATCTCTTCCTCGGTCGTGAAGCGGCCAATGGTCATGCGCAGGCTGCTGTGCGCCAGTTCGTCGCTGCGGCCCAGGGCGCGCAGCACATAGCTGGGCTCCAGGCTGGCGGACGTGCAGGCCGAACCCGACGACACGGCCAGGCCTTTGATGCCCATGATGAGCGATTCACCTTCCACGAAGTTGAAGCTCATGTTCAGGTTCTGCGGCACGCGGCGCTCCATGCTGCCGTTGATGAACACCTGCTCGATGTCCTTCAGGCCATCGAGCAGGCGCTGCTGCAGCGCGTGCGCCTTGGCGTTGGACTCGGCCATTTCTTCCTTGGCGATGCGGAAGGCCTCGCCCATGCCCACGATCTGGTGCGTGGGCAAGGTGCCCGAGCGCATGCCGCGCTCGTGGCCGCCGCCGTGCATCTGTGCTTCCAGCCGAACGCGGGGCTTGCGGCGCACATACAGCGCGCCCACGCCCTTGGGGCCGTAGGTCTTGTGCGCGGTCATGCTCATCAGGTCGATGGGCAGGGTGTTCATGTCGATCTCGACGCGGCCCGTGGCCTGCGCGGCATCCACGTGCAGCAGGATGCCCTTTTCCCGGCACAGCGCGCCAATGGCGGGAATGTCCTGGATCACCCCGATCTCGTTGTTCACGAACAGGATGCTGATCAGCACGGTGTCGGGGCGGATGGCGGCCTTCAGGGCGTCCATATTGACCAGGCCGTCTTCCTGGACGTCCAGGTAGGTGGCCTCGAAGCCCTGGCGCTCCAGCTCGCGCATGGTGTCCAGCACGGCCTTGTGCTCGGTCTTGAGCGTGATGAGGTGCTTGCCCTTGCCCTTGTAGAACTGCGCGGCGCCCTTCAAGGCCAGGTTGATGGACTCCGTGGCGCCGCTGGTCCAGACGATTTCACGCGGATCCGCACCAATCAGATCCGCCACCTGCACGCGCGCCTTCTCGACAGCTTCCTCCGCCTCCCAGCCCCAGGCGTGGCTGCGCGATGCCGGGTTGCCGAAGTGCTCGCGCAACCAGGGAATCATGGCGTCCACCACGCGGGGGTCCACCGGGGTCGTGGCGCCATAGTCGAGATAGATGGGGAAGTGCGGGGTCATGTCCATGGCTGGCTCAGTGATAGTTGCTGGCTGGCAAGCTGAAAATAAGAAACGAAACGATGCTTGAAAACTCGTTCAGGGCGCTGCCGACCCCAGGGCCGGCAGCGGAGCCCCGGGTATCAGGATTTCGCGAAGACGTTGCCCAGTGCGAACACCGAATTGGGCGCGTTGACGCGGATGGGCTTGACCACCGGGGTCGTCGAAATCGCCCGGCGCACCACCGGCTTGTCTTCGATCTGCACGCCCTTGGCCAGCTGTTCATCCACCAGCTTTTGCAGCGTGACGGAATCGAGGAACTCCACCATGCGCTGGTTGAGCGATGCCCACAGCTCGTGCGTCATGCAGCGGCCCGCTTCGCCCAGGCAGTTTTCCTTGCCGCCGCATTGCGTGGCATCAATGGGTTCGTCCACCGAAACGATAATGTCCGCCACCGTGATATCACCTGCCTTGCGGGCCAACGTGTAGCCGCCGCCAGGACCACGGGTAGACTCGACCAGTTCGTGGCGGCGCAGCTTGCCAAAAAGCTGCTCCAGGTACGACAGCGAAATCTGCTGGCGCTGGCTGATCGCGGCCAGCGTGACGGGACCATTGTTCTGGCGCAGGGCCAGGTCAATCATGGCGGTGACCGCAAACCGGCCTTTGGTTGTGAGACGCATCGCAAGCTCCTTGTGCTAAGGCTTGTTCGTTGTAGAAACCGCCTTCGCTGGCTGATGGCCAGCAAGGCACCGTCTCCGCCCCTTACTCCGCACAGTTGCCTGGCACGGAGCCCTTCATCGCTGGGCTTTTTTCTTGAGTATTTTGTGCAAGTATAACACAAATCCCTATCGAATTTGTCGGGTTAAAAAACCAATCGGTCGTCATTTGACCTGTGGTGTATTCACCCGGCCTTCGACATGCCCTCACAAGGCCACCGAATCGCTGCCATGCGCGCCAAATGCCTGGTCCTTGAGACGCGTGAGCTGGTCGCGCACCCGGGCAGCCTGCTCGAATTCCAGGTTGCGCGCATGCTCGAGCATGAGCTTTTCGAGCCGCTTGATTTCGCGCGCCACATCCTTTTCGGACATGTCCTCCACCTTGGCGCGCTGCATGGCTTCCTGCTCCAGCCGCTCGGCGTCCTTGCCGGCTTTCTCGCTGTAGACGCCGTCAATCAGGTCTCTTACCCGCTTGACAATGCTGCGCGGAGTGATTCCGTGGGCCTCGTTGTGTGCGATCTGTTTGATGCGGCGGCGTTCCGTCTCGCCCATGGCTTTTTTCATGGAATCGGTGATGCGGTCGGCATAGAGGATGGCCCGCCCGTTCAGATTCCGCGCCGCGCGGCCAATGGTCTGGATGAGGCTGCGCTCGGCCCGCAGAAAGCCCTCCTTGTCGGCATCCAGGATGGCCACGAGGGACACCTCGGGAATGTCGAGCCCCTCGCGCAGCAGGTTGATCCCCACCAGCACGTCAAACGCGCCCAGGCGCAGGTCGCGGATGATCTCCACGCGCTCGACCGTGTCCACGTCGCTGTGCAGGTAGCGGACCTTCACACCGTTGTCCGTCAGGTAGTCGGTGAGCTGCTCCGCCATGCGTTTGGTCAACGTGGTAATGAGTACACGTTCGCGCTTTTCCACGCGAATGCGTATTTCCTGAAGCACATCATCCACCTGATGGGTGGCAGGCCGCACCTCCACTTCGGGGTCCACCAGGCCGGTGGGCCGCACCACCTGGTCGACGATCTGGCCGGAATGGGTGCGCTCGTAGTCTGCCGGCGTGGCGGTGACAAAGATCACCTGCCGCATGCGCTGCTCGAACTCCTCGAACTTGAGCGGGCGGTTGTCCAGCGCCGACGGCAGGCGAAAGCCGTATTCGACCAGCGTGGTCTTGCGCGAGCGGTCGCCGCTGTACATGGCATTGAGCTGGCCGATCATCTGGTGGCTCTCGTCCAGGAACATCAGCGCGTCCTTGGGCATGTAGTCGGTCAGCGTGCTGGGTGGATCGCCCGGCGCGGCGCCCGACAGGTGGCGCGTGTAGTTCTCGATGCCCTTGCAGTGCCCTACTTCGCTGAGCATCTCCAGGTCGAAGCGCGTGCGCTGCTCCAGGCGCTGCGCCTCCACCAGCTTGCCATCGGCCAGCAACTGCTTGAGGCGCTCGGCCAGTTCGAGCTTGATGGTCTCCACGGCGGCCAGCACCTTGTCGCGTGGCGTCACGTAGTGGCTGCTCGGGTAGACCGTGAAGCGCGGGATCTTCTGCTTGACGCGGCCGGTGAGCGGATCGAACAGCTGCAGGCTCTCCACTTCGTCATCGAACAGCTCGATGCGGATGGCCAGCTCCGAATGCTCGGCTGGGAACACGTCGATGGTGTCGCCCCGCACGCGGAACTTGCCGCGTGAAAAGTCCGCCTCGTTGCGCTGGTACTGCATGCGGATCAGCTGGGCGATCACGTCGCGCTGGCCCAGCTTGTCGCCGGTGCGCAGCGTCATCACCATGCGGTGGTAGCTCTCGGGTTCGCCGATGCCATAGATGGCCGACACCGTGGCCACGATGACCACGTCGGTTCGCTCCATCAGGCTCTTGGTGCACGACAGCCGCATCTGCTCGATGTGCTCGTTGATGGCGCTGTCCTTCTCGATGAACAGGTCGCGCTGGGGCACATAGGCCTCGGGCTGGTAGTAGTCGTAGTAGCTCACGAAGTACTCCACGGCGTTCTTGGGGAAGAACTCGCGGAACTCGCTGTACAGCTGCGCGGCCAGGGTCTTGTTGGGCGCGAACACGATGGCCGGGCGCCCCATTCGGGCGATGACGTTGGCCATGGTGAAGGTCTTGCCCGAGCCCGTCACCCCGAGCAGGGTCTGGAAGGCCTCGCCATCGCGCAGTCCTTCCACCAGCTTGTTGATGGCCTCCGGCTGGTCTCCCGCCGGCGGATAGGGCTGGAACAATTCAAAGGGGGAATCGGGAAAACGGACGAATTCGCCGTCTTGCTTTTCCGTTATGACCTGTGTGATATCCGGCATGGGTGCAGTCAACGAGTGGGAGGGGCAGGCCGTTAAAATCGGCGGAACCCGGCACAGTACACCACGCCCGGATTCTTCGCTACTGACAACCTTTCAAGGATTTTCATGTCTCTTTTCACCGCCGTCGAAATGGCCCCCCGCGACCCCATCCTGGGCCTCAACGAGCAATTCAACGCCGACACCAACCCCAACAAGGTCAACCTGGGCGTGGGCGTGTACTTCGACGACAACGGCAAGCTGCCCCTGCTGCAGTGCGTGCAGGCCGCGGAAAAGACCATGATGTCCACCCCTACGGCCCGTGGCTACCTGCCCATCGACGGCATCGTGGCCTATGACAACGCCGTCAAGAGCCTGGTGTTCGGTGCCGACAGCGAACCCGTGACCTCCGGCCGCGTGGCCACCGTGCAGGCCATCGGCGGCACCGGTGGCCTCAAGATCGGCGCCGACTTCCTGAAGAAGGTCAGCCCCAATGCCAAGGTGCTGATCTCGGACCCCAGCTGGGAAAACCACCGCGCCCTGTTCACCAACGCCGGCTTCGAAGTCGATACCTACGCCTACTACGACGCTGCCAAGCGCGGCGTGAACTTCGAAGGTTTCCTCGCCAGCCTGAACGCAGCCGCACCCGGCACCATCGTCGTGCTGCACGCCTGCTGCCACAACCCCACCGGCTACGACATCACGGCCGCCCAGTGGGACCAGGTGATCGCCGCCGTCAAGGCCAGGGGCCTGACGCCTTTCCTCGACATGGCCTACCAGGGCTTTGGCCACGGCATCGCCGAAGACGGCGCCGTGATCGGCAAGTTCGTGGCCGCCGGCCTGACCTTCTTCGTTTCCACCTCGTTCTCCAAGAGCTTCAGCCTGTACGGCGAGCGCGTGGGTGGCCTGTCCGTGCTGTGCACCGACAAGGAAGAAGCCTCCCGCGTGCTGAGCCAGCTCAAGATCGTCATCCGCACCAACTACTCCAACCCACCCATCCACGGTGGCGCGGTGGTGGCCGCGGTGCTGAACAACCCCGAGCTGCGCGCGATGTGGGAAAAGGAACTGGCCGAAATGCGCGTGCGCATCAAGGCCATGCGCCAGAAGCTGGTCGATGGCCTCAAGGCCGCCGGTGTGAAGCAGGACATGAGCTTCATCACCACCCAGATCGGCATGTTCAGCTACTCGGGCCTGACCAAGGACCAGATGGTGCGCCTGCGCAATGAGTTCGGCGTGTACGGCACCGACACCGGCCGCATGTGCGTCGCAGCCCTGAACAGCAAGAACATCGACTACGTCTGCCAGGCCATTGCAAAGGTTGTCTGAGCACGATGAGGAAGTGGCGCTCGCGCGCCGCTTTGTGAGCGAAGCGCTCCAGAACCCGTACAACGCGGTCCTTCTGGAGCGTTTGCCGCTTCTGGGCCTGCCGGATGCCTGGCTGGTGGCGGGCTGCCTGTTCCAGACGGTGTGGAACCTGCGCTCCGGCCTGGAGCCCACGGCGCGCATCAAGGACTACGACCTGTTCTATTTCGATGCGCTGGACCTGTCCGAGGCCGCCGAACAGGCCGTGCAGGCCCGCGTCACCGCCCTCTTCGCCGACCTGCCGATCACCGTGGAAGCCAAGAACCAGGCCCGGGTGCACCTCTGGTACGAACGCTGGTTCGGCTACCCGTATGCGCCGCTGCAATCGGCGTGCAACGGGATCGAGCGCTTTCTAGTGCCCTGCACCTGCGTGGGCTTGCAGCCTGCATCCGGCCCTGGCATGGAGGAGCCCACGCTGTACGCGCCCTATGGGCTTGAAGAGCTGTATGCCGGACTGATGCGCCCCAACCCGGCGTGCCCGCACTTGCCGCTGTTCCAGGCCAAGGCCGAAAGCTACCGCGAACGCTGGCCGTGGCTGACAGTCCGGGCGGATGACCTGCCGAGCTGATCGGCGCCGCACAGCGTTTTCAAGTCATTTTGGCCTCTGGCGCTTGATCCATAAGCGCTACCAGCTATAAAAATAGAAGCAGACCACCACAGGCGGGGCGCCCATCACCCCCACAGCACCGACCGCATCGAGATCGACGCCGACTGGTAGCCCGTGTTGAAGAAACGGGGCATCTCGCTGGGCAACACGGCCCCCGCCGCATACAGCAGCGGCAGATAGTGCTCGTGTGTGGGGTGCGCCTGTTTGGCCACGGCACCCAGTTTCTGGAAGTCCTGCAGGGCGCCCAGCTGGCCCTTCTTGATCTGCTCCTGCACCACGGTGTCGAACTCGGTGGCCCAGTCGTATGCCTCGTTGGCGGCCGTGCCACGGCGCGTGAGACGCAGGTTGTGCACCACATTGCCGCTGCCCACGATCAACACGCCCCGCTCGCGCAGCGCCTTCAATTGCTGGCCCAGCGCGTAATGCTCGGCCGGGGCGCGGCTGTAGTCCATGCTCAGCTGCAGCACGGGGATCTGCGCCTTGGGAAACATGGGCTTGAGCACCGACCAGGTGCCGTGGTCCAGGCCCCATTCGCCCTCATCCACGCCCAGAGCGCCTCCGGTGGCGGGCGATTTGAGCTCCCCCGCCAGGCTGCGCGCCACCTGCGGCGCACCGGGCGCGGGGTATTGCTGGTCGAACAGCGCCTGGGGAAAACCGCCGAAGTCGTGGATGGTCTTGGGATGGGCCATGCCAGTCAGCTGCCAGCCGTCGCGCGTGAGCCAATGGGCCGACACACACAGGATGAGCTGCGGCTGCACGGCGCGCGCCGTCAACTCCGTGCCCATGGCCTGCCAGCTGCGGCGCCAGGCGTTGTCCTCGATGGCGTTCATGGGGCTGCCGTGGCCCACGAACAGCACCGGCATGCGGGGCGAGGGCTTGAGCACCTGCAGCGCCGGCGCGGTGGCGGCGCTGCTCAGGGACGTGGTCATGAATGCTCCCGGAAAGGCGGCCAGGCCCGTGAGGGCAGCCAAAGAGGTTCTGCGTTGCATGGGTCAGGGAGCGTAACAAATTATGTATAACGCAGGGAGTGAGCCCGCGCGCGCCCTGAAGTTCCGCCGCCGCGCCTTCCGTTCAAGACCACGACACCGAGACAACCCCCAACCCATGACAACCGCCCTGCCCCAGCCCCTGCGCAACGTCCGCGTCCTGAGCCTCGCGCTCAACCTGCCCGGCCCCGCCGCCCTGATGCGCTGCGCGCGCATGGGGGCCGAATGCACCAAGCTCGAACCCCCTCCCGCCCCCGGCCATCCCAGTGCGGACCCCATGGGCATCTACAGCCCGGCGGCCTATGCCACGCTGCACGGCGGCGTGCGCGTGGTGCATGCCCACCTCAAGACCGCCGAAGGCCAGGCGACGCTGCATGCGGAACTGGCCCGTACCGATGTGCTGATCACCTCCTTCCGCCCCTCGGCCCTGGCCAAGCTGGGCCTGGGCTGGGAGGCGCTGCAGTCGAAATACCCGCGCCTGTCGCTGGTGCGCATCGTGGGCGCGGCGGCCGAGCGGGCCGAGGAGCCCGGCCACGACCTCACCTACCTGGCCGACGCCGGGCTGGTGACCGGCACCGAGATGCCGCCCACGCTGTACGCCGACATGGGCGGCGCCCTGATGGCCAGCGAGGCCGTGCTGCAGGCCCTGCTGGAGCGCGCCCACACCGGCAGCGGCATGTGCATCGAAGTGGCGCTGGCCGATGCCGCCGCCTGGCTGGCCCAGCCGCGCGACTGGGGCCTGACCACGCCCGAGGGCGACGTGGGCGGCAACCACGCGGGCTACCGCATCTACCCCTGCGCCGACGGCCGCGTGGCGGTGGCCGCGCTGGAACCCCACTTCGCCGCGCGCCTGTGCGCCGCTGCGGGGCTGCCAGCCTCTGGCGACCCGGGCCAGCTGCGCGCGCCCGCCACGCACCAGGCCGTGGGGAACTTCCTGCGCGGCCAGACCCGCGCGCAGCTGGACGCGCTCGCCACCGCCCAGGACATTCCCCTGCACACCCTCGCCTGAGAACCCGTTTTCACCGATGCACAAGCAAGGCACCGTCATCCGCTGGGATGCCACACGCGCCTTCGGTTTCATCCGCAGCCCGGACACCTCGGCCGATGTGTTCTTTCATGTGCGGGACTACCAAGGCAGCGCCGCGCCCCGCGAGGGCCTGGCCGTGGTGTATGAAGAAATCCATGTGGGCGGCAAGGGGCCCAGGGCGATGGCCGTGCAGCCTGCGGCGCACCCGGGTGCCACCGCCCAGCCCCGCCCATCGGTCACGGCGCCGCCGACAGCCGCTGCGCGCCCGGCACGGCGCACACCGGCGCAGCGGGCCGCCCGGCCCCAGGTTCGACGCCATCGGCGCACCGCGGATGCCAGCGGCCCGCCCACCCCGGCGGGCCCGGCCTTGGTGCTGATGCTGGGCTGGGCGGCCCTGCTGGCCTGGGGCTTCTGGGCCGGCCGGCTCCCCTGGTGGGTGCTGGGCGCTGCCATGGCCGTCAACCTCCTGACCTTCCTGGTCTACGCCATCGACAAGAGCGCCGCGCAAAACGGCCAGTGGCGCACCAGAGAGAGCCACCTGCACCTGCTGGGCCTGGCGGGCGGCTGGCCGGGCGCATGGTTCGCCCAGCAGTGGCTGCGGCACAAGTCCCGCAAGCTGGAGTTTCGCGCGGTCTACTGGGCCACCGTGGTGCTCCACTGCGCGGCGCTCGGGGCCTGGCTGGGCGGATGGCTGCGCTAGGCAGGGCTGCAAAGAACCGTCAATTTTGATAGCTGCTTGCGCTGGATGAATATGGGCGAGAGGCTATTTTTCCCCATATTTCCTGCTGCTTCCCAAAGGGTGCTGACGCGCAGAGTGCCCGCTGGCCTACACCACGCACCCGGGGGGAGGGGTTTCAATCGAAAAGGTCTGAAACACCTCGGGAGATGCCCATGAAACCCCTCGTTCTTGATTCCACCATGACCAACATGGGCGGCGTTTTCTACCCCACGGGCCATGTGTTCGCCCTCTTCCCCGACGAAGACTGCGTGCGCCAGGCCGCCACGGCCCTGCAGGGCGCTGGCCACGCGGGCGAGATCGCCTACGCCAGCCCCGAGGTCATCCTGCAGGAGATCGTGCACACCCTGGGCACGGCCGACGCACCCCTGCCGTCGGTGGGCGCCGAGGGCGACATGGTGCGCCGCATCGCCGACCTGGCCGGCACGGGACACCACGGCATGCTGGTGCACATGGCCGACAAGGACAACACCGAGCGGCTGGTGGGCGCCATCGCACCGGAAGGCGCGGTAGCGGCTTTCTACTACCGCACGTTCATCATCGAGGATCTCATCACGCCCCCGGCCAAGGACGACGCCCCACAATCGGTACTGGTGGGCACCCACGCGGCCCCCTGACAGGGCCCGGCCCTTTCCAGGGACCCGGGCGCCGCGAAGCGGCCCGGCGCGCAGACCAGCGCGCCGGGCCGCTGTCTTTTGGGAACGCGCCTTCGCAGCCCCCACCGCCAGCCCGGGCTGCGCGCCGCAATGCCATGCTTTGCATGCAGGGGCGACCTGATCGCTATATAGTGCAAAGCACCGCACCGGCGGGCTGTCCGACGCCTTGCCGAAGCCTGTGCCAGCGCCACCGGGATGCATGCCCCGCCCTGTGCCGCCGGCGCTGACGCAGCCCCCAGGAAGCGGCCCGGCAACCAACTTGGCGAACAGGCGGGAGAACAGTCCATGGATGTTGTGTTGCAGCCAGACGAGCGAAGACCCGTGCAGCTGACATTGCGGCTCACCTGGCCCTTCATCGTGATGGTGCTGCTGCTGGCCGCCTGCGCCACCGCCAGCCTGTACGTGCTGTCCACCGTGCGCGGTTTCGTCGCCGGCGAAAGCCTGTGGACGAAGGGGCAAAAGGATGCCATCTATTACCTGGGCCAGTACGCGGCCAATGGCTCGCCCCAGGCATTCGCGCTGTTCACGCAGGCCATCGATATTCCGCTGGGAGACCGGGCGGCCCGCCTGGCCCTGCAACCCGGGCAGGTGCAGGTCGATCTGGCACGCGAGGGTTTCCTGCGCGGGGGCAACCATCCGCAGGACATCGACGGACTCATCTGGCTGCTGCGCTACCTCCACCATTTCGACATCGTTCAAAAGCCGATCCAGCATTGGCTGGTGGGAGACGAATACATCAATGCGCTGCGCGACCTGTCCCACGAGATCCGCCACGATACCGAGCTGGGTTCGGTGGACGACGATACCCGCGCGCAGTGGCAAACCGCCATCCGCGACATCAATGCGGGAGTCACCCCCGCCGCCCGCGCCTTCAGCGAGGCCCTGGGAGACAGCTCGCGCCGCATCGTGGCGCTGCTGATGTGGACCAACATGGGCATCGCGGCCACCCTGATCCTGCTGACCCTGTGGCACACCCACACCCTGCTGGCGCAGCGCCGGCGCGTGGAGCAGGCGCTCAGCGCGGAGCGCGAGCAGGCACGCACCACGCTCACCGCCATCGGCGACGGGGTGGTGACGACCAACATCCATGGCGAAGTGATGTACATGAACCCGGCGGCGGAGCAGCTGCTGGCCTGCAGCGCCCAGCAGGCCGTGGGAAAACCGCTGGACGAGGCCCTGAAGTTCGATGGCGAAGACCCCCGGCCCCAGGCCGCCGGGACGCTCATCGAGCAGATACTGCGGCAGGGCAGCCACGGCGCCGCGAACGCGGGCGGCGCAAGGAGCGCCAAGGGAACGCAGGACGACATCAACCGCACCATCGTGCGCCCCGGCCAGACCGTCGTGCCGGTGAAACTGGTGGGTTCGCCCATCCAGCACCAGGGCACCGTGACCGGCGCGGTGCTGGTACTGCACGACGTCACGCGCGAACAGCACTACGTGGAACAGCTCTCCTGGCAGGCCAGCCACGACGCGCTGACGGGCCTGGTCAACCGGCGCGAGTTCGAGCACCGGCTCGAGGCCTTGCTCAGCCGCCCGCGCCAGCCGGGCCGCGAGGGCTCCTTGCTCTACGTGGACATGGACCAGTTCAAGCTCATCAACGACACCTGCGGCCACCAGGCGGGCGACGAGATGCTGCGCGAGGTCTGCCGCATGCTGCAAAGCCACCTGCGCGAGGGCGACACGCTGGCGCGGCTGGGCGGGGACGAGTTCGGCATCCTGCTCAAGGACTGCCCCGCCGGGCCCTCGGCGCGCATCGCCGAGCAGCTGCGCCAGGCTGGCCAGGACCTGCGGCTGGCATGGGAGGGCCAGCACCTCACGACCGGCCTCTCCATCGGCATGGTGCAGCTCATCCCCGCGCTCACGTCCATACAGGAAGCGATGCGCGTGGCCGACATGGCCTGCTACCGCGCCAAGGAGGGCGGCCGCAACCGGGTGTTCATCTACCAGCCCGAGGACATCGAGATGACCCGGCGCGAAGGCGACATGGACTGGGTGCGGCGCCTGCGCCTGGCGCTGGAGCACGACCGCTTCCAGCTGCACGCGCAGGCCATCGGCGCGCTGCAGGTCCACGCTGAAGAGGGTTTGCACATGGAGGTGCTGCTGCGGCTGCGCGAGGAAGACGGCCAGCTCGTGGCGCCCGGCACCTTCATCCCGGCCGCCGAGCACTACGGAATGATGCCCTCCATCGACCGCTGGGTGATCCGGCACACGCTGCAGGCGCTGGCGCTACACCAGCGCACGCCGGGCGCCCTGCCGCTGCACACCTGCGCCATCAACCTGTCGGGCACCAGCCTGGGCGACGACAGCCTGCTCAAGTACATCCGCACCACCCTCACCGAATCCGGCCTGGACCCCGCACTGCTGTGCTTCGAGATCACCGAGACCAGCGCCATCTCGCACCTGCCCAACGCCGTGCGCCTGATGAAAGAGCTGCAGCAGCTGGGCTGCCGGTTCGCGCTGGACGACTTCGGCGCGGGCATGTCGTCCTTCACCTATCTCAAGCACCTGCCGGTCAACTACCTCAAGATCGACGGCGCCTTCGTGAAGGACATGCTGCAGGACCCCACCAGCCGCGCCATGGTGGAAATGATCCACCGCATCGGCCATGTGATGGGCAAGCAGACCATCGCCGAGTTCGCCGAGAGCGCCGCCATCGTGGACGCGCTGCGGCTCATCGGCGTGGACTATGCCCAGGGCTACGCGGTGGCGCGGCCCCTTCCGCTGGGCGAGTGCCTGGGCCAGGCGGTACCGCCGGCGGGTGGCGCCGCGCTCCCCGACGCGCGGCACGCCGCCTGAGGTCCGCTGCCAGGCGCCCCGGCACGACGGCGCCGCTGGCCAGCACCACGCCGGGGACCACCAGCGCCAGTGCCGCCCAGGCACTGCGCTGCGGCACCTCTCCCAGCAGCCAGGCCGCGCCCAGCGCCGTGAGCACGGGCACCAGCGCGGCGGACAGCGCCGCGCGGGCGGCACCCAGCCGTGCAATGGCCACCGTGTAGGCCACCAGCCCCAGCACACCGGCCATCACACCCTGCCCCAGCGCCTGGAAGGCCACGTCGGTCCAGGGTGCCGTCACCAGGCGCGGGGCGCCCCAGGCAATCACCACGGGCACCAGCAGCACCGCAGATCCCAGGTTCACCAGGGCGGCCCCCTGCCAGGGCGACAGTCCACAGCCCCGAAACGCCAGCGTGTAGGCGGCCCACAGCACGGCCGCCAGCACAAACAGCAGATCCCCGCGCCAGGACGCCAGGCCATCGCGCCACACCCCCAGGCCCAGCGCCGCCACGCCCAGCGCCATCAGCACCAGGCCCAGCACGCGCAGGCGCCCCAGCCTGTCGCCCTGCACCAGCCGCCCGCCCAGCGCCACGAACAGCGGCATGCAGCCGCCCATGAAGATGCCCATGTGCGCCGCCGGCGCCCAGCGTGCCCCCGCCAGCACCAGCAGGCCAAAGGGCAGCCCGCCCCCCAGCACCAGCAGGGCCAGCCGTCCCAGGGACATCGCGGCGGGCCATCCGGTGCGCCGGCACCACAGCGGGGCCAGCACCAGCGCGGGAACGCCATAGCGCAGCACGGCCAGCTCCACCGGCCCGAGCGACGTGGTGACGCCGTGGCGCGTGACGATCTGCCAGCCGCTGCCCACAAGGGCCGCTGCCAGCGCGGCCAGCACCCCGATGGCCAGGTTCCGGGCCGGCGATGCAGGCCGCGCGTGAAAAATGCGAGAAATGGAAAACGCAGAAGAGGACATGGCGCCAGTCTCGCGCCCATGGCCCCGGCGGGATATCAGAATCCTGCGCTTCGCGCGGCCGCGGGCTTGGCAGGCTTTCGCGGGGTCTACCCGCCCCGCCCCTGCAGCGCGGACCGCGCCTGCGCCAGCGTCACGCCCACCTCGGCGCGAAAGACAGCGCCCAGGTGGCTCTGGCTGCAGTACCCCAGGTCGTGCGCCAGCGCGGCCAGGTCCGATTCACCCGCCTCCAGCCGCTGCAGCGCGGCCGCCATCCGCAGGCGCTGGCGGTAGCCGTGCAGGCCCAGGCCCAGATGCCGCCGAAACAGGTGGGCGAGGTGAAACGCCGAGCAGCCGGCCGCGTCCGCCGCATCCTGCAGGGACCACCGCTCGCCATCGGCCAGGGCCACCCGTTGGGCCATGAAGCGCCGCGCGCGCCCTACCGTCCGCGGCGCCGAATGCGGCGGCGTGCCCTGCAGCACATCGAACGCCGCGCCCCCGGCGGGCAGCGGGCGCCCATCGGCCAGCGCCCGCCAGTGCATGCGCAGGCGCCACAGCAGGCGCGGCGTGAGCATGCGCACGCGCGGCCACAGGTTGTTCTGGTTGCCCGGGGCGCCCACCGGCCCATTCCCCTGCGTGCTCACCACGATGCTGGTCTGCGGCGTGGGCTGCAGGGGCCGCATCTGGTAGGGCAGCCCCTGCGGCAAACCCAGGGCCGTCAGGCCGTCGAGCAGGACCACCTGCCCTGCCATCTGGAACTCGGACAGCCCGTCCATGGGCAGCACCCAGCGCCCGGAGGCTGCTTCGTAGGTCGCGCTCCACCGCACGGGCGCGGCATGCTTGAGAACCCGCTCGACCTTCCATGCGGCGCCGGCGTGCAGCAGGGTGCGTTGCTGGGGCATGGCGGGTGTGGCGCGCGTGGCGGCCCGCCTAGCGGGCCTTCTTGAATGCCTTGCCGCTCTTGCCGCCGCCGGGCGCGGTGGCGCCCCCTGTCACGCGCGGTGGCAGGCCGGTGTGCTGGGTCAGGATGCGGCCCTTGGTGGGCTGCTGCACGCTGCGCGATGCGGGCACCACGGCAGCCTTGGCACCGGTGGGAGTGGAATTCTTGCGCCGGGCGCTCTGGTAGCCGCCATCGGTCAGCGGCTGGAAGGTCGGGATCAGGTGGTGCTTGCCGTTGCCAATGAGGTCAGCCCGGCCCATGGCCTTGAGCGCGTCGCGCAGCAGGGGCCAGTTGTTCGGGTCGTGGTAGCGCAGGAAGGCCTTGTGCAGGCGGCGGCGCTTTTCGCCACGCACGATGTCCACGGTCTCGCTCTCGCGCGTGATCTTGCGCAGCGGGTTCTTGTTGCTGTGGTACATGGCCGTGGCCGTGGCCATGGGGCTCGGGTAGAAGGTCTGCACCTGGTCGGCGCGAAAACCGTTCTTCTTGAGCCAGATGGCGAGGTTCATCATGTCCTCGTCGCTGGTGCCCGGGTGCGCGGCGATGAAGTACGGGATCAGGAACTGCTTCTTGCCCGCCTCTTCGCTGAACTTCTCGAACATCTGCTTGAACTTGTCATAGCTGCCGATGCCCGGCTTCATCATCTTGGTGAGCGGGCCCTGCTCGGTGTGCTCGGGCGCGATCTTCAGATACCCACCCACGTGGTGCTGCACCAGTTCCTTCACGTACTCGGGGCTCTTCACGGCCAGGTCGTAGCGCAGGCCCGAGCCGATGAGGATCTTCTTGATGCCCTTGAGCGCGCGGCCCCGGCGGTAGATCTTGATCAGCGGGTCGTGGTTGGTGCCCAGGTTGGAGCAGATGCCCGGGTACACGCAGCTGGGCTTGCGGCAGGCGGCCTCGATTTCGGGGCTCTTGCAGCCCAGGCGGTACATGTTGGCCGTGGGGCCGCCCAGATCGCTGATGGTGCCGGTGAAGCCCTTGACCTTGTCGCGGATGTCCTCGATCTCCTGGATGATCGAATCCTCGGAACGGCTCTGGATGATGCGGCCCTCGTGCTCGGTGATCGAGCAGAAGGTGCAGCCGCCAAAGCAGCCGCGCATGATGTTGATCGAGAACCGGATCATCTCCCACGCGGGGATCTTGGTCGCGCCGTCGTGGCTGCCGTTCTCGTCGGCATAGCTCGGGTGCGGGCCGCGCGCGTAGTGCAGGTCGAACACGTGGTCCATCTCGGCCGTGGTCAGCGGGATGGGCGGCGGGTTGATCCATACGTCGCGGGCGGTGGCACCCTCGCCGTGCGCCTGCACCAGCGCGCGGGCGTTTCCGGGGTTGGTCTCCAGGTGCAGCACGCGGTTGGCATGGGCGTACAGCACCGGGTCGCTCTTGACCTGCTCGTAGCTGGGCAGGCGGATCACGCTCCTGTCGCGCGGCGGCACCTTGAGCTTCGCCTTGAGCGCCGGGTTGGCCACGAACAGCATGGGCTGGATGGCGGGGTTGGGTTCAGCCGTTTGAAGGTCTTTTTGGCCTCCAGCGCTTGATGGATCTGCGCCAAAAGCTACAGAATCAGGAGCATTCTCCTTGCTGCAGGTGCTGCCCTGCGCCGCCGCCTGCTCGCTGGTCGTCATGTAGGGGTTGACGTGGGCCTCCACGCGCCCGGGCTCGTCCACGCTGGTGGAATCGATCTCGAACCAGCCCTTGCCGCTCTCGTCGTCGGGCCGGCGCACGAAGGCCGTGCCACGCACATCGGTGATCTGCTCGACCGGCTCGCGCGCGGCGATGCGGTGCGCCACCTCGACCAGGGCGCGCTCGGCGTTGCCGTACAGCAGCAGGTCGCACTTGCTGTCCACCACGATGGAGCGGCGCACCTTGTCGCTCCAGTAGTCGTAGTGCGCGATGCGGCGCAGGCTGCCTTCGATGCCGCCCAGGATGATGGGCACGTCCTTGAACGCCTCGCGGCAGCGCTGGCTGTAAACGATGGCCGCGCGGTCGGGGCGCTTGCCGCCAATGTCGCCGGGCGTGTAGGCGTCGTCGCTGCGGATCTTCCGGTCGGCCGTGTACCGGTTGATCATCGAGTCCATGTTGCCCGCCGTCACGCCCCAGAACAGGTTGGGCTTGCCCAGCACCTTGAAGGGCTCGGCGCTTTGCCAGTCGGGCTGGGCGATGATGCCCACGCGAAAGCCCTGGGCCTCCAGCGTGCGGCCGATCACGGCCATGCCGAAGCTCGGGTGGTCCACATACGCATCGCCCGTCACCAGGATGATGTCGCAGCTGTCCCAGCCCAGCTTGTCCATCTCGGCGCGGCTCATCGGCAAGAACGGGGCCGTGCCAAAGCGCTTGGCCCAGTACGGGCGGTAGCTGGTCAATGGCTTTGCGGCACGCGCAAAAAAGGAGACGTCGACGGGGGCGTTCATTCAGATGGGGAGCGCGGCCAGCCCATGTGCGGATGGGGCCTCGTGGGGCGCGGCTGTGGTGGATAACCCGTGATTTTACGTTGGCAGGCGTGTTTTGTCGCCCCGAACGCACTTGCCCTTCACTCCCCAAGGTTTGATGGAGATCAGGCATATACTTGCTTTTGTCAATTAATTACATGACAAAGGCATATATGAGCACGAATCCATCCTCCCAGGCCAGCGCAGCCACAGGCAGCGCGCCCGTCGCCGCCGACGCCGTGAAGGCCGTGCGCAGGTTCAATCGCTTCTTCACCCGCCGCGTGGGCGTGCTGGACCCGTACCTGGGCAGCGATCTCTCGCTGACCGACGTGCGCGTGCTGTACGAGCTGGCCCACCGCGACGCGCCGGTCGCCAGCGAGCTGGCCCGGGACCTGGGCCTGGACGGCGGGTACCTGAGCCGGATCCTGCGGCGTTTTGAAGGCGCGGGCTGGATCCTGCGCAGCGCCAGCGCCCGTGATGCGCGCCAGAGCGTGCTCACGCTCACCCCTGCCGGGCGCGCTGCGTTCGAACCGCTGCAGCAGCGCTCGCGCGACGAAGCCGCCGCGCTGCTTGCCCCGTTGCCGCCGGCCCGGCGGCACGAACTGGTGGACGCCATGCAACGCATCGAGGCCTTGCTGGAGCCCGCCAGCGGCGCTGCGGCGGCGCCCAAGGTGGCCGTGCTGCGCGACCCCGTGCCCGGCGACATCGGCTGGGTGGTGCAGCAGCATGGCGAAATCTACTGGCGCGAGTACGGCTGGGACAGCCGCTTCGAGGCACTGGTGGCGGACATCGCCGCGCAGTTCGTGCGCAAGTTCCAGCCGGGCTGGGAACGGTGCTGGATCGCCGAACTGGAGGGCGAACGCGTGGGCGCCGTGTTCGTGGTGCGCAAGTCCACCAGCACGGCCCAGTTGCGGATGCTCATCCTGTCGCCCCGGGCGCGCGGCCTGGGGCTGGGCGCCCGCCTGACCGACGAGTGCATCGCGTTCGCGCGGGCCAAGGGCTACCGGAAAATGGTGCTGTGGACCAATAGCTGCCTGACGGCCGCGCGCGGCATCTACGCCAAACGCGGGTTCAAGCTGGTCAAGTCGGAACCCTACGAGGGCTTCGGCCAGCAGGCCGTGGGCGAAACCTGGGAGCTCAGGCTGTAGAAAAGCGCCGGCGATCCGGCCGCCTCGCCGGCTTCACACCACCCGGATGCCCAGCTCGCTGACCAGCACCCCCGCCTGGTCGGCCGAGATGATGGCGCCCTTGAAAGACTGCGCCAGGTGCGCGATGCGCAGCCCGCCCAGGTCGACCGACCGCAGGTCCGCGCCATCAAAGCGCGCGTTCTTCAGGTGCGCATCGCGCAGGCTTCCTCCTTCGAACACAGCATCCCGAAAATCGCACCCGGCCAGATCGGCATCCGACAGGTCCAGCTGCTCCACCGTCTGCTTGCGAAACGAGACGCCGCGCAGGTCGGCCCCCACCAGCAGCGAATCGTGAAAACCCAGCCCCAGCGTGCCGGCCTCGCGAAAATGCGCGCCGGTGAGCTTGACTTCGGCGAACCGTGCCGAGGCCAGGTTGGCGCGGTCCCAGGAGGTGTTGTTCAGGTCGCAGCGGTGAAAGCGCGCCTCGGTAAGGTCCGCCAGGCGGAACTGCGCCTGCCCTGCCCGGCAGTCCAGCCAGCGTGTGCCGCCAAGATCCGCCTTGTCCAGGGAGGTCCCGAGGAACGAACAGCCAATGAACTGGGCGCCGCGCAGCGGCAGGCCCGCCAGGTCCAGCCCGTCGAAGTCGCATTGCTCAAAGTGCAAGGCAGGATGTCCTGCCGCCAGCAGCGCTTGCAGCTGCGCTCTCGAAGGTGTCTGGCCAGTGACGCAGAAAGGCCCGGCGGACGGGGAAGGTCGCAGGTTCATGGGAAACAGGTACAAAAACGGGAATCGGTGGATAGGACATGCCGCGAGGCCGCAAGCCGGGCCGCCTTGGCGGCTGCTCAGTGGCCCACGCTGTGGGAAAACAGGTTCACCACCAGGACACCCGCCACGATCAGGCCCAGCCCGATCACGGCCGGCAGATCCAGGCGCTGGCCGTAGTACACCCAGCCCACGGTGGAGATCAGCACGATGCCCACACCGGACCAGACCGCATAGGCAATGCCCATCGGCAGCGTCTTGAGCGCCAGCGAGAGCAGGTAGAACGACGCCATGTAGGCCACCGCGGTGACCGTGCTCGGCACCAGCCGGGTGAATCCCTCGGAGGCCTTCAGTGCCGTGGTGCCCAGCACCTCCAGCAAGATGGCGGCGCCCAGGATCAGATAGGTGCCCGCGGACGTGCTCCAGGTCATGGCCGGCCTCCTTGGCACAGGGACAGGAGGATGTCCAGGATGGCGGCCTTGCGCGGCTGGTCGAGTGCGTAGACATCGAGCATCTGCGCGAACCAGAACCCGTCTCCCGCCAGGCGGCAGGCCAGCAGCACATTGGCCGTGTGGGGATCGTCGCCGTCGGCCTTCAGTGCCGCCGCCATCGCGGCATGCCACCGCTGGCGGCACGGCGCGGACGTCAGGGCCAGCAGGCCGATCGCCCGCTGCGTCTCCACCTGGCGGCTGTCCGAGCCGCTGTCAAAGCAGGTCCTGATGTAGGCACGCGCATGGCGCCCGGGCGTGTCCTCTTCCTGGTCCAGCGCTTTCGCAAAACACTGTTCAAACTCCTCGAAGAGCTGGTCCGACAGCGCATCCAGCAGGGCCTGCTTGCTGCGGTAGTGGTGCTGGAGCCCGCCCTTGGTCACGTGGGCCCGCTGGGCCACGGCATCGAGCGTGACGGCGTGGGGGCCCTCCCGCACCAGGAGTTCCCGGACCACGGCCAGCAATTGGCTGCGGATCAGTTCAGGCTGTTTTTGGCGGCGATGTGCTTCGGTCATTCAACAAACCATCCAGATGGATTGTTTATTGTACCGAGGAGCCAGGCCGATATCGACGAAAGCCCGCAGGGAACCGTGGGGACTTTCCGTGGCCATGCACGGCCCTGCATTGCCGCTATCCAAGAAGAAGGAAGGCGCCCAGGTGCTGGACAGGGCGGGGCCGCCGGTCGAGCGCCGTCGCCCTGGCTACCATTCCCCGACTTCACGCACCCGCTGCGCCAGATCCGGGAACGCGTCCTCCGCCACCGCGGCTTCGGCCTCGGCAGGCATGGCCTGCGCAACCGCCACGCCAGCAGCGGGCGGTGCCGAGCGCGACAGGAACCTGCCAAACAGATGGTGGCCCCAGGCGGCATGCGACGGGGCGGTGAACGGGATGGCGAACATGGCGGTTCCTTTTTATAAGGCTTCGACGCTGCAAAAAACTGAGCGCCAGCGTAAGTCAGGGCTTCAATGCGCAGTGTAGGAATCCGCGCCGCACTCCTGTGTGACAGAACACACGGTCGCGGGCGTTTCACGCGGGCGTACCCCTTCCCACGGCCCTGGGCTGTGACTTTTTTCACACACGGGCCGCCCCCTTACACTCTGCGCCCCATGCCCCACACTCTGGCCGCGCCCGCGCGCAGCGAACTTGTCATCAAGAAAAGCCGGTTCATCGGCTGCGTGCAGCCCATGGCCGACCGCGCCAGCGCGCAGGCCGCGGTGGATGCGCTGTGGAAGCAGCACCCTGGTGCCGCGCACATCTGCTGGGCCCTGCTGGCGGGCGGCCAGTCGGCGGCGGTGGATGACGGCGAACCCGGGGGCACGGCCGGGCGGCCCATGCTCGACGTGCTGCGCCACCAGGACCTGGAGGGGGTGCTGGCCACGGTGGTGCGCTACTTTGGCGGCGTGAAGCTGGGAGCGGGCGGCCTCGTGCGCGCCTACACCGACACGGTGGCCCAGGCACTGCTCACCGCCCCCAAGGTCACGCTGCAGCGCATGACAACCCTGCAGTGCCTGGTGCCCTACGCCCTGGAAGGCCTGCTGCGCCGCGAAATCGACCTGGCCGGGGCCGAACTGTCAGAGGTGCGGCATGGCAGCCTGGTCACCGTGCAGCTGCGCCTGCCCGAAGCGCGGGCCGCGGCCTTCGTGCAGCGCATCAACGACTGCGGCCAGGGCCGCGTGGGCTGGACCGAGCCGGCGGCCTGAACGACGGCACCTTTCGGGGCGGCCGCGAGGGCAAGGGCTTCGCCGGCCACGCCGCGCTGCCCGGGCAGGGGGAACCAACAAAGGCCTTTGCGCCTACAAGCGCCGCGCGGCCGGGCCGCGACACTCAGGGTTTGCAGGGCTCCCAAGGAACCACCCATGAGCCAACCGCTCGACACCATCATCATTGGCGCAGGCACAGCCGGCCTGGCCGCCCTGCGCGAGGTGCGCAAACGCACGGACCGCTACCTGATCGTCAACGAAGGGCCCTGGGGCACCACCTGCGCGCGGGTAGGCTGCATGCCCTCCAAGGCACTGATCGAGGCGGCCAACGCCTTTCACCGCCGCCACGCATTCGAGGAATTCGGCCTGCGGGGCGCACAGGCCCTGACCGCCGACATACCGGCCGTGCTGCGGCGCGTGCGCGCCCTGCGCGATGATTTCGTGGCGGGCGTTCTGAAGGCCACCAGCGGGCTGGGCAGCGCCCAGGTATCCGGGCGCGCGTCGCTGGCCGGCCCGCACGCGGTGGACATCGACGGCACCCGCCATGCCACGCGCAGCATCATCATCGCCACCGGCTCGCGCCCGAGCGTGCCGGACGAATGGCTGGCGTTTGGCGACCGCATGCTCACCACCGACACCCTGTTCGAGCAGCCCAGCCTCGGCCCCCGCATCGCCGTGATTGGCATGGGGCCCATCGGCGTGGAGATCTCCCAGGCGCTGGCCCGGCTCGGGCTGCAGGTGGCCGCCTTCACCACCGGCGACACACTGGCGGGCCTGAGCGACCCGGCGCTCAACGCCGAACTGACAGCGCTGCTCAAGAAGGACATGGTGCTGCACGCCGGGGCCCCGGCCGAACTGCGGGAAGTGCCCGGCGGCATCGAAGTGCGCAGCGGCTCCCACCGCGTGGTGGTGGACCAGGTCGTCGCTGCCATGGGCCGCGTACCCAATATCGAGCACCTGGGCCTGGACACCCTGGATGTGCCGCTGGACAAGCATGGCATGCCCACGGTGGATGCACGGACCCAGCAGATCGGCAGCCTGCCCGTGTTCCTGGCCGGGGACGCGAACGCCCACGTGCCGCTGCTGCACGAGGCGGCCGACGAAGGCCATATCGCCGGGATGAATGCCCTGGCGGAGACACCTGCGCGCTTTCAGCGCCGCACCCCGCTGGCCATCGTGTTCTGCGATCCCAACGTCGCGATGGTGGGCCAGCGCCTTGCCGACATGGACCCTGTCCACACCATCACGGGCACGGCCAGCTTCGACGACCAGGGCCGGGCCCGGGCAGCCCAGCACAACCATGGGCGCATCTGCCTGCACGCCGACCGGGCCACCGGCCGTCTGCAGGGCGCCGAGATGTGCGCGCCCCAGGGCGAACACATGGCCCACCTGCTTGCATTGGCCATTCAGCAGAAACTGACGGTGCATGACCTGCTGGGCATGCCGTTCTACCACCCCACGCTGGAGGAAGGCTTGCGCACGGCGCTTCGGGACACAGCACGGCAGTTGCCCGGGGTTCGCGCGTCCGACCTGGCGGCGTGCGGAGCCATTGGGGCGGCGGCGCTGGAGTGAGTGCGGGCGCGCAGCAACACCACGAACCAGTCCTCCCCGGGGAAGATAGCCTGAGCACCACCGGACAGAAAAATAGGAAGCCGAGCCACCATGAGTATCGTCGTCTACTGGCAAGAACAGCCCGGGGTGCCTGGGATGGAGATTTTTGACTCCGGAAAACTCCAGGCCGCGCTGGCTCTGTGCGAGATCAAACGCAAGGAAGGAAAGCGCCATGTGTGCATCTCGAGCGAACTGGCGGAGAGCGTGGGGCATGCCGGTGTGAATACGGTGGCAGATCGGCGGCTGCCAGATGGCTCGCCCTACGATTGGACGAAGTCCCACCGTGGCGCGGGCCCCCAAAATCCTGGAGGCAAGACCGGCGGGCAGTGAAATCCCGCTACGAGGAAGCTTCTGCCCTGGCCACCCGGTGTGCAGCCGCGTCGCCGCACTGCCGCGCGCCAGCCCAAGCGACCCACTGGATGATTTTTCAACGTACCCAAGGGGCTGCCATGATCAATCCCATCCCCGCAAAACCCCAGACGCACGAGCCCGAAACTCCGGAGAGGCCGAATCCTGTGCCGAGCGAGTCCGAGCCGGAAAGCCGCCCCGTCCCCGCCTCCGTGCCAGAGAAGCCCGGCGAGGTGAAACCCGCGTATCCCGAGCCGGAGATTCCCGGCCAGTAGCGCGGGCTGGACGCCCGCGCGGGCGCCTCCATCGGCAGCACGCAACACAACGCCTGCGTGGCTTGGATCGGCCCGTGATTCCAGTACGCCCCGCCCGCCCAGGCGAGCACCCTGTATCCAGCGTTCCATACCCTCTTATTGCAATTGATAATTCATTTGCAATAATATGAACCCATGGAGCACCGCCACCATCCCTACTTTCATCGCAAGGCCTGGAAGCGCATGCACCCGATTCGTGCCTGCCGGATCTCCATGGGCGGCATGGTGACGCAAGGCCTGGTGGCGCAGCGCCACGGTATGGTTTTGCAGGGGCGCAGCGCCGACTGCGCGGCCGAAGCGGCGGGCGCATGAGGGGTGTCGCAAGCCTGCTGATGGCCGGCGCCTGGAAACGGGTCGTGGGTGCGCTGGCGCTGATCGCGCTGCTGTGGCTCGCCGTGGCCTGGGCCATCTCCTGATGACAGCCCTCCCCCAACACGCGGCGATCCGCCTGCGCAACCTGACCGTGGCTTACCGCGGCCACCCGGCCTTGCACCACCTGTCGGGTGACTTCGCACCGGGTTCGCTCACCGCCATCGTCGGGCCCAACGGCGCGGGCAAGACCACCTTGCTGGCGGCCATCATGGGCCGCGTCTCGCCGGTCGAAGGGGAGGTGCAGCGCGCCGCCGGCCGCATCGCCTGGCTGCCGCAGCAGGCCGACATCGACCGCAGCTTTCCGATCCGCGTGTTCGATCTGGTCGCGCTGGGCCACTGGTCGCGCGTCGGAAGTCTGCGCGGACTCGACGCGCCGCAGCGCGACGCCGTGCACCACGCGCTCGATGCGGTTGGCTTGGCCGGCTTCGAACGCCGCGGGATCGCCGAGCTGTCCGCGGGCCAATTCCAGCGCGTGCTGTTCGCGCGCGTGCTGCTGCAGGATGCGCCAGTGATCCTGCTCGATGAGCCCTTCAACGCCATCGATGCGCGCACCACCGCCGACCTGCTCGCCGTGGTGGCCCGCTGGCACGCCGAGTCGCGCACCGTCATCGCGGTGCTGCACGATCTGGAACAGGTGCGCCGGCATTTCGACCGCACGCTGTTGATGGCGCGGCGCTGCGTGGCCTGGGGACCGACCGCGCAGGTGCTGCACGCCGAGCACCTGTTCCGCGCCCGGCAGATGGCCGAGGCCTGGGACGACGGTGCCGCACTGTGCGAGGAAGCCGCATGACGCTGGCATCGCTGCTCCTCCAGCCTTTCGCCGAATACGGCTTCATGCGCCGCGCGCTGGTCGCGACGCTGGCCCTGAGCCTCGGCAGCGCGCCGATGGGCACGCTGCTGGTGCTGCGACGCATGAGCCTGGTGGGCGATGCCATGGGCCACGCGCTGCTGCCGGGGGCCGCGCTGGGGTTTCTGATCGCCGGCTTCTCGCTGCCGGCCATGAGCCTGGGCGGTTTCTTCGCGGCGCTCGCGGTCGCGCTCGCAGCCGGCTTCGTGACGCGGACCACGTCGCAGCGCGAGGACGCGAGTTTCGCGGCCTTCTACCTCATCGCGCTCGCGCTGGGCGTGCTGATGGTCTCGACGCACGGCAGCAGCGTTGACCTGATGCACCTGCTGTTCGGCACCATCCTGGCCGTGGACGATGCGGCGCTGCTGCTCATCGCCAGCGTCGCCAGCGTGACGCTGGCCGTCCTGGCCGTGATCTATCGGCCGCTGGTGGTGGAGTGCCTGGACCCCGGATTTCTTCGCAATGTCGGCGGCCGCGGCACGCTGGTGCACGCCGTCTTCCTGGTGCTGACCGTGGCGAACCTCGTGGCGGGCTTCCAGGCCCTGGGCACCCTGATGGCCGTCGGCCTGATGATGCTGCCCGCCACGGCGGCGCGCTTCTGGGCGGCGGAAGTCTGGAGCCTGGCGCTGGTGGCTGCCGTCATCGCGGCGCTCTCGGGCTTCATCGGCCTGCTGCTGTCGTACCACGCACAGTGGCCGTCGGGCCCGGCCATCGTGCTGGTCGCGGGCATCGCCTATCTGCTCTCCGTCGCCGCGGGCCCCCGCGACGGCCTTCTCTGGCGCCACCGGCGCCGTCCACACCGCAAGGCCTGACATGACCCTCTCCCGTCGATCTTCCGTCGCGGCGCTGCTGCTGGCACTGGCTGCCTCTCCCGCGTTGGCGCAATCCGAACGGCCGCTGCGGGTCGTTGCCAGCTTTTCCATCCTGGCAGACATCGTTCGCGAGGTGGGCGGCGATGCCGTCGACGTCGTCGCCCTGGTGGGCCCCGATGCCGATGCGCACGTGTTCCAGCCCAGCCCGGCGGACGCCCGCCACCTGGCCCGCGCCGACCTGGTCGTGGTCAACGGCCTGGGGTTCGAAGGCTGGATCGACCGCCTGGTGCGGGCCTCGGGCTATCGCGGCAAGGTGGTCACCGCGAGCCAGGGCGTGAAGCTGCGCAAGGATGGGCACGGCCATGGGGGCCAGCCGGGCCACGGCAGCGACCCGCACGCCTGGCAGGACCTCGCGAACGCCGAACGCTACGCCGCGAACGTGCGCGACGCGCTCAGCAGCGCGCGGCCTGCGCAAGCAGGCGTCTTCATCCAGCGCACGGCGCGCTACACCGAGCAGATCCGGGCGCTCGACCGCGAGGTGCGTGCGCAGCTCGCGGCCGTGCCGCGCTCCAAGCGCCGGGTGATCACCTCGCACGATGCCTTCGGCTACTTCGGTGCGGCCTATGGCGTCGACTTCCTGTCGCCGCAGGGCGTGAGCACCGACGGCGAGGCTTCGGCCGCCGATGTGGCGAAGCTGATCGACCAGATCCGCCGGCAGGACGTGCGCGCGGTGTTCGTCGAAAACATCACCGATCCGCGCCTGGTGGAGCGCATCGCCAAGGAAGGCGGCGCGGTGCTGGGCGGCAGGCTGTACTCCGACGCGCTCTCGGCGCCAGGCACCGAGGCCGACACCTATCTCAAGCTCTTCGCGCACAACGCCAAGGCGCTGGCTTCCGGCATGGCGGGGACGCGGTGACCGACGGATTGGCAGCCCACCCCGCGGCCTCGGGGCGCGCACCAGACTCTGTCTGCTCCGGCGTTGCCCATGGGCGTACCGCGAACGCGCGGTGCATGAGTTCTTCATCCCGTTGACGGTGACCGGCTGCGCGGCAATGCGGCGGCTTGCCCTTCCAGCACTGCCCCTGGCAGCTCAGTCCTCGTCCAGCGCCTGAAACCGGTCCGCCAGGAAATCCACCAGCGCCCGCACCGCCGGCAGCAGCCCGCGCCGCGAGGCGAACACCGCGTGGATGATCTCGCGGCGCGGCGCCCAGCCGGGGATTACGTGGACCAGCTGGCCGTGCTCGATCTGCTCGCGCACCATCATGGAGGGCAGCTGCACCACGCCCACGCCTGCGATGGCGGCGGCCCGCAGCGCCAGCATCCCGCGTGTGATCAGGCGCGGCCGGTGGCGAATGGCCGCCCGGGCATCCTCGGGGCCGACAAGGTTCCACACATGCTCGTGCTGCGGCAGGCCCAGGTCCATGCTCGGCAGGCCCGCCAGGTCGGCGGGTGTTTTTGGTATGCGATTGGACAGCAGGCGCGGACATGCCACCAGGCATTGCCCGCGCTCCGCAAGCACGCGCATCACCAGGTCGCTGTCCTCGATCGGCGGCGGACGCACGCGGATGGCCACGTCGATCCCCTCGCCCACCACGTCCACGCGCCGATTGGTTTCCTCCAGATGGATCTCCACGCGCGGATGCGCCACCATGAAAGCCGCCACCATGTCGGCGATGCGCGCATCAAGCAGCGCCACCGGGCAGGTCATGCGCACGATGCCCCGTGGTTCGGCATGCGCCAGCGCAATGGCTTCGTCGGCGGCCTCGGCCTCCACCAGCATCGCCTTGCAATGGCCATAGTAGGTCTGGCCGGTCTCGGTGACGGCAAAACGCCGGGTGGACCGCTGGATCAGGCGCGTCCCCAGGCGCTCTTCCAGCAGCGCGATGCGCCGGCTCAGCTTGGACTTGGGCATGCCCAGCGCGCGACCGGCCGGCGCGAAGCCGCCGTGGTCCACCACCTGCACGTAGTAGTAAAGATCGTTCAGGTCTTTCATCAGGGACAGGCCTTATTGTTCCTTAAATAGAACTCTGATGGCAAATATTGCCAACTACCAGGATCATCGTTCAAACCATATTCTCTATCCATCGGCCAAGACCTTTGTCTGGCGACGCAAGGAGATGCAAATGAAGAAAGTTCTCGGTGTCTACAGCGCTCCCCGTCCACACTGGGTGGGCGATGGTTTCCCTGTCCGCTCGCTGTTTGGCTATGACGGCCTGGGCCAGCACCTGAGCCCGTTCCTGCTGCTCGATCACGCGGCGCCGACGCCCTTCGGGCCGGCCGTGCGCCCTCGCGGCGTCGGCCAGCATCCGCACCGAGGCTTCGAGACCGTGACCATCGTCTACCAGGGTGAACTGGAGCACAAGGACTCCACCGGTGCGGGCGGCCTGATCGGCCCTGGTGACGTGCAGTGGATGACCGCCGGCGGCGGCATCCTGCACGAGGAATTCCACTCGCGCGCCTTCACCGAACGCGGGGGCACCATCGAGATGGTGCAGCTCTGGGTCAACCTGCCCGCGAAGGACAAGATGGCCGCGCCGGGCTACCAGACCCTGGTGGATGCGCAGATTCCAACCGTGGACCTGCCCGACGGCGCGGGCCGGGTGCGGGTGATTGCCGGCGAGTTCGACGGGCATCGCGGCCCGGCGCGCACCTTCACGGCGATGGACGTGTGGGACATCCGTATCGGCCAGGGCAGCGTGGGCCGCTTCGACGCGAAGGACGGCCATACGCTGGCGCTGGTCGTGCTGCACGGCACGGTGCTGGTCAACGGCAGTGCGGTCGCACGCGAAGGCCAGTTGGTGCACCTCGAGCGCGCCGGCAGCGGCGTGGAGATCGAGGCCCACAGCGATGCGACCGTGCTGTGGCTGTCGGGCGAACCGATCGACGAGCCTGTGGTGGGCTACGGCCCCTTCGTGATGAACAGCGAGGCCGAGATCCGCCAGGCCATGGCCGACTTCAGCAGCGGCCGCTTCGGCCTGATGACGGCCTGAGCACACGAGGCTTTCCAGAAGGAAGGCCTCCCCTCTTTTCCCTTCGGCGCGGTGTTGGCTTTCCGGACTTGCTGGCCGGAGGGGCACGGCTGCGTCCCATCCGCCCGTCCCGGGCAATTTGCAAACTCCAGGAGATGACCATGAACACCCCCAACACCATCGCCAACTTCAGCGGCGCACGACCGATCATCGACCCTGACAACGCGGCGATGCTCCTGATCGACCACCAGAGCGGCCTGTTCCAGACCATCAAGGACATGCCCTTCACCGAGGTACGCAGCAACGCGACGACGCTGGCCAAGGTGGCGACGCTGGCCAAGATGCCGGTCATCACCACGGCCTCGGTGCCACAGGGTCCGAACGGCCCGCTGATCCCCGAGATCCACAAACACGCACCGCACGCGCAGTATGTGGCGCGCAAGGGCGAGATCAACGCCTGGGACAACCCCGAGTTCGTCGCCGCCGTGAAGGCCACGGGGCGCAGGCAGCTCATCATCGCCGGCACCATCACCAGCGTGTGCATGGCCTTTCCGAGCATCGCGGCGGTGCATGAGGGCTACCAGGTGTTCGCCGTCATCGATGCCTCGGGCACCTACTCGAAGATGGCCCAGGAGATCACGCTGGCGCGCATCGTGCAGGCCGGGGTGGTGCCGATGGACACGGCCGCCGTGTGTTCTGAAGTGCAAAAGACCTGGAACCGCGAGGATGCGCTGCAATGGGCCGAGGCCTACAGCGCTGTGTTCCCGCCCTACCAGCTGCTGATTGAAAGCCATGCCATGGCGCAGGAAGTGGCAAAGAGCCACGAGCCACTGGATTCGCAGCGTTCCTGAATCAGGGGCGGAACACGCCGTGGGGGTGAACGCTCCACTTCAGCAGCAGGTGTAGCAACGGTTGCCCCCGCCAGAGCCATGCATTGCACGTCCGCAGGCATCGCCCTGAATGGATCTCACCCTCGCCCGACAAACGGCATCCTGGTGGCCATCACCGTGTGAAACAGCACGTTCGCCTCCAGAGGCAGGCTGGCCATGTACAGCACCGACTGCGCCACGATGTCGGCATCCATCAAGGGTTCGATGGCGATTTCCCCATTGGCCTGCGGCACCCCCTTGGCCATGCGCGACGCCAAGTCCGTCATGGCATTGCCAATGTCGATCTGGCCTACCGCGACGTTGTATGCGCGCCCGTCAAGTGCCGCAGTTTTCGTCAGACCCATCACGGCATGTTTTGTCGCGGTGTAGGCGGCCGAGTTGGGCCGGGGCGCGTGTGCAGAAATCGAGCCATTGTTGATGATGCGCCCGCCCTGCGGGGTCTGATCGCGCATGGTCCGAAAGGCCTGCTGCAGGCAATAAAACATGCCGTTCAGGTTCACATCCACCACGTCGCGCCACTGCTGCGGTGTCCAGTCCAAGAAGGAGCCGGGTGGATTGCCTCGTCCCGCATTGTTGAACAGCAAGTCCACGCGCCCGAAGCGGGCGACGGCCTGTGCAAAGAGGCTTTCCACGGCGGCGGGGTCGCACACATCGGTGGGCACGCACAGCATGCGCGCTCCCGCGCCAAAGCTTGCCTGGGCCTGCGCAGCCACTTCTTCCAGGAGTGCGGCGCGGCGCCCTGCCAGCACGACGCAATAGCCGTTGCCCGCCAGGGCGAGTGCAACAGCCTTGCCAATACCGGAACCGGCGCCCGTGACCACGGCAACTTTTTCAGCGTTCATTCTTGGTGTCCATTCAATTTCGGGAAGACTGGCGGGCAAGCGCGCCATGCAGAAAGTCTAGCGGCACCGCGCCGAGGATGTCGGGTCGAAACGGGATCTCCTTGCGCAGGCTTGGCTGGCGACTCTTCTCACGCAGTTGCGGCACCGCCCTCGGGATTCTTTTGCCGTGCGTGCTCCCGCAGGGTTGCCTTCAACGCCTTCTTCGCCACGTCAACGTGGGCGACAGGGGCACCTTCCACAAGTTCAACAGATCGTCGTCGAGGGTCCGCTCTGGTTGCACAACGTTTGGGTGGGATGCCGAGGGACGCCGCAGGTCTCATCACGCGCCAAGGTGTTCGGCACTGCTGCTGCTCGTCAAAGAGCTGGGAGACGGAAGCGCCCCCTCACGGGGCAGGCGCAGGGGCCGTGGAGCCGTCGGGAAGGCCTTCGCGCCAGACCTTCACGCTGGGGAACTCGCGGGTGCAGCCAGTGCACACCAACCTCTCCGCGTAGCGCATTGCTCCGGCAGCATCCCGCGCGACGACGCGCCGGTAGCTGGTTGCGCCGCAAAAGCTGCAGCGGTTGGTGGAGGTTTGCTTTTGGGGCTGCATGGAGAGGAATTTGTACATCGACTTCAGGGACGCACCGGCCAGCCCGTTGGCCGGGTGCCGGTACAGCTTCTGCGAAAAAAAGGGGGCATGCAGTGTGCCGATGATAGATGCGGACGGCCTGGCCGGTGCGCCGCGCAGGCAGTTGGCGGGAGGGTCATTGGGCATTCCCCGGCAGCACCGGGCGGAAAACCTCCCGATCGGCAGCCAGAGAGAGCAACGCAAGCCCAGGCTTTCAACCTCTGCCCGGGGCGCCTGCGGATGATGGGTTTTGATCGTTCGCGTCCAGACGGCGCAGAGCGCCTTCAATCCAGTGCGAGCGCAGCCAGCGCCTTGCGCGGGCCCATCTTGCGCACTTCGTCAATCCGGGCCAGTTGCGCCGCACGCGGGGTGATGCCGCGCGTCTCCCATTTGTAGACCGACAGCGAAGAGACGCCCAGCAAGATGGCCAGCTGCGCCTGCGTGATGCCCAGCGCCGTGCGCATCTGGCGGAGCACATCGGGCTGGAATTCGCCGTGCGGCTTCGCGGATGCACGCTCTGCCGCCGCAGCCTCCGGCTCGGCCGCTTTGGGGTTTTGCCGCCGGGTAGCCTTGTGCTTAGACACCAGCGCTTTGACCTCGCGCTTGAGCGCTGCGATCTCGGCCACCCCAGACGATGGACGTCTTGTGCGGGCTGAAGAAGGAAGTCATCTTTCCCGTCCTCCCGATCACTGCTTGCTCAAAGCTGGGAGCATGGTCGAACACCCAGGACCGTGCACCGCGTCGGCGCGTCAGCCAAGCAGTCGTGGGCGCAGTTGGGCCCAGGTGGTGGCTGAGGCTTGTCCGTCACCGGCAGCCGCAAGCGCTTCCAGTCGCTTTGCCACCCGGCCGTCCTCTGCCCAGCCCAAGGTGCGGAACACGGTGGCCAGACTGTGAGACAGGCGCTGCAGCGCCACGAAGTCGCTCGACTGCAAGGCGGAATCACCCGCAACCAGGTCATCTGCAAACTGCACAAGGCACTTGGCGCGATATGTGCGAAACAGCGCGGCGTCGCCACCAAAATAAGCATGTATGGCGTCGCTTTCCACGCTGCTGGAGGCGGCATGCTCCGGCGGTACGCCTGAAAGGGGTGGCGGGGCACTGTCATGTCCCACAAAAGCATCCAGAACGCACGCCTGCAATTGGGCAACCGACGCCGGCTTGCGCAGGATGCGCCATATGCTGCGGCCTTCAAGCCGATGCTGGTTGTCCACGCTCATGCCAGCGCTGAAGATGACCACTTTGGCGCCCCCGCGAAGCGCAGGCTCGTGATGCAGCCGGTCCACCAGATCGAAGCCAGACAAACCGGGCAGCATCAGATCCGTGATGACCAGCCCCACCGGCCCCTTTTGCAGCTGGGCCAAGGCAGTTTTCACGTCACCGCACACGGTCAAATCCACCCCTTGGTCTTCCAACGCCATGTCGATGAAGCGTGCAATCGAGGCGTCGTCTTCCACCAGCAACACGCGCCGAACCGACACAACAGACGCGTTGGTCATAGAACCCTCGCTGTGCTCAGGAAGCTGCCCTGACTTCCGCACTCTGGGCAAGAAGCAGAGGCAGCTCGGCCACTAGCCGTGGCTTGTGGATGAGGTTCACCCCCTGCAGCGCAAACGCATAGGGGGCACGCTGGGATTCATCCAGCGAGGTCACGACGATGAGGCGGCTCCTGGCGAACTGGGGGTGCGAACGCAGCGTGGTGATGAGGGTCGCTCCATCGATTCCGGGCAGCAGAATGTCCACGATCAGGATATCGGGCTGAATCTGCCCATACATCGCCAGCCCCGTAATGCCGTCATTGGCAATGTGCAGCTGCCATGCTGGAAAGTGCCGCTCCACCAACAAAGACACCAGGTTCTGGAAGTGGATGGAGTCCTCGATCAGCAGCACCTTCATATCGCCAGGCGCCTGCACTCGCCCATCTGCAAGCTCCGGGATCGGTATGACTGGGTGCCTGAAAGGTTCATGTGCTGCGGCAGCTGAAAACTGCGCATCAGCCGCAGGCGCAGATCCGCCAGAGCGCGAGCGCAACCACTGCTCCACAGAGCGGCGCGAAATACGCCGGTGCCCTCCCGGCGTCTTCCATGCCTGGAGTTCGTTGCGATCCACCATCAGTTGCACGGAACGCACGGCCATTCCGAGCATCCGCGCAGCCTCGAAGGTGGTGAGCTGGTCAGCGGGGGGAGAAACGTCTAGAGATTTTTCATTTTTCATCGCTACACCATTTTACTTGCAAATAATTTTTATTAAACGGCATTGTAAATGATTTAAATGATCTATATGATTCAACAACAGGGCAATTCTGGCATATTTCATCAATAGACCAACAACTTCAACGGGCACCTCATGAAAAAAGTACTTATCGTCGAAGACCACGCCGACATCCGCAAGCTGCTGCGCATGACCATGGAATTTGAGAATTTTGAGATCTATGAAGCTGCCAACGGCGATATGGGGCTGGAAATGGCCCGCACCCACTCGCCCAACGTGGTACTGCTGGACGTCATGATGCCCGGCACCCTGTCGGGTCTGGAAGTCTGCCGCTGCATCAAAGGCAATCCCGCGCTCAAGCACACCAAAGTCATCATGCTCACGGCACGCGGCCAGGCTGAAGACCGGCGCGACGGGATGAAAGCGGGTGCAGACGCCTACCTCGTCAAGCCTTTCAGCACCTTGCAGGTGCTGGAGATGGTTTACCGACTGGAGGCAACTGTATGACGCACGCCCTGGAGCGCGCGCAAGTACTGCCAGCAGGCGCGATGAGGTGTTTTGATGAAGCAGCAGCCGCGCAGATGGAGCGCTTCATCGAAGACTTCGGACACATGTACCGCGAGCGCAACGAGGCACTGCGCGAAGTCACCCGAGCTCACCATGAGGCCTTGCTGCACCTGTGCACAGCCGCCGAGTTTCGCGACGACGACACCTCGGTGCACATCATCCGGATTGGTTTCCTGGCCGAAGCGCTGGCGCTGCTGCTGGGATCGGCGCCGAGCTTTGCCAGCATGCTGCGGCGTGCTGCGCCCATGCACGACATCGGCAAGATCGGCACGCCGGACCATGTGCTCAAGAAAGCCGGACCGCTCACCGACGACGAACGCGAAGTCATGAAACGCCATGCAGCCACGGGGGCCCAGATTCTGGGTAGTTCCCGCGTGCCTGTCTTGCGCCTAGCAGCAGAGGCAGCCCTCACCCACCACGAGCGCTACGACGGCACGGGTTATCCCCGCGGGCTGACAGGCCTGGATATTCCGCTGTCAGGCCGCATCACGGCAGTCGTGGATTTCTACGATGCATTGACGATGGACCGCGTCTATCGACCCGCATTCAGCCCGCAAAAGGCCTTGTCCATGCTCATCGAACAGCGCGGCACGGCGTTCGACCCCGTGATCGTGGACACTTTCGTCCAGCACTTCGATCATCTGGACACTCTGCGGAGCAAGATCACGGAGCAACGCCCCACCTTCGCCGATCTGATCGACGCCCCCTGACGCCCCCTGAATCGTCCTACCACCAGGATAGCGCCATGCCTTTCATCCTTCGAATCGCCTTCACAAGCGCACTTGCCAGCCTGATGTTCTGCGGACCCGCTCTGGCCGGCCCGGCGCAGGAAAAGGTATCGGCCCGGCAGGCCGTGCGCGTCTGCATCTGGCCAGATTACTACGGCATCACCTTTCGAAACCCGCGCACCCAGCAACTGTCAGGGATCGACATCGATCTGTCGGCCGAGCTGGGCAAGGACCTCAAAGCGAAAATAGAGTACGTCGAGTCGTCCTTTGCCACCCTGGTCGAAGACCTGCTGGCGGACCGTTGTGATGTGGGCATGTTCGCCATCGGCATGCTGCCCCAGCGGATGGCCCACCTCAGATTCACCCAGCCCTACCTGAGCAGTGACATCTACGGCATCACAACCAAGAGCAATGCCGTCATCAAGCAATGGTCCGACATCGACCAGCCCGGCGTGCTGGTAGCAGTCCAGGCAGGCACCTTCATGGAACCTGTGATGGGCGAGCGCCTCACGCATGCCAAGCTGGTGAGGATATCTCCCCCCACCACGCGCGAACGGGAGCTCGAAGGTGGCCGGGTGGACGTGTTCATGACCGACTTCCCCTACAGCCGGCGCTTGCTCGACAATGCCGATTGGGCACGCTTGGTGTCACCGCCCAAGCCGGTGTTCGTGCTGCCCTATGCCTATGCCGTGAAACCTGGCGGCGATGCCTGGCTCAAGACCATGGATGACTTCGTGGCACGCATCAAGCGTGACGGCCGGCTCGATGCTGCGGCAGCCAGGCACGGGCTGACCGAGATCGTTGTGCATTGACATGGCACAGTCCTTCACTCGCAGTGCACCGTGGCGCCATGCTCAGGGCCTAGTGAAGCTCAGCCGCAAAGGGAGCAACACCGCGCTCCTCTGCGGCCTGCTGCTCGTGGCAGGCATCCTGGCGGCCACGGCCTGGATAACCCTGAACGACCGCACCAAGGCCATCACCTCGGACACTGAGAAGGCCGAGCTCCTGGCGCGCGTGCTCGAAGACCAGACGACCCGCACGGTGGAAAGCGGCCTCTTCATCCTCGCCACAATGAGCGATGCCAATGCATTGCACGCCCCCGGGGCCGATCTGCCGCGCACCGAGGCATTCCTGCGAGAGGCGCTGGCAGGTGTCCCCTTCTTGCGCACGATTCTGGTTTCCGATGCCACAGGGCTGGTCATCGCCAGCAGTTCGCCGCAGGAGTCGGGGGTGACCATTGATCTTCGCAAACTGGGGCCGAGCCCGCAGAAGGGCAAGACCACCTTTGGTCCCTGGATCGCGGGCCGGGGGGTGGGTAGCCTGCGCGCCGACGCACCGCGAGGCGCCACCCCGACGGGCCTGGGCTTCATTCCGCTCACGCGCAAATTCGTCACGCCCGATGGCCAGGACCTGTTGCTGATCGGGCTGATCAACCCCGACTCGCTGGCCAATCAGCAGCAGTTGGCCGTAGGCCAGGTCGGCTTCAACTCTGCGATCGCATCGTATGACGGAAAGATTCTCGCGACCTCTCAGGAGACTTCACTCCGCAGCGGACAGGCCAGCGACATCCCCGTACTTCGCGGGGATCTCCCCTCGCGCGAGCATGGCAGCTACGTGGGCCAGGGACTGGGTGGTGGCAACCAGATCGTCGCATTCCGCCTGTCCAGGACCCAGCCGTTTGTTGTTCTCGTTGAGGAGCCACTGGATGCCGCGATCACCCGATGGTGGACCGAATCACAGGACTACATCTGGCTCAGTTGCGCAGCGACCATGGTGGTGCTGCTGCTTACCCTCGTGGCATGGCGCAGCCTTCGCTCACGGGAGGCCGCCAGCCACGCCTCCCGACAGGCCCAGATCCGCATTGAACACAGTGAACGCGAGCTCGCGGTGCTAATGCGCAGCGTGCAGGAGGTCATCTTTCGCACCGACACCACGGGACGAATCACCTTCGTCAACGCACGCCTGGCATCGCTGATTGGTGGCAGCGAATCTGCCGCCATAGGCCGTCCGCTGCAGGAACTGGTGGAGCCCGGCAGCAGGCCTGCGGTGGAAGGTCTGTTTGCCAACGGCGAAGCGGGCGGTGTGCGCAACTGCCAGGCCATGATGCATATCGAAAATGGACGCCAACTATTGTTCGACGTGGCACTGGTGCCGCTGCTCGACGAGGGCGCAGTCATAGGCTTCGCGGGCAGTGCGGTGGACGTGACAGAGCGCTGGGTCGCACAGCAGAGCCTCCAGGCCGAGCTGGAATTTCGCGGCCTGATGCTGGAGATGAACCCCCTGCCGATCTCGATGACCGACATGCAGAGCCACCTGGTGCTGGTGAACCGCGCCTGGGAGGAATACAAGGGGCGCCAGCGCGCAGACGTGATAGGGCTACGCCTAGCGGACTTCCTGCCCTCAGAAGAGGCCGCCGTTCACCAGGCTGCAGATAGGCAGTTGCAGCACCAGGGCGGCCAGGTGATGTTCGAGACCCGCGTGCTCTACGGTGGGAAATCCTGGCGCGATACGCGCGTGACGAAAGCGGTGGTGATAGATCCCCGCGGACGGGCCACCGGTATTCTCTGCACGCTGATGGATATCAGCGACTTCCGCGAAGCCGAGCGGCTGACCCGCGAGGCGCACGAGGCCGCAGAGGAGGCGTCTCGTTCCAAATCCGAGTTCGTGGCCAACATGAGTCATGAGCTACGCACACCGCTGCAATCCATCATGGGGTTTTCGGAACTGGGCATGCTGCGTGGCAAGGCGGATGCCCGTACAGCCGGCATGTTCGAAGACATACACCGCTCCGGCGAACGCATGCTTTCGCTGGTCAACGACCTATTGGACGTAGCCAAGTTGGAGAGTACCGTGGGCACTTTCCACCTGGAGCGGGTGGATCTGCGTGGCGTCATCCTCCCCGTGCTGCGCGAGCTGGAGCCACTGCTGGTCCAGCGCAAGCAGCACCTGGAAGTAGCGCTTGGCGACCTGCCGCTCACGGCCAAGGTCGATCCGGTGCGTTTCCAGCAGGTGATCCGCAATGTAATTGCCAATGCCATCAAATTCTCTCCCGAGGCATCGTCCATCACCCTGTTGGGCAGGATCGACCGCAGGGGCCAGATCCGGCTGGCCGTGCGCGACCACGGCCCGGGCATCCCGCACGAAGAGCTCAGCGCCATCTTCGAGGCCTTCAAGCAGTCAAGCAAGACCAAGGACGGCTCGGGTGGTACGGGCCTGGGCCTGGCCATTTGCAAGAAGATCGTAGAGGCCTTGGGCGGGCAGATCTACGCAGAGAACGTGCGGCAAGGCGGCGCGGTGTTCCACATCATCCTGCCCGCACGCGGCGCCAGCGTAACCATGCCGGCCGAGCTGTAACAGCAAGCCACGCTCGCTCCTGAGTTGCAGCGAACAGCTTCGACAGGAAACCTGCGCCTGCAGGATTTCGAAGACCACCTGTCCACCCGCATATCACCGCCGCATCGGCGCTGGCACCTGCCTCACGAGCACCCACTTTTCGGGACATGAAAGAAGCGCCTCGCCGCCCGCGTCCCGAAGCCATGGCCGCCTCAACTCCAGCAATCCAGAGCATCGGAATTCACTCTTCAATTCGGCAAAAACGATGAACGAAGATCTCTCGCCACAAAAAAAGTGATACAAACACTTGTATTTATCATTTTCATCATTACAATCACTGAAAATTACTTTCACCCGATGGAGATGACAGGTATGAATTCAGATAGCACTCATTTTGCCCCTCACATGCGTTCGAGCACCGTGCTGACGGCCGGGGAGTACCTTGCATTTCGCCTAGGCCAAGAAACCTACGGTGTCAGCATTCTGGGGATCCAGGAAATCCGCTTCTATGAGCAACCGACACGCATTGCTGGATCGCCACCCTACGTGCGAGGCATTCTCGACCTGCGCGGGGTGAGCGTACCGGTACTCGACTTGCGCGTGTGCCTTGGACTAGAGGCCCACTTTGATGCCGCCACCGTCACCGTGGTGATCACCCCGGACGGACAGCAAACCGTGGGAATGGTTGTCGACTCAGTCTCGGACGTAGTTGCCTTGCAGGAAGACCAACTGCGCGCCATGCCCGCGCTGAGCGAGCACGAAGAAGCCCACTACATCCAGGGGCTGGCTTGCATCACGCAAGAGGGCCTGGAGCGCACCCTGCTGCTTCTGGACATTCCCCAATTGATGAACCACGTCCAAAGCGGTGTTACCGAAACCATTTAAGAGAATTTTCCATGAACAACTTTCACAACATGACAGTGCGCGCGAAGCTGACCCTGGCCTTCGGGGGGCTTGCCATCCTGGTGCTGCTGATCTCGGGCCTGTCCTGGAAGGCCCTGTCAGATGCCAATGGTGCCTTCGAGCACTATGTCACGGGCATCAATGCCCGCGGCGACATGGCCCAGAGCGTTCGCACCGCGGTTGACCGGCGCGCCCTGGCTGCGCGAAACCTGGTCCTGGTAACCAAGCCCGACCAGCTGGCCGAAGAAAAGGCTGAAGTGCTCAAAGCCCAGGAGGACGTGAAGGAGCGGCTGGGCAAGCTCAAGAGGATGATCGCCACGGCGGACGACGCCAGCGAGAAAGCGCGTGGCTTGGTGGCCGAAATGGACGCCATTGAGGCACGCTATGGCCCCGTTGCCCTCGCCATCGTGGATCTGGCGCTGCACAACAAGCGTGACGAGGCCATCGCCAAGATGAATGACGAATGTCGACCTTTGCTTGCCGCACTCATCAACAAGACGAGCGAATATGCAAGCGTGACGAACAAGCGTGCAGACGAAATGACGGAGGAGTCAGCCGCACGCTTTGCGGTGCAGCGCAATTTGCTGCTGGCAGCATGTGTGATGGCGTTCTTGGCCGCCGCCCTTGCTGGCGCACTCATCACCCGCAGCCTGACCCGCGCACTGGGAGCCGAACCGGCCGAACTCGGGGAGGCGGCACAGCGCGTGGCCAATGGCGATTTGAGTCCTGTGAACGGTGTCAGCAATGCCCACGGCGGCAGCGTGCTGGCTTCATTGGGGTCGATGCAGGCCAAGCTCGCAGAAATCGTGGGCCAGGTTCGCGGTGCGTCGGACTCGATTGCCACCGGTTCTACACAGATTGCCACCGGCAACATCGACCTGAGCCAACGCACCGAAGAACAGGCCAGCGCACTACAGCAGACGGCATCCACCATGGAAGAGCTTGGCACCACTGTGCGGCACAACGCCGACAACGCCAACCAGGCCAACCAGTTGGCCGTGGGTGCAAGCCAGGTGGCAGTGAAAGGCGGCCAAGTTGTTAACCAGGTCGTGGATACCATGAAGGGCATCAACGACAGCAGCAGAAAGATTGTCGACATCATCAGTGTGATCGACTCCATCGCCTTCCAAACCAACATCCTGGCGCTCAATGCCGCAGTGGAGGCAGCCCGCGCCGGTGAACAGGGGCGAGGTTTTGCTGTGGTAGCGAGCGAAGTGCGCAGTCTCGCCCAGCGCAGCGCGCAAGCCGCCAAGGAGATCAAGACCCTGATCACCGACAGCGTCTCACAGGTGGAGCAAGGCTCAGCGCTGGTGGACCAAGCAGGCCACACCATGCAGGAAATCGTGGACTCCATCCGTCGCGTAACCGACATCATGGGCGAGATCAGTGCCGCGAGCCGTGAGCAAAGCACCGGCGTGAGCTCTCTGGGCCAATCGGTGGCACAGATGGATCAGGTCACGCAGCAGAACGCAGCCCTCGTCGAGGAAAGCGCCGCCGCCGCGCAGAGCCTGCAGCTGCAGGCCGAGCAACTCGTGCAAGCCGTTGCCGTATTCCAGCTACCAGAGCTCGATGGGACGCACGCAGCGGCGCGACGCCTCATCCCCGCTGAGCGCCGCAAAGCCGACCGCAGCAGCAATCTCGGCGTGGCACGCATCTCGGGTACACGCCCAGTGAAGGCTGCAGCCGCCACCTCCGGTGCAAGCGAAGGCACTGGAGAATGGGCAAACTTCTGATCCGCAGCAGTTGCCGCGTTGAATCCGCCGGGACATCAATGCCACCACGGGCCTAGCTGACGATCCTTGTCCCACCAGCGATGAGCACTGTCAGCAGGCGGCGTGCGGCAAGCCAGACTGCGGGTCGCGCCTCTCCTGGAACATGGAACGGCGCGGTAAACGCGGCCGAGCTCCTTGCTCCCTGACAGGCAAGCAACGAGGCGGTCGAGACACCGCGAAGAATCCATTGGCCTCCGTATGAATCTTTCCGACCTTATTGTTTCTCAAGCGCCTGATGGCATCCTTTTTGTATCGAACAGCGGTGCAATCGCACTCGTGAATGAAGCCCTGTGCCACCTGTCTGGCTACCAGGCCTACGAACTGATTGGACAGCCCATCGAGCTATTCTTGCCAGCCGACCTTCGCAGACTGCATGTGGAAAGCAGAGTGGTCTACCTCCAGGATCCCAAGCGGCGGGCCATGGGAGCCGCAGGCGATCTGACCCTGCTGCGAAAAGACGGTCGCAACGTACCCGTAGACGTTGCGCTGAGTCGCGTTGATGACCAAGGTCAGACCGGTACGATCGCTTTTGTTCGTGACACCAGCGAGACCAAACAGTCCCAGCGGCAGATGCAGCACCAGGCAACGCACGACGCTCTGACTGGACTGGCCAATCGCTGGCTGCTCACTGAATGTCTCCATCAGTCTCTTTCAGCCGCTAGGCTCTCTGGCCGACAGGTGGGACTGCTGCTTCTGGATCTTGATGGCTTCAAGTCGGTCAACGACTCGTTCGGGCATGCCATCGGGGATCATTTGCTGGCGGAAATAGCCGCAGTTCTTAAGGCGAAAGTCCGGGCCAGCGACGTCGTTGCACGCATTGGCGGAGACGAGTTTGTCGTTCTGCTGCGGGACATCGAGAAACTTTCCGATGCAGTCCTAGTTGCAGACAAACTCGTAGCGGCGCTGTCGCGTCCTCGCACAGTCGATGGGTTCCCGGTCAAGACCGGCTGCAGCATGGGCATAGCGATGTACCCCGTAGACGCACAAGGGCCTGAAGAGCTACTGCGCTGCGCTGACCTCGCCATGTACCACGCAAAAGCACAGGGCCGCGGGCGCAGCATCGTGTTTTCACCGGGCATGTCTGATGTGGTCGCAGCAGCCAGACGTACCTGAACGGGCGATACAAAACGTCGCTTCAATGCGCACTCAGTGTAGCCAGAGAGCGGTCCAACCGGTGCCACCACCAACCTTAGGCAAGGTGCACGCAGTGCCGAGCCCATGTTCCGAAACTCATCATGCTAAAAAGAATCCACATTGGACACCTCGACCTGGGCATGTACGTGCACGATTTCTGTGGCTCCTGGATGGACCACCCCTTCTGGCGGGCCAAGTTCGTCCTTAAGGAGTCCAAGGATCTGGCGCGCATCAAGGCAGCCTCGATCGAGGAGGTCTGGATCGACACATCCAAAGGGTTTGACGTGGCCGCCGGTGTGCGATCTGTCTCGCGCGAGGAGGCCGACTTCCAGGTGGAGACCGATTTCGGCATGCTCGACAAGCTGCCGCCTCTGCAGGTGGACCCACCTTCCCCGCCCTCGCCTCCCCCTGCACCCCGGCGCGCGCGTGGCCGGGCCGCCGCCAGCATGCACAGCGAGTTGCAAGCGGCGGCCTCGATCTGCGGCGAGGCCAGGCAGGCCATGGTCTCGATGTTCAGCGAGGCGCGCATGGGCAAGGCGGTCAACGCGGAGAACGCCCGCAGCTTGGTCGAAGAAATTTCGGACTCGGTCACCCGCAACCCAAGCGCCCTGATCAGCCTGGCTCGCCTGAAGACGGCCGACGACTACACCTACATGCATTCGGTAGCGGTGTGCGCGCTGATGGTGGCACTGGCCAAGCAGATTAACCTGAACGAGGAGCACACGCGCGTGGCCGGGATGGCGGGGCTTCTGCATGACCTGGGCAAGGCGGTTATTCCTCTGGCCGTGCTCAACAAGCCAGGCAAGCTCACCAATGAAGAGTTCACCGTGATCCAGAGCCATCCCGAGCAGGGTTACCTCCTGCTCAAGGAGGGAGGCAGCGTGGAAGACGCCGTTCTGGACGCATGCCGTCACCACCACGAGAAGGTGGATGGATCGGGCTACCCTGACAAACTCAAGGGAGAAGAGATCAGCTTGATCGCGCGCATGACAGCTATCTGCGACGTCTACGACGCCATCACCTCCGATCGCCCCTACAAACGCGGATGGGACCCCGCGGAGTCGCTGCGCCGCATGGCCGAGTGGACCAAAGGCCATTTCGATCCCCGCCTGTTCCAGGCGTTTGTGAAGAGCATCGGTATCTACCCGGTGGGCTCGCTCGTGCGGCTGAGCTCCGGTCGCCTTGGCGTGGTGGTCGAGCAGGGGCAGAAATCACTGACCTCGCCCAAGGTGAAGGTCTTTTTCTCTACCAAGTCGGACATGCGCATTCCGCCCGCCGTCATCGATCTGGCCGACCCCAATTGCACGGAGAAGATCGTGGCCCGGGAGGACCCGGACCAATGGAAGTTTTCAGACCTGAACGAGCTGTGGTCAGGCCTCCCATTGCCGGTCCGCTGAACGCAAGATGCAGCAGCCCCGGGCGAAGGCGGTAGCCCGCCACGCCGGCTGTCCACCACCCATATGATCGGTATCCACGTGAATTTCTTCGGAGTTCCTGTGATAAGCCGGTATGGAGTCACCGACCTGCGCGAAGTAGGCATGCAAGGTATCGTCCACCTGGGGTCGATTGAGAGCACGTCCAAACTACAAGGCTCGCCCTTGTCCAGGCTCCGTCGTTGGTTGGCAGCTGGAGCCCATGCGCCGCGCTCGCTCGCTGCGGGCGCGGCGCTTTTCTTTGCTACATCCGATGCCGGGGACTTCGGCCCTGCGGGCCTATGCGCTGCGCTTGCCTCCAGGGGATCGGCCATGCGGTCCCATCCCCGCCGCGCTGCGCTTGGCGCCCCTTCAAGACCGCCGAAAAAGGCTGCGCCTCATCGGCCTACGCGCCTGGCGGCGCTGCGCGCTTCGCTTGCGTGGTGCCGGCGCCGACATCGACCCTTGCCGCACTCGCCGTCATTCTCGAGTCCATCACCTTGTCCGCGACTGTAGCCCCCGGCCATGTGCCGTCAAGACGCGCCGGGCCGTGTCCTCGACTGGCGCCTGCGGGCCGCACCAACCCGGCGCTTGTTTCCTTGACGGCCCCTGTCCACGGGCTCCTGACGTCTCGGGCGATGAACTCAGGAAAGACGGTGACAACGGTCGACCTGGTTCTTTGCGCCGACCCCACCGGAAGCCCGGGGAGAGCTCTGAATCTAGAAATCCGGCGCGGGTTCTTCAACAGCCAACCTCATTGGAGAAAGACATGCAACTCGCATCCCGTTTCGCATCGTATTCGCCGGTGCTGCGCTTGGAACAGCCCTTGTCGGATGACCAGATCAGGACGGTGGACCCATCCATCTTCACGGCGGCCCCACACGACAGCAGTTCGCACCGCTACAGCGACATCCCTACGGCGACAGTGCTGCACAAGCTGCGCGGCGAAGCGTCCAGCCTTTCATGGCGTGCCAGACCCGCGTGCGGCAGGAAGGGCGGCGCGACTTCACCAAGCACATGCTGCGGCTGCGACACGCCAGCCAGATCAACGGCTGCGAGGCCAACGAAATCATCCTGCTGAACTCGCATGACGGCACCGGCAGCCACCTGGGGCCGATCCCTCCGGGCTCGCCGCTGCGGCTGCACGGCTGGGCAGAACGCCTGAGCGACCGCAGCGTGATTTTTCGCGTGCGGGCTCACGACGCGCACGAAGTTGTCTGCGAATCCGGCACAAGTTCACCCGGGCCTATCGACCCCAGACCAATGGCAAGGCAGAGCGATTCATTCAATCGGCGCTGCGCGCGTGGGCCTATGGCGGGAGCTACCAGAACTCAGCTGAGCGAACTGTGGCCTTGGCAAGCTGGCAGCATCACTACAACTGGCACCGGCCGCACGGTGGCATTGGTGGCTTGGTGCCCATGGCCAGACTCGATCCAACGGGAAACAACCTGTTAACTCTTCACAGCCAGCTGCTGGGTAGCGTTCATGCATCCAGCTTGAACACAGCCACAGAATCCACTAAAGCCTGGGCCTGCTGGCTCAGGCTGCTGGCGGCCGCGGCCATTTCCTCCACCAGGGCCGCGTTCTGCTGCGTCACCTGGTCCATCTGCGTGATCGCCTCGCCCACCTGCGACACGCCCTGGCTCTGCTCGCTGCTGGCCGCGCTGATCTCGCCCATGATGTCCGTCACGCGGCGGATGGAGGACACCACCTCGGTCATGGTGACGCCGGCCTTGTCCACGAGCACCGAGCCCTGCTCCACGCGCTCCACGCTGGCGGTGATCAGGGCCTTGATCTCCTTGGCAGCCTCGGCGCTGCGCCCGGCCAGGCTGCGCACCTCGCCCGCCACCACGGCGAAGCCACGCCCCTGCTCACCCGCGCGCGCCGCCTCCACCGCCGCGTTGAGCGCCAGGATGTTGGTCTGGAAGGCAATGCCGTCGATCACGCTGATGATGTCGGCGATCTTCTTGCTGCTGTCGTTGATGCCCTTCATGGTCTCGACCACCTCCGACACCACATCGCCGCCCTGCCCCGCCACGGTGGATGCGCTCATCGCCAGCTGGTTGGCCTGACGCGCGTTGTCCGCGTTCTGCTTGACGGTGGAGCTGAGCTCCTCCATCGACGCCGCCGTCTCCTGCAGCGCGCTGGCCTGCTGTTCGGTGCGGCTGGACAGGTCGTTGTTGCCCGACGCAATCTCGGCACTGGCAGACGCCACACCCTGCGCATTCCCGCGTACCCCCGATACCACATGGGCCAGGTTGTCGCGCATGGTGGTCAGGCCACCGAGCAACTGGGCTATTTCGTCCTTGCCCCTCGCGTGGATCGCCACTGCCAGGTCACCATGAGCCACTGCGTCAGTGATCTGCACTGCATCACGCAAGGCGTGCGAAATCTGCCGAATCATCGAGCCGCCGACCAGCAGCGCCAGCAGTAACCCAAGCACTACTGCACTCGTGGTCACCACCCAGATGGTCTGGTAGCTTGCAGCAGCACTGTCGTATTCTTTCTTGGCCTCGTCGAGTTGCACTTGTATGAGCCCGCTCAGCACATCCTGCAAAGGATCCATCGCGGGATACATATCCTTGGCAGCAAAAGCTGTGACGCCAGGAATGTCGCTAGCTCGGAACAGCCCTTGCAGCACCTCTGTCGCTTTGTCTGCATTCGCCTGTAAGGGCCTGAACTGATCCACGAGCTTGACCTCTTCGGGTGCCAGCTGTGTAGCCAGATAGGCACTCCAGTTTGTATTGATCGCTTTGCGAGCCTCACTCACTGATTGCAGGCCCTGGGCAGGTGTCATGCCCCCATCCCGCACCTTGTGGGCGGCATCCACCACGTTGACGGCATACATGTCCGCCACGATCTTGAGCTGCTTGAGAGGGACCACCCGGTCGTCGTAAACCGACTTGAGTCCGGTATTCGAGTGGCTCATACCCATAAGGCCGCTGCCTCCAACCAGCAAGACCAGACAACACAACACTGCCAGAAGACCGGCTAAGCGGGTAGAAATTTTCAGATTGCTCATTTGGCATCTCCCCAGTCGGAGCATGCCGTGATGCCGATGAAATGCTGCTCAGCCCTATCTCGTGACAGGAAAAAGGACGAAATTGACGGTGATTTCATGGACGTGGGTTGATGTCATGTGGATAGATGGCTAATTGTAATGATAAAAATGATTTTTTTGTTTAATTTTTCGAAAACACCATTTCGGTCACTTTTGGCGAAGTACAGTCGAAAGCGCGGAATTGACTTTCAGAGGTCAGTGACGGTCTACGGCGGGTCGAGATAAGTAGATTGGTGCGCTCAAAACCGCTCGTTCCATGGCAGGCGCTGCCCACCAGTGACAGCAAAGCACCGTGTCGGCTGAACTGAATCGCCCCCGGGGTTTGAACTGATCCCCCAGAAGTTGGATGGTCGCGATTCCGCCGATCAGGCGGTGCTTCTCAAGCGGTATTCCACCGGACTGAGCCCCTGCAGCCGGAGCTTGATGCGCTCGTGGTTGTAGTAGTGGACGCAATCATGCACGCCCGCTTCGAGCGTATGAATGCTATCGGGCCGTTCGAGATGCAAGTACTCGGCGTTCAGGGTGCCGAAGAGTCTTTCAATCGCCGCGTTGTCGAAGCAGTTGCCCTTGCGGCTCATGCTTTGCTCGACTCCGTGTCGCACGAGCATCGCTCGGTAGGGCTGCATCTTGTAGTGCCACCCTTGGTCAGAATGCACGATCAGGCCGGCGACGCAATTGGTCCGCGAGAGCGCGGCCTCAAGCTTGCTGGAAACCATCTCGAAGACTGGCCGCCTTTCTCGAAAATAAACCTAACGCGACCCGGCAAAGACCGATCCAAAGCAAGCCATGATGCGGCCCTCCTACGCAATCGCGCTCAACGCCGGCACGACCACGTTCTTCGGTATCAGCTTCTGCACGTAGGTCTGTCCATCGCCCCAGGCATCGACCAAATGCGCCCACTCTTGCAGCATGTGGCGCCGCTGCTCGGCGCATTCGGTCTTGTTGTAGATCGAACGCGAGGAACGCCCCTCCTCGTGCGCCAAGCATTTCTCGATCCAGTCGAGTTTGAAGCCGATCTCGTTCAGTAGCGTTGAGCAGATGCGGCGCAGGTCGTGGACGGTGAACGACTGCAGCGGTAGACCTTTGACCTTGGCGCCCTCCACGATGAGCTGCGTGATCCGATTCAAGGTCGCATTGGACATGCACCGATCCGGATCGTAGCGAGAAGGAAAGCCGAACCTTGAACCTGCGCGCAGGCGTGCAGCGTGACGAAGATGTCGAGCGCCTGTCGCGTAGACGTAGACCTGCTTCAAGATGTCCCGGATCTGCACCGCGGTGGCCCGCGCCCCTCGCTCCTTGAGCTTGTTGCACAAGATCCGCAAGTCTTCGGCCTGGATTTCGGTCAGCATGAATCGCCCCGGATTCCCTAGACACTTTTGAGCCGTTGGAAATGGCGTCTTTCGAACTCTACCGGTGAAGTATCT